>CBDUBW010000169.1:0-5546 GCA_965365485.1 uncultured Aquisediminimonas sp.
CCGCACGCTTCCAGCTGCTTGTCCATATTCTCCTTGATCTTGTGCATCGGCACATGGCCGGGGCCTTCGATCATCACCTGCACGTCCTGCGCCCAGGCGCGCTTGGTCAGCTCGCCCAGCGTGTAGAGCTCGGCGAACTGCGCCTCGTCGTTGGCGTCGGCGATGCTGCCGGGGCGCAGGCCGTCGCCCAGCGAATAGGCGATGTCGTAGGCCTTCATGATCTCGGTGATCTCGTCGAAGCGTTCGTAGAGGAAGCTCTCCTTGTGATGCGCGAGGCACCATTTTGCCATGATGCTGCCGCCGCGCGAAACGATGCCGGTGACGCGCTTGGCGGCGAGCGGAACATAGGGCAGGCGGACGCCCGCGTGGATGGTGAAATAATCGACGCCCTGTTCGGCCTGCTCGATCAGCGTATCGCGGAAGATTTCCCAGGTCAGATCCTCGGCGATGCCGCCGACCTTCTCGAGCGCCTGGTAGATCGGCACGGTGCCGATGGGGACGGGCGAATTACGGATGATCCATTCGCGGGTGTCGTGGATGTTGCGGCCGGTGGAAAGGTCCATGACGGTGTCGGCACCCCAGCGGATGCTCCAGACCATCTTGTCGACTTCCTCGGCGACCGAGGATGCGACCGCGCTGTTGCCGATATTGGCGTTGATCTTGACGAGGAAGTTGCGGCCGATCGCCATCGGCTCGGATTCGGGGTGGTTGATGTTCGACGGGATGATCGCGCGGCCGCGCGCGACTTCATCGCGGACGAACTCCGGCGTGACGTAATCGGGGATGCTCGCGCCGAAATCCTGCCCGTCGCGGACATATTCGGCGAGGCGCTCGCGTCCGAGATTCTCGCGCTCCGCGACATATTCCATCTCGGGGGTGATGATGCCTTTGCGGGCATAGTGCATCTGGCTGACGTTCATGCCGGGTTTGGCGCGCAGCACCTTCTGGCGGACATGGCCGAACGGCTCGACGCCGCCGCTGCGATCGGGGCCGAGCTGGCCGTTGTCTTCGGGCCGGACTTCGCGCTGCGGCACTTCCTCGACATCGCCGCGCGCGCGGATCCAGTCACGGCGGACCTCGGGCAGACCGAGCGCGATGTCGATGATCGTCTCGGGGTCGGTGTAGGGGCCGGACGTGTCGTAAACGCGGACGCTGGGCTCGCCGCCCGCCAGATCGATCTCGCGCATCGCGACGCGCCTGGGGCCGACATGCACCTTGCGGCTGCCGCGGATCGGGCCCGTGGTGACGCCGATTTCGAATTTTGCGGGAATGTCGGCCATGCTCGTCTCCTTTATGGGAGGAGGTGCGGCGCACTCCCTCCCTACGCCCGCGCTAACGGGATCAGGTTCAGCGGGTCGCGGGGCGTTACGCCCGCCTCTCAGTCACATGACTCCCCGGGGATGGCTGGACATTAGGATGGGCCTTGCGGATAGTCCAGCGCCGACACGGTAAGAGGCAGAGCATGACGCTACCCAGAGTTTGCATCATCGGCGCGGGCTGTTCGGGCTTCACTACCGCCAAGCGGCTGGCCGATTACGGCATTCCCTTCACCATCTACGAAGCATCGGACGATATCGGCGGCAATTGGTATTTCGACAATCCCAACCGGATGTCGGCCTGCTACACCAGCCTCCACATCGATACTTCCAAATGGCGGCTGGCCTTCGAGGACTTTCCGGTTCCCGACGAATGGCCCGATTATCCGCATCACTCCCAGCTGCTCGCCTACTTCCGCGATTATGTCGATGATTTCGATCTCCGCCGGCACATCCGTTTCAACACGCGCGTCGAGAAGGCGACGCGACGCGAAGGCGGTGGGTGGGATATCGCGCTCTCGAGCGGCGAAACCTGCCGTTACGACGTGCTGGTGGTGGCGAACGGCCATCACTGGGCGGCGCGGATACCCAGCTATCCGGGAACGTTTGAAGGGCCGCAGATCCACAGCCATGCCTACCGGTCGCCATTCGAACCGATCGATTGCGTCGGCAAGCGCGTGCTCGTCGTCGGCATGGGCAACAGCGCGATGGATATCGCATCCGAGCTGTCGCAGCGGCCGATCGCCGAAAAGCTGTTCGTGTCGGCACGGCGCGGCGTCTGGATCTTCCCCAAATATTATCGCGGCCAGCCGCTCGACAAGAACCCGGCGCCGGCATGGATGCCCAAGAGCGTGCGGCAGTGGCTCGGCGGGCGGATGGTCAAGTCACTGGTGGGTCGGATGAGCGATTACGGCCTGCCCGAACCGAACATCGGGCCGTTTGAAAGCCATGGCACCGTCTCGGGCGAGTTCCTGCTACGCGCGGGCTCGGGCGATCTGACGATGAAGCCCGGCATCGACCGACTCGATGGCGATTGCGTGATCTTCACCGACGGAACGCGCGAGCAGCTGGATGCGATCATCTGGGCGACGGGCTACGACATCTCGTTTCCCTTCTTCGATGATCCCGAACTCAAGGCCGATAGCGACAATCGCCCGCCGCCTCTGTTCAAGCGGATCATGAAACCGGGGGTATCCGACCTGTTCTATATGGGGCTGGCGCAGCCGCTTCCGACGCTGGTCAACTTCGCCGAGCAGCAGAGCAAGCTCGTCGCCGCTTTTCTCGCGGGACAGTATCTGCCGCCGCCGCCCGACGAGATGAAGCGGATCATCGCCGCCGACGAGGATTATTATACCGGCGGCTACTACACAGCGCGGCGGCACACGATTCAGCTTGATTTCGATCATTATGTCCGCGCGCTTCGCAAGGAACTCGCGAAAGGCGCGAAGCGCGCCGCGTCGGCCGGAAACCGGCTTCCGGTCCCCGGCACCGTGACGCAGCCGGCGTGAGTGCCCGGCCTAGCGCTGGTCGAGTTGCGCCCGCACCGCTGCCAGTCCTTCTCGCGTGATGCGATAGGGCTGGCCCCCTACCGAGCCGATCAGCCGCCGCCGCTTGAGCTTGCGAAAGAGCGATAGACTACAATCGTCAAGCCGCCAGCCCTCCCGGCTGAGGCAATCGACCTCGGTGATGGCTCCATCCTGATCGCGGCGGTGGACGATCCGTCCGCCGAGTGCCAGCGCGTGGAGCACGCGCTGTTCGTATTTGGAAATGTTCATTGAAATTGCCCGCATTGGCATTGCGCGAACATCCGCCGGAACGGCGGACGAGCGATGCGGCGGCGAGCTTCGATGCTCGCGAGCCGTTTAGCGGGTTACAATTTCCTTCATATGCGCAGCAGCCCTAGCGCCGCCGCGCGCATCTGTCACGTCGGTCGCGTCAGAATGTATAGGCGATCCCGACCGCGCCGTAGAACTGGCTCGAGTCGCGAACCACCGGCGAGCGTTTGAACTCACGCAGAAACTTCTGATAATTGGCAATCGCGAACAGCGAGAGGCCGCGCGTCAAGTCGCCGGTCAGCGAAAAGTTGGCGAGCGCGCCAAAATTGACATCTTTCCAGCCAGCACCCGGATTGTAGGTGGGGAGGCCGCTGGCGACACTCTGCGCGGGCGTGACGCCGAAATAGGTCAGGCCATAGCCTTTGCCGACATGGTTGGCCGAAGCCGAAATCCCGACATAGACTTTGGTGCTGAGCGGCGTGCCGTAGCTGAGCGTGGGCGTGATGATCAGGCTGTCATGCGTGTTGGTGACATCATGCAGCACTGCGACGTCGAGTGACAGAGTGTCGAAATCCGAAGTGATCACGCCTGTTTTGGCGAGGCCGAAGTCTGCGCCGAGCTCGATTGCGGTATCGATCTTGCCGAGCGCGACGATCTGCGGATCGCGGGTGCGCTTGCGGCTGGTGCGATTGAGACCGACATGGCCGACGGGTCCCAGGATCACATCGACGCCGTCATCCCCGGCGGGGATCAGATCTGTGTAGAGTGTCGTCCCCGCGGTAGAGAATTTGATGCCGTTGAAGCTACCGCGAATAGCGGCGGCGGGAACGATGGTATTGTCGTCGGCACCTTCATAGCGCGGTACGGTTGCCGCGCCGACGCCGATCGTGAAGCTGTCTCCATCGGGATTGATCACCCCTTCTTGCGCGAGCGCAGGCGTGGCGGCGAATACGGCGAGCGCCGCGATGAAGGCTGTGCGCAATGATTGTCTCCCTGTAACCCGCCCCCAAACCGCAAAACCGGGGCTATGTTCCGTCAGGCGCTCGAACGCCCTCAGAGCATATATTTCATCTTGACGGCCTGCACGCTTTCGCCGCTGGCGACGGTGAAGCGCGCCGCTCCGAATTTGGGCGGACCGAAGGCGATGGCGGGGTTGCGCGAAAAGCCGAAGCCTTCTTTCGGGATGATCAGGCTAGTATCGAGCTTGCCGTTGGCGTTCTCGTCATGGATCAGCGCGATCGCATAGCTGCCTGGCGCGACCTGGCTGAAGCTGACGTGAGAGGCCTGCGCCGCCGACACGGTGCGGCGATAGGCGGTGGGGTCTTTCGCGCAATTGGGAAAGTGCTTGGCGCGCGTGGTCAGGCAAATCAAAACATTGCCCTTGGTCGAGCGCAGCCCGCCGATCGACACATCGAGCGTCGCGTTTTCAGGAAGCGCCGCGCCTGTGAGCAGGCCCAGTGAAAGCACAGAGGCCCCAAGTCGCAAGCCCAAGGTCCGTGCCGCAAAGCCGGTCCCAGAAGCGAAAATAAAGCCCATAATTCCCCCGATACTGCTCGTGATGTCGTTGATGATGCGTCGCGGTTATCAGCCACTTTCCTAATGGTCCGTTAACCAAGCCCCGCGGAAACATCTCCCACCCCATATGATTGGTAACGCCCATCACCGTCATGATCGTCAGCACAGTCGCCAAAGCGGAGACGTGAAGCGGAACGATAAATACGATCAATGGAATGAAAACAGCGCCGGTCAGCGCTTCCCAGGGATGGAAGGCCATCGCTGCCCACGCGGTGGGCGGGCGGCTCGCATGATGAACGGCGTGGGCGATGCGAAACGGGGTTGGGCGATGCATCCAGCGGTGCGTCCAATAGAACCAGCTGTCGTGCAGAAAGAGCGTGATGAACACCGACAACGGCCACCACCATAAGGGCCAAGCGTCGAGATCGCTGTAGATCAGCGTCCAGCCGCGGTTGTTCCAGCCCCAGGCGACGACGCCTGCGGGAATGCCGTAGATGGCAGCCGATGCCAGGCTCCAGCCGATCTCCTTGCGGATTTGCGGGTCAAGGCCGACATAGAGGCCCGGCCGCTTGAAGCGCGTCGCCAGGGCGAAGCCGCCGCTCGCGATCATGTAGCGCACGGCGACGATCGCCGTCATGGCAAGAGCCGATCCGATGATGGCAAGTGTTGCCGACACGCCACGCCCATGCCCGCGCCGTCACGCAGGTGCAACATTTATGGGAACATCCTTCGCGATGTCCCGTTACGCCGCAGTAACCTGAATTAGTTTTTCGTTTTAACGGGGCATTATGGCGTCCAAGGTCCTTATCGTCGAAGATGAGATACTCGTCGCGCTGAACCTCAAGTATATGCTTGCGGAACGCGGTTTCGAGACCGTCGGCATTGCGCCCGACGCCGAGACCGCGCACCGGCTGAGCAAGGCCGATCCCGATATCGCGCT
>CBDUBW010000170.1:0-5546 GCA_965365485.1 uncultured Aquisediminimonas sp.
GCTTTCCTCGCCGAACGCGTCGGGCAGATCGTCGAGACGCGGATCACCGGCGTCACCAACTTCGGCTTTTTTGCGACCGTCGAAGGGCTGGGCGGCGACGGGCTGGTTCCGGTCTCGACGCTGGGCGACGAGTATTTCCGTTACGATGAAGCCAGCCAGACGCTGGAAGGCGAGCATTCGCAAACACAGTATCGGCCCGGCCAACGGCTCGAGCTTCGGCTTGCGGAGGCCGATCCGATCTCGGGTGCGCTCAAATTCGCCTTGCCGCACGATAGCGGCGCGTTGGTGAAGCCACGCCGCCCCGCGCGGGGTAAGCGCGGCCGCCCGGCCAATATCCGCCACCGCTAGGCGCCCAGCTGTCACCTTCTTGTAACATGGCTGACGCAAACGCCCGGCCTTGCGGATGAAATTGAATCGCGCTTCGCCGATTCGTGCGGCATAGAGCCGGTTTGTGCCGCAGTCCGGGGTGGAAATGGTGCGTTTGGTTTTGCCCGCGCGGGTCAGGGCAAGCAGGATCGATAGTTATCGCATTGCCTGGTGGCTGCTCGCGCTGCTGCTCGCGGTGCAGGGCGTGCGGCTGTTCTGGACGGTCGTGACCCCGGTCGGCCCTGTCGGCAAATGGTATGGCGCACGCCCGCTCGCCGCGTTGCAGGGCGCGCCCGGATTCGATCCGTTCTTTCGCGTCTCGGGCGCAAGCAGCGCGCAGGCAACGGTGACATCGCTGGCGCTCAAACTGTTCGGCACCCGCGTCGATTATGCGAGCGGACGCGGATCGGCGATCGTCGCCACGCCCGATGGTGTGCAATCGAGCTTCGCGGTCGGCGATGAGATTGTGCCGGGCGTCAAGTTGAAGCAGGTCGCGGGCGATTACATCGTGCTCGACCGCGGCGGCGTCGATGAGCAGCTGTTTCTCGATCAGTCGGTGGCGGCCCCGGTCGCCAACCCGACCGGCGTCGCCCCGCCGCTTCCCGGCACCCCGATGACGGCGCAGAATATTCAGGATCAGGTGACGATGGTGCCGCGTCTCGATGGCACGCGGATCACGGGGCTGACGCTCAGTCCGAAGGGTGACGCTACTGCTTTTCGCGCAGCTGGCCTCGAACCGGGCGATGTGCTGATTGCGGTCGATGGCAGGCCGGTTCAAAACATCACCGATTTCGGCAGTCTGCCTTCGGGGGGCAGCGGCCCGCAGCTTCAGGTCGAACGCGGCGGGCGCACGATCACCGTCAAGCCGGGGCAGCCGCAATGAGGCTGGCCTGGGGACTGAGCGCGATTGCGCTCGCGCTCGCTGCGCCACTGGCGTCGCAGCAGACGCTCAACCTGCGCGACGCCGATGTCCGCGCCTTCATCCAGGACGCCGCGCGCGTTACCGGTCGCAACTTCATCATCGACAGCCGCGTTCAGGGCAAGGTCTCGGTCGTGACCGACCGGCCTTTGTCGCGTTCCGAATATTTCGAAGTGTTCCTGTCGACGCTGCGCGCCAACGGGCTGATCGCGGTGCCGACGGCGAACGGCTATCGCATCCAGCCCGCCGATAGCGCCGCGACGCAACCGGGGCGGATCGGCAGCGCAGGCGCCGGACGCAACCAGTTCGTCACCGAGGTCTTCAGGCTGCGCTCGATCGAGGCCGCGTCGGCGGTCGAAACTCTGCGGCCTTTGGTAAGCCGCGAAGGATCGGTGACCGCCAACCGCGCGGGCAACAGCCTGGTCGTTGCCGACTATGCCGATAATATCCGGCGCATCCGCACGCTTCTCCAGCGCATCGACAGCGAGGGCGCGGCGACCGAGTTGATCGCCTTGCGCAACGCCGGCGCTCGCGAAATCGCGACGTCGCTCCAGCAGCTCGCCACCGGCGGTCAAACCAGCGGCGCGCCGACGCCGGTTTCGGTCGTGGCGATCGATTCGAGCAATTCGATCGCGCTGCGCGGCGATCGCGGCACCGTCGCCCGCTTCGCCGCAATTGCGCGCGACCTCGACAAACGTGCCGAAAGCGGCGCGGAAATACGCGTCATATTCCTCAAGCACGCCGAGGCGGAAAAGCTTTTGCCGGTGCTTCAGCAGCTTGTCGGCCAAAGCGTGACCGCTGCGCCGTCTGCACCGGCGCCTACAACCGGCAATACACCTGCACAGCCTGCCGCCGCACCGAGCGTGACCGCCGCCCCAGCGTCCAACGGTCGGGCCGCACCGGTCATCGCGCGCTACGAAGGCGCGAACGCGATCATCATCTCGGCATCGGCGGAGATGCAGCGAACGCTGGGCGAGGTCATTCGCCAGCTCGACACGCGGCGCGAGCAGGTGCTGGTCGAAGCGATCATCATCGAGATTTCCGACACCGCCGCCAAACGGCTTGGCGTCCAGTTCCTGATCGGCAGCACCAATACCGGTTTCGCCGCGACCAACTTCTCGAACACCGCGCCCAATCTGCTGACGATCGCGGGCGCGATCGGCGCGCGTGAACTCGATCGCACAACCACGGTGATCAATGGTTCGACAGTCACGACAACCAGCGGCAATGCGACCAGCGATCAGCTTGCGCAGGCGGCGGTCTCGTCGATCCTCGGCGCCGCAGGCGGCTTCGGCGGCATCGGCACCCGGCTCGGCGATAACGGCGCATTTGGCCTCATCCTCAACGCCGTGCAGCAGGATAATAAGTCGAACATCCTCTCGACCCCTTCGGTGCTGACGCTCGACAACCAGGAAGCGAAGATCCTCGTCGGGCAGGAAATCCCGATCACGACCGGCGAGCGACTGGGCGACAATTTCGAGAACGCCTTCCGCACCGTTCAGCGCCAGAACGTCGGCATCCAGCTGGAGGTCAAGCCGCAGATCAACGCGGGCGGCGCAATCAAGCTGTTCATCCGGCAAGAGGTCAGTTCGATCGCGGGGCCGGTGACCAACAACAGCGCCGACCTTATCCTCAACAAGCGCGAGATCGAAACGACGGTGACGGTCGATGACGGCCAGATCATCGCGCTGGGCGGGCTGCTCGACGATAACGAGCGGCGGACGCTCGAGAAAATCCCGCTGCTCGGCGATATTCCAGGACTCGGCGCGCTGTTTCGATCGAAGGCGCGCGCGCGCAACAAGACCAACCTCATGGTCTTCATCCGCCCGACGATCCTCAAGACATCGGAGGATTCGCGTGCCTTCGCCGAGCGGCGCTATAATTATGTCCGCGATCAGCAGCTGATCGCCAATCCGAACCGAGAGCCCAGCATCGATGAGCTGCTGCGCGATTATATGGGCATCGTGCCGCCACCGCCCCCGCCGCTTCCCGTCGTGACGGTGCCGATCGATCCGAATGCGCAACCGCAGGTCATCGTGCCCGAGGTCCGGCAATCGACCCAGCCGATTCGCCCGGTCGATATTCCGCCGAGCGAACCACGACCATGAACCCCGCGGCGGAAGTCGAAGAATTGGCGGTTGCCAGTGACGAGGCTCCGCCCGCAGCGATTCCCTATGGTTTCGCGCAGCGCCATGGCGTGGTGCTGAGCGACGACGCCCGGGTTTCGCTTCGTGAAGGCGCCGATCCGACGATCCTGGTCGAGCTGCGGCGCTTCCTTGCGCGCCCATTTGCAGTGTCGAAGGTCAGCCAGGCTGCATTCGACAAGCTGCTTTCCGAACGCTACGCGATCGACCGCGAACAGGCGGCGATGGCGGCGGGCTCACTCGGTCTAGGCGACGATCTCGCCATGCTCGCGGGCGGCATTCCGACCGCTGAGGATCTGCTCGATACCGGCGATGACGCGCCCGCGATCCGGCTGATCAACGGCATCATCGCCGATGCGGTGCGGCGCGGCGTCTCCGACATTCACGTCGAACCCTATGAGAGCGGCCTCGTCGTTCGGATGCGCGAGGATGGCGTGCTGCGCGAGACGCTGCGCATGCCGCCCAATGTCGCCCCGGTGCTGGTCAGCCGCATCAAGGTGATGGCGCGGCTCGACATCGCCGAGCGCCGCGTGCCGCAGGACGGGCGCATCGGGCTGACGCTCGGCGGGAAGCAATTGGATGTCCGCGTTTCAACCCTTCCCGCGCGTGGCGGCGAGCGCGTGGTGCTGCGCATTCTCGACAAGGAGAATGCCGGTATCGGCCTCGATGCGCTGGGAATGCGGCCCGATCAGTTTGCTGTCCTCAACGGGGCGCTCGCCGAACCCAATGGCATCATTCTCGTCACCGGACCGACCGGCTCCGGCAAGACGACCACCCTCTATGCCGCGCTTCAGCTGCTCAACGACGGCGCGCGCAATATCCTCACTGTGGAAGACCCTGTCGAATATGCAGTGGATGGGGTGGGCCAGACGCAGGTCAACCCCAAGGTAGGGCTGACCTTCGCCGCGGGGCTGCGCGCGATCCTGCGGCAAGACCCGGACGTCGTTATGGTCGGCGAAATCCGCGACCGCGAGACTGCGGAGATCGCGGTGCAGGCCTCGCTCACCGGTCATCTCGTGCTCTCGACGGTCCACACCAACGACGCGCCGGGCGCAATCACCCGGATGCGCGACATGAAGGTCGAGCCGTTCCTGCTCGCTTCGACGCTGCGTGCGGTGGTCGCGCAGCGGCTGGTGCGACGGCTTTGTCCCGAATGCCGCAAACCTGTACCTGCGGGGGCGGCCGCAAAGCTGCTCGGACTGCCCGAGGGCGCGACGATTTACGAGGCTGTGGGCTGCCCGGCCTGCGGCAATACCGGCTACAAGGGCCGCGTCGGCGTGTTCGAGATGATCCGCGTCGATGACGCCATTCGCGCGGCGATCAACGAAGGCGGCGATGAGTTGCGCATCGCTCGTCACGCTTTTGCGCAATCCGAACCGCTGGCGGCGGCAGCTCGCCGACTGGTGGCCGAAGGCGCAACCACGCCCGAGGAAGCGGTGCGCATCTCGCGGCAGGACGTGGCCGATGAGCCAGTTTGATTTTGTCGCTCTCGATGTTGCCGGGCGCGAGCGGCGTGGCCGCGTCGCCGCGCCGAGCCCGGAAGAAGCGCGCGCCGGGCTGATTGCGAAGAAGCTCTACGTCGTCAGCCTCGATGGCGCGCGCGGCGCAGCCCCGCGCGGCAAGGCACTGGTGTCGGCCAAGCTGTTCGATCGTAACCGCCTCAATGGCCGCGAGCTGATGCTCTTCACGCGCCAGCTCTCGACGCTCGTCCAGGTCAGCCCGCTCGAGGAAGCACTCAAGACCATCGCCATCCAGACCGAGAAACCACGCGCCGCACGCGTCGTCGAGGCAGTGCACGGCGGCGTCTTCGAAGGCCGCCGCTTGGCCGAGGCAATGGCAGGCGAAGGCAAAAGCTTCCCCCCGCTCTACCGCGCGATGGTGGCGGCGGGCGAGCAGGCGGGATCGCTTTCGGCGATCCTCGAACGGCTCGCGGCATTGCTCGAGCGGCAGTCGGAAATACGCGGCAAGATTTTGGGCGCGATCGCTTACCCGATTGTGCTCGCAATCATCGCGGTCGCAGTCGTCGCCGGGCTGATGATCGCCGTCATCCCGCGCATCGTCGAACAATTCGACACCGCAGGCCAGCAATTGCCGCTGCTCACGCGGATCGTGATGGG
>CBDUBW010000171.1:0-5537 GCA_965365485.1 uncultured Aquisediminimonas sp.
TCGCGCACGATCTCCTCGACATCGGCGGCCGAGCCGAGGATCGGGCGGAAGCGCGAATCGGTAAATTTGTGCGATAGGTAGGCGATGAAATCGGCGTTGGTATCGATCGCAATATAGGTCGCATCGGCTGGCAACTTGTCGAGGATCTGCTGGCAGAAGGTGCCAACGCCCGGGCCATATTCGACAAACAGCTTTGTCTCGCGCCATTCGACCGGGGCCAGCATCTTGGCGATCAGCGCGTCCGAAGAGGGGATGATCGATCCCACCATCACCGGGTGCTTGATGAAGCCCTTGAAGAACATCAGCCACGGACCAGGAAGGCGTTTGCGCTCAGTCGCACTGGCTTCGGCGGGGGAGAATGTCATCGAAAATCCCGGAATTTGGGGCAGGGGGTGCATGTCGCAGCGGACTTGCGAGGTGGCAAGGGAAAATGCCGCAGGGCGCTTGCGGTTCCGCAGCAGCCGCCTAACGGTGCGGCGATGCAGTCGGATCGCATTGGCCAGATCGCGGTCATCTTCACGTCGCGCCGTACCGCTGACGACGATGCCGGGTACGCAATTGCGGCGGAGGCTATGGAAAAGCTTGCCGCCGACCAGCCCGGCTACAAGGGTTTCGCATCGGCCCGCGGCAGCGATGGCCTTGGCATAACCATCAGCTATTGGGCCGATGACAAGACCGCCAAAGCCTGGCGCGATCACCCAGCACACGCGCGCATTCGCGAGCGCGGACGTGATCGCTGGTACACCGACTACACCGTCGACGTCGCGCGCATCGAGCGCGCTTATGATTGGTCGCGCAATGGCTGAGGCGAAACCGCACGACCGCGATTTCGCTGTGCTGTTCATGGTCATGCTGATCACCGGCGCGGGCAATACCGCGCTGCAGTCGGTGCTTCCCGCGATCGGCCGCTCACTAAACGTCGCCGACAGCATCATCGCCACCATTTTCTCGGTCTCGGCGCTGCTCTGGGTGTTTTCCGCGCCTTATTGGGCCAATCGATCGGATCGACAGGGTCGGCGGGCGATGGTGATCCTCGGCATCTCGGGCTTTACCTTCTCGACCGCGCTGGTCGCTGCCATCCTCTATGGCGGACTCAACGGCTGGATTGCGCCCATCTGGACGATGGTCGCGATCATCGCCGCGCGGATGATCTACGGCACCTTCGGTTCGGCCGCGCCGCCCGCGGCGCAAGCAATCGTCGCGCTGCGGACGACGCGGGAAACACGCGTCAAGGCGCTGACTCTGCTTGGATCGGCCTTCGGGCTAGGCACGATCCTCGGACCCGCCATCGCGCCCTACCTCGTGATGCCGGGTATCGGTCTGTCCGGCCCGGCGATCGTTTTCGCGCTGCTGGGATTGCTCACTGTGATCGCCGCGTGGCGGTGGTTGCCGCCCGACGACCCCTCGTCGGGAACCGACGCGCACGGCGCCACCGTCTCATACCCCTCTATCGGCGGCGCCCCAACCGGCGGCAGCGTTACCGCAGCGACCGAGGGAAGGGGCGGCGGCGCGCTCCCCTTGCGCGATCCGCGGATTTGGCCGTGGATGCTCGCCGGGCTGATCATGGGCCACGCCCAGGCGATGACCGGTGCGGCGATGGGCTTCCTTGTCATCGATCGCCTCGCTCTACCCGTCACCGAGATCGCGACGCAGCAATCGATCGGGCTGGTGCTGATGTGCGGCGCGGGCGCGGCCCTGCTCGTGCAATGGGGTCTGATCCCGACGCTCAATCTCGGGCCGCGCAAAATGATGGTCGTCGGGCTGATCGCGGCGGCAGCGGGGCTAGCGCTCACCTCGCAGGCGGCGAGCCTCTACACCATCGCCACCGCCTATGCGCTGTCCTCTATAGGCTTTGGCTTCACCCGCCCCAGCTTTACCGCCGGCTCCTCACTTGCGGTCGGGCGCGCGCTGCAGGGCGCGGTGGCCGGGCGAGTGACCTCGGTCAACGGTGCCAGTTTCGTGCTCGGTCCCACGCTCGGCGTCGGCCTTTACGAACTCTGGCGGCCGCTGCCCTTCCTCGTCGCGGCGGCAGTGATGGCACTGATGATCCCCTATGCGCTGACCCGGCTCAGACCTTCGACCCCCGAGAGCTGACCATGCCTGGCGAGATAAAGCCGATCGACGGCTTCATCGCTTCCGCCTTCAGCTTGGCATGCATGTTCGCATATTCGCGTTCCATCTCGGGCGTCACCGATGCGCGCGTATCCTCGAGCGCTGCGTCGAAATGCGCCGAAGTCACGCGGTCGGCGGCGGTCGATTGGCGCAATGCCGAGAGTCCCGCGCGCCGCGTCAGATCCTCGAGATCGGCGCCCGTAAAATTCTCGGTCCTGGCGGCGATCGCATCGAGATCGACATCGTCGGCCAGCGGCATGTCTTTAGTGTGAATGCCGAGGATGTGACGCCGCCCTGCCTGATCGGGGACACTGACGTAGATCAGCTCGTCAAGCCGCCCGGGTCGCATCAGCGCAGGATCGATCAGAGTGGGGCGGTTGGTCGCGCCGACGACCACCACGCTCTGCAGATCCTCGATCCCGTCCATTTCGGCGAGGATGGTGTTGACGACGCGTTCGGTCACTTGCGGCTCGCCCAGCCCACCGCCGCGCGCGGGGACGAGGCTGTCCATCTCGTCGATGAAGATGACGCACGGCGCCACCTGCCGCGCCCGCGAGAAGAGGCGAGCGATCTGCTGCTCGCTCTCGCCATACCATTTGCTCAGCAGGTCGGACGATCGCACCGAGATGAAGTTCGCCTCCGCCTCGCGCGCGACCGCCTTGGCGAGCAGGGTCTTTCCGGTACCCGGTGGCCCGTAGAGCAGAAAACCCTTGGCCGGCCGGATGCCTAGCCTGCGGAACGCGTCGGGATTCTTGAGCGGAAGCTCGATGCCTTCCTGCAACTTGCGCTGCGCATCGCCCAGGCCGCCGACATCGTCCCAGCGGACATTGGGCACCTCGACCATCACCTCGCGCATCGCCGAGGGCTGGACGCGCTTGATCGCGGCAAGAAAATCGTCGCGCGTCACACTCAGCGAATCGAGCACCTCCTGCGGGATCGTCGCGCTCGACAGATCGAGTTTGGGCATGATCCGCCGCACCGCCTCGATCGCCGCCTCTCGCGTCAGCGCCGCGAGATCGGCGCCGACAAAGCCATAGGTCGTGCGCGCGAGTTCGCCGAGATCGACGTGGTCGAGCGGCATGCCCCGGGTGTGAATGCCGAGAATTTCTCGCCGTCCGCGCTCATCAGGTACGCCCACGACGATCTCGCGGTCGAATCGACCGGGACGTCGCAGCGCCTCGTCGATCGCCTCGGGCCGGTTGGTCGCTGCGATGACGACAAGGTTCGCACGCGATTCGAGCCCGTCCATCAGCGTCAGCAACTGCGCGACCAGCCGCTTCTCGGCCTCGCCGCTGACATTGCCGCGCTTGGGCGCGATCGAATCGATCTCGTCGATGAAAACGATGCTCGGCGCGGCCTTCGACGCCTTCTCGAAGACATCGCGCAGCTTCTTCTCGCTCTCGCCATAGCCCGATCCCATGATCTCGGGGCCGTTGATCAGGAAAAACTCGGCCGAGCTTTCATTGGCGACCGCGCGCGCCAGGCGGGTCTTGCCCGTCCCCGGCGGGCCGTGAAGCAGCACCCCCTTGGGCGGATCGACTCCCAGTCGTTCGAACAGTTGGGGATAGCGTAGCGGCAGCTCGATCATCTCGCGCAGCTGATCGATGGTCTCGGCCATGCCGCCGATATCGTCATAGGTCACGTCGGCGCGGCGGGCGTCCTTGGGCTCGGCATATTCGGAAAGCAGCTCGACCTCGGTCGAGGCGTCGATATGGACGAATCCCTTCGGAATGGTCTCGACCACCGCAAGTCGAACCTCCTGCAGCGCATAGGCAGGCGCCGCGAGCATCTGGCGAAGCTGCGGCGGCATATCGGTACGATCGACCTGCTGCTGCCCCGCAGTCGCGACGATATCTCCCGCCGACATCGGTCGCCCTGCAAAGTTGCGCTTGAGCGCATTGGCCGGGCCATGCAGGCGCAAATTCTGCTGCGCGGGCGCGAAGACGACACGCTGCGCGGGTTTCGATTCGGCTTTCCGGATCTCGACGAACTCACCCGATCCGATCTGCGCGTTGATTCGCGCCAGACTGTCGAGCCGCACCACATCGAGATTCTCGTCCTCAGGATAAGGCTGGATGGCGCGTGCGGGGGTGAGGCGCTTGCCCTTGATCTCGACGACGTCGCCAGGCGAAAGATTGAGCGCCGCGAAAACGCTTCCCGGCAGCCGCGCCAATCCCTGTCCGCTATCCTCCGGCCGCGCATTGGCAACCTGCAACCGCGCCGCTCCGCCCTCGACATCCGCCATCATCTATCCTTCCGTCGCCACAAGTAGGAACGATCGGCAAAGGTTGCGAGCGGCGAACAAAAAAAGGGCCGGCTCCCCGAGGAACCGGCCCGTAAAAGTTTGATAGGAGAGGATGCCTGAAAGGCAGGGTCTATTTGCGTTGCAGCATGAAATGTTGCAAGTGCGAAATGACGAAACGTGATTGCAATTTGTGCAATCGTGTGGGAGTAAATTGCGATGCGACGGTTGCCGTCATTGGCGGGGGTGGAGGCTTTCGTACATGTCGCGCGGCTGGGTTCGGTCAAGGCGGCTGCCGAGGAACTGGCGCTGTCGTCGCCGGCGCTCAGCCGCCGCATCCAGGCGCTCGAACGCTTCATCGGTCGCGACCTTTTCGAGCGGCGGCACCAGGCCATCGTTCTCAATGATGCTGGCGAAAAATTGATGGAAGCCGCCGGTCCGATCCTCGATTCGCTGACCGACGCCATCGAATCGCTGACAAGCCCCAGCCCGTTGATGCGGCTCAGGCTTGGCGTGCCACCGCTTTTCGCCGCGCAACGCCTGATCCCCCATTTGCCCAAATTGCGGGAGGCGCATCCAGCACTTCACCTCGATGTCGATACGGCGGCGCACAATGTCGCGCGTTTGGGCGATGGGTTGGATGCCGCGATTACGCTCGCGCGCGATGTCGATCCTGCGCTTTATGCGCGCCGGCTCGATCGCAATATGGTCTTTGCGATCGGCGCGCGCCGTCTCCTCCAGGGGCCTCATGCGATCAAGCACATCGAGCAAGTCTCCGAGATGACCGTCCTGATACACCGCGACATGCCGGAAACGTTCGAGGAATGGCGCAAGGCGCTTGGCGTCCCCGATCTCGAGCCTGCTGCCACCGACCATTTCGATTCGGGGCAGCTGATGCTCGAAGCCGCAGCGCAGGGGCTCGGCATTGCGTTCATGCACGAAAGCCATCTCCAGGATGCGCACGACGAACGGCTTGTCCGCATTTTCGACGCCGATGTCGAAAGCCCTTACAGCTATTGGTTCGCCTGCCGTCCTAAGGCGTTGCGTACCGAGCCGGTCCGCATCTTTCACGATTGGCTGGTGACGCTCAGCAGCTAGCGCGGATTTCAACGCCCGGCTGCTATGCAATTTCCTCTTGACAATGTTCCCTATTGGTTCCATCATTGCGGCGTCCGGTGATTCG
>CBDUBW010000172.1:0-5532 GCA_965365485.1 uncultured Aquisediminimonas sp.
ACATTCGTCACCCCAAGGTGCTGGCGGCGTGGATGACGGCTATCGAAGAGGGTGATATCGACAGCCTTGTCGCGCTCGACGGCGACACAATCGTCGGCAGCACTGCTGTCGTCCGTGACGAACTCGGCTGGTCGCCGCACGTTGCCGAGCTGCGAATCCTCATCGCCGAGGAGATGCGTGGGAAGGGCTTGGGACGCGTTCTTCTGCAGCACTGCTTCGCCGACGCCGTCGATGGCGGCGCGGAAAAGTTGATGGCGCGGATGACGCCCGACCAGCGCGGCGCGATCCAGCTATTCGAGGAAATGGGGTTTCGCGGTGAAGCGATGCTGCGCGATCACGTGCGCGATCTCGACGGCGAAGTCCACGACCTGGCAATTTTGAGCCTCGACGTCGCTCGGCAAGGCGCTCAGCATGGCGCTTACGGCTTTGGAGACACGCCCGCGCATGATGCTTGAAGGGATAAAGATCGTCGACCTGACGACGGTCATTTTCGGACCCTACGCCACCCAAATGCTTGCCGACCTGGGCGCCGAAGTTATCAAGATCGAATCGGGCAAGGGCGATACCCCGCGGTTCATGGGGCGCTCGCGCACCAATCCGGCAATGAGCGGCACGCATTTGATCGTGAATCGCGGCAAGCGCTCCATCACGCTCGATCTCAAACAGTCCGATGACGCCGCGGTGTTGCGCAAGCTCATCGAGGGCGCGGACATTTTCGTCCACAACGTCCGTGGCCGCGCCATTCGCAAGCTCGGCTTTGGTTTTGACGACGTTCGCGCGATCAAGCCCGATATCATCTATGCGCACCTCGTCGGCTTCGGGCAGGACGGGCCCTACGCCGATTTTCCCGCTTATGACGATGTCATCCAAGCCGCATCAGGGGCGACGAGCCTGCTCGCCCGCGTCGACGGCAACCCGGCGCCGCGCTTCTTCCCCTCGTTGATCGCCGACAAGGTTGCAGGCACCTATGCCGCACAGGCGATGCTTGCCGCGTTGATCCACAAGATGCGGACCGGCGAAGGGCAATATGTCGAAGTGCCGATGCTCGAATGCTTCACGGCATTCATGATGACCGAGCACATGTGCGATTCGGTTTTCGAGCCGCCGATCGGGCCTGCCGGCTATGCGCGGCAGATTGACCCGCACCGTCAGCCCTTTCCCACCAGCGACGGGCACATCGTCATCGTGCCGTACAACGACACCAATATCGTCAAGATGATGGATCTTCTCGGCGATCCCGATTTCCTAACGCCGCCGCCGTTCGACACAGCGGCCGGGCGCTGGGCGAATATGACGCGCGTCTATGCGAGGGTAGCGGAGCTCACCCCGGCGCGAACCACTGGCGAATGGCTCCAATTGCTGCGTGACAATGACTTCCCCGTGATGGAAGCGCGCGACCTCGACGCAATCACTGAAGAACCGCACCTCGCCGCCACCGGCTTTTTCCGAACGCGCGAGCATCCGAGCGAGGGTCCGTTTCGTGAGATGCGCCCGCCGGTGCGTTATTCCGCTCGCTCGGTCGAACCGGGTCTCGCGCCGTCGCTCGGCCAACATTCGGACGAGATCCGGAAAGAGGTCGGCCTTTGAGCGCAACCCTCGCCCTGATGGCCGCGACTGCTCTGCCCCAATGCGGGGCTCGCCCGATAATCGATGTTCACATCCATGCGTATGAGCAAGACGGGCGACTTGCGGCAAAGCTTCCCACACCGGGTAGCGGCAAGCCCAATCCGGCCACCGACGCTGCGAGCCATCGCCGCCTGACGATCGATCGGCTCTCGACGAGCGGCGTCGTCGCAGCCATTGTTGGCGGCCGCAAGGAGGCCGTCTCTGCGATGATCGCCCAAGACCCTTCACGCATGCGCAAAGGCTATGCCATCGCGGACATTCCAACTCAGGCACAGCTTGACGCAATCCGCCGCGAGCATGCCGCGGGTGAAATCGTCGCCATCGCCGAAGTCGCCCCGCAGTATAACGGCATTGCCCCTGACGACCCCCGGCTCGAGCCGCTTTGGGCGCTCGCCGAGGAGCTGGGCTTGCCCGTTGGCTACCATATCGGAAGCGGCCCGCCGGGCATCACGCAAATGGGCGCGCCCAAGCATCGGGCGGCGATGGGCGATCCGCTGCTTATCGAAGATGTTCTTGTCCGCCACCCCAAGCTGAAGCTTTGGGTGATGCACGGCGGCTTTCCCTACGCCGATAACATGCAGGCGCTGATGAACAGCTACCCGAACGTCTATCTCGATCTTGGCGCGATCCATTATTACGAGCATCGCCCGGCCTTCCACGCCTTTCTCCGACGCCTGGTCGAGAGCGGCTTTGCAGATCGCATCATGTTCGGCAGCGATCAAATGGCGTGGCCCGACGCCATACCGTTGTCCATCGAGGCTTACCGCGAGGCCGACTATCTGAGCGAAGCGCAGAAGCGCGGCATCTTCTTCGACAATGCGCTTAAATTCCTCGGGTGGATGCGCGGCGACGTCTGCCGAGACTAATCACGCCATTTCGAGGATGACGGCATCGACCGCGAGGCTATCGCCCTGCTTGGCGTTGACCGCTTTCACCGTCCCCGACTTCTCGGCGCGGAGAATGTTTTCCATTTTCATCGCCTCGACCACCGCGAGCGGCTGACCGGCCTCGACTTTGTCGCCCTCGCCGACATGCAGCTGGGTAAGAAGCCCCGGCATCGGGCAGATTAGGAATTTGGAGAGATCGGGCGGGATTTTCTCGATCATGTATTGCGAGAGATGGGCAACGTGCGCGGGCAACACCTTAACGATGTGCGACGCCCCCCGCGCCGTCATGCGAAAGCCCGAGCCCGCGCGCGCGACGCGGATCGCAAGCGTCTCCCCCGCACCGGTTGCGTGAACGAGGCGCGCGCCGGGAATATAATCGAGCTCCAACGGCAGTTCGACATCGTCGACGCGGACCTTGCCGTCACGAACCTGGACGTCGTGCGTGACGGCGTCGAGCGAGACTTGCCAGTGCCGGACCGGCTGAAGCGTGTGACCAAGCTGGCCATCGACACCGCGCGCACGATCCGAATCGCGCTTGGCGATCACACCCGCGATCGCGCACAGCTTGCGCGTCAAATCCTCGTTCGCTCTCGCGCCCTTGAAGCCGTCGGGATATTCCTCGGCGATGAAACCGGTGGTGAGCTCGCCCGAACGAAAGCGCGGGTGCTGCATGATCGCGCTGACGAAGTCGATATTGTGGCCGAGGCCGTCGATCTCGAAGCGATCGAGCGCCGCAATCTGGCGGTCGGCGGCTTCGTCGCGCGTCTCCCCCCACGTCACCAGCTTGGCGATCATGGGGTCGTAGAACATGCTGACTTCGCCGCCTTCATAGACGCCGTCATCGACGCGGATGTTGTTTTCGCCGCGAATGTCGCCTGTCCAGCCGGGGACGGGCGGGCGGTAGCGAACGAGGCGCCCCGTGCTCGGCAGGAAACCGCGATACGGGTCTTCGGCGTAGATACGGTTTTCGATCGCCCAGCCTTCGAGTTTCACATCATCCTGCGTGAAGCTGAGCGGCTCGCCTGCCGCAACGCGGATCATCTGCTCGACCAGGTCGACGCCGGTAATGCACTCGGTGACGGGATGCTCAACCTGCAGCCGCGTGTTCATTTCGAGGAAGTAGAAGCTCTCGCCGGTCGGGTCCGCGCCTGAGACGATCAGCTCGACCGTCCCCGCACTGTAGTATCCCACCGCGCGCGCCAGCGCGACGCACTGTTCGCCCATCGCCTTGCGCATCTTGGGCGTGACGAAGGGCGACGGCGCTTCCTCGACCACCTTCTGGTGGCGGCGCTGGATGCTGCACTCGCGCTCGTTGAGATAGACGATGTTGCCGTGCTGATCGCCCAAAACCTGGATTTCGATATGGCGCGGGTTGAGGATGAACTTTTCGATGAAGACGCGGTCGTCGCCGAAGCTCGCCAGCCCCTCGCGCTTGGTCGCTTCGAAGCCTTCGCGCACGTCCTGCTCGGAATAGGCCAGCCGCATCCCCTTGCCGCCGCCGCCCGCACTGGCCTTCATCATCACCGGATAGCCGATCTCCTCCGAGATGCGCACGGCATGCTCGGTATCGTCGATCTCGCCGACGAAGCCGGGGACGACGTTGACCCCCGCTTCCATCGCCAGCTTCTTCGATTCGATTTTGTCGCCCATCGCGGCGATGGCGTTGACCGGCGGGCCGATAAACGCGATCCCCTCCGCGGCCAGCGCCTCTGCAAAACTGGTGCGTTCGGAGAGGAAGCCATATCCGGGGTGCACCGCCTCGGCGCCCGTTTGCTTACACGCCGCGATGATCTTCTCGGCGAGCAGATAGGACTGCGCGGCAGGAGAAGGCCCGATATGCACCGCCTCATCCGCCATTCGCACGAACGGCGCGCGCGCATCGGCATCGGAATAGACTGCGACGGTGGCGATGCCCATGCGGCGCGCGGTCTTGATGATCCGGCAAGCGATTTCGCCGCGGTTTGCGATCAGGATTTTCTTGAACATTGATCCGCCTTTGGAATGGATTGCGTCCGCTGAAACAGAAAGCGAGAGGCTTTGACAGCGCCAAGGAAAAGAAGCGAGATTAGGGCCCACCCACTCAAATCTATTAAGTAACCGTACCGAGCACCCTGAAGCCATTCATCCTCTGGGATGATGAATTCGAAGAAGAACCATTGCACCATCGCTATCGACGCGCCGATCGCAAGCCAAAGCGTCAGCAAGATCACGATCGTTCCGCCTATACGAATAATCGTCTGACTCACGCTGCCACCTGCGCTTCACACCGGCTTCCGCGCCAGATATACGCCGAACGCCATCACCGCGATGCCCGCGACGCGCCGCCAGGTGATCGCAGACTGCACTGCGCCCCAAATCCCATAATGATCGATTACCGCGGTCGCGATCAGCTGGCCGAGCAGGACGAAGAAGACCGCGTTGCCGATGCCGATCTTCGGCCCCGCCCAGGTAATCGAAAGGATGTAGAAGACGACGAAAATCGCGCCCATGTAGAAATGCGGACCGATGCCGCGGAACTTCTCCGCCGCCGGGAGCCCGCCTGCCGCGATCATCACGCCGAGCGAGATCGCCAGCCCGACTGCATAGAGGATGAAGGTTGCCGCTGCCGGGCTGTCGATCTGGCGACCGAGCCCCGAGTTGAGCGTCGCCATCACGGGAATGCCGATGCCCGCGATGAACATCAACACCGCGATCGCGAGGAAGCTCGATTGGCTTTGCTGCACTTACTCCGCCGCCTCAAGCATTTCGTCCGCCGGCGGCATGTTGTGCCCGAGCAGACGCAACACATCGGCCGCACACTCGACGACGTTCGACCCCGGCCCGTAAATCCCCTGCACCCCGGCGTCGCGAAGGAACTGATAATCCTGCGGGGGGATGACGCCGCCGGCGATAACCTTGATATCGTTGCGGCCCTTGTCGCGCAGGCGCTGGATCAGTTCAGGTATCAAGGTCTTGTGCCCGGCAGCAAGGCTCGACGCGCCGACCACGTCGACGCCGCTTTCCAGCGCAAGGACGACGG
>CBDUBW010000173.1:0-5505 GCA_965365485.1 uncultured Aquisediminimonas sp.
GGTTCGTCCCGTTTCGCCTGCCTGAGCCAGCCGTCTTGCGCATCGGGCAGAAAATCGATCGAGACTTGGTCGCCGCGCCGCCAATAGGATGATATCTGCAGGATGGCGGGGCCGGAAAGGCCGCGGTGGGTGAACAAGGCGGCCTCGCGAAAATGCCCCGTCCCGCACTCTGCCACGACCTCGGTCGCGACGCCGGCAAGCTCGCGGAAGAGCGCATCGCCTTCGGCGAGCGTCAGCGGGACGAGTGCAGGCCGCGGCTCGACGATCTTCAATCCGAACTGACGCGCCAGCCTGTACGCAAAGTCCGACCCCCCGATCTTCGGGATCGAAGGTCCGCCGGTTGCGATCACCAGCGCCGGGGCGGACATATCACCTCGGTCAGTTGTAACCTCGAACCTTTCAGGACCGCGCGAGACCTGCCGGATCGTCTCGCTGCACGCGATCTCGACCCTACCACCCGCGCACTCCGCAAGCAGCATGTCGACAATCTGCCGTGCCGATCCGTCGCAGAATAGCTGGCCCAGCGTCTTTTCATGCCAGGCAATGCCGTGGCGCTCGACCAGCGCGAGGAAATCGTGCGGCGTGTAGCGGCTCAGCGCGGATTTCGCGAAATGCGGATTGGCCGAGATGAAGCGATCGGCGGCAGCGTGGATATTGGTGAAGTTGCATCGGCCACCGCCCGAAATCAGGATCTTCTTGCCCGGCTTTTCGGCATGTTCGATCACCAGCACGCGGCGGCCGCGGCGGCCCGCTTCTGCCGCGCACATCAGTCCGGCGGCGCCCGCGCCCAATATGATGACGTCGAAATCTGTCTTCATGGGGATAGGCGCCAACGGCGCTCAGACCGCGTCCACGGTCAACGGCATGCCGCCGCGCGGTCTCAGTGTTACCGTTCCCACCGGATCGGGCCGGAACCCCGGCGGCAGGCGGAAACGCCTTGCAGCGAGCCAGTGCGCCAGGATGATCAGCGCCTCGACGGTCGCGAAGCGCGCGCCGACGCAGACGCGCGGTCCGCCACCGAAGGGAAAATACTGGAAGCGGTGCAGCTTGCCGCGGTTCTCCGGCAGGAAGCGGCTGTGGTCGAACGCATCGGGATTGTCCCACAATCTCCTGTGCCGGTGCGTCACCCACGGCCAGAGCGAGACGAGATCGCCTTTCTGGATCGCTATCCCGTCAAGATCATCGTCCGCCACCGCCTCGCGGTCGAACCGCGGCGCGGCGGGGTAAAGCCGCAGTGTCTCTTCCAGTATCGCCTTGAGCAACGGCACCCGCTCGGCCAGCGTAGCGACATCGCCGTCGCGCGCGGCAACCGCTTCCGCGCGCGCCTCTTCCTGCAAATCGGGCTGGGCGGCGAGAAGATAGGACGTCCAGGCAAGCGCGTTCGCGGTCGTCTCGTGCCCCGCGACGTAAAAAGTGATGGCATTGTCGACCGCCAGCGTTGCGGCCTCTTCCGCCGGAAACTGATCGTGCAAGGCGCGGATCACCCCGCTGAAGAAATCGTCGCCGCCCCCGCCCGGCCCGCGCTCGCGCACCATAGTCGTCAGCGTTTCGCGGAGGAATTGCCGCCCCTTGCGCGCGCGTTGCATGATCGGCGTCGGATCGAAGTTTTGGATGCCGAGGATCATCGTCACGCGCGCCTGACCACCCGCCATGATCAGATTGTCGATATGCCGCCCGGCCGTGGCACTGGTCAGCCGCGGGTCGCCGGCGAACAGCGCGTCGGCAATGATCCGCATCGTCGCGTCGGTCGCGGCGCGCGCCATGTCGAGCCGCTCACCATTTCCCGGCCAGTCGGCCACCTGATCTTGCGCGACGCGAGCGATCGTGCCCGTCAGCCGATCGACCGCACCCGGCGCGAAGCTCGGCGCGACGATGCGGCGCTGCTTTCGCCAATCCTCTCCTTCCGAGCTCAGCAAGCCGTTGCCGAGAAGTGGCGCCAGCACCCGCTGCGCCAGCCGCGGGCGGATGTAGTTCGCCTTGTTATCGAGCAGCACCCGCTGGATCATGTCGGGGCCTGTGGCGATGTGGACTCGGATGCCCATCACGCTGCGAAGGCGGTGAAACTCATCGAACGCCGATTCGGGCCAGCCATGCAGCGAATTGCGCATGCGCTCGCCGAAAAAGCCGCGCCATGCCGGCACCCACTCGCGCGTTCGCGGCGGCTGAGCGGGAACGAAAAGCGCGGGCGCGAGGCTGGCCATGCTGCCGCCTAGCTCGCAAAGCCGAGTCGTGCAGCCGTGGCCACCAATTCGTCCTCGCGGCCCGGAGCGAGTTTGGCCATCCGGTCGTGATAGGCCGAAACCGCCGCTTCACCTGCCTTTGCCGGGCTGCCGGAATCGAACGGCGGGGCGGGATCATATTCGAAACCGAGCTGCAGCGCCTGCGCCACATCCTCGCTGGTGACGTGCGCGATGAGGGTCAATGCGAAATCGATGCCGGCTGTCACGCCGCCGCCGGTGACGCGATTGCGATCGATCACGGTGCGCGCCGCCACCGGCTCGGCCCCGAAGCGCGCGAGGTGATGGTGCCACGCCCAGTGCGTCGTCGCCTTGTAGCCCTTGAGCAGCCCCGCCGCACCGAGGATGAGCGATCCGGTGCACACGCTCGTCACCCATTTCGCGCGCTGGCCGACCTGCCGCACCCAGGCCATCGCGGCCTCATCGTTCATCACCGATGCGACGCCGACGCCGCCGGGGATGCAGAGAAGGTCTGTTTCCCGGACGTCGTCGAAGGTCGCGGTCGGGACAATCGCAAAGCCGGCATCGGTTGGCACCGGACCGCGCGTCTTCCAGACATAATCGACTTGCGCGCCGGGCACGCGCGAAAGGAATTGCGCAGGCCCCGTCATGTCGAGCTGGGTGAAGCCGGGAAAGGGCATGAAAGCGATCCGCATCATTTGTCGCCGAGCAAGAGCTGGCCGCCCTTGGCCTTGACCGCAGATTCGATCGCGCCGCCCATCATCGCCAGCAACGGCGGCAGCAGCATCGTCACGCGGACAAATGCCTCCTCGATCTCGATCCCGGCTGACGCCTCCTGCCCGAGCGCCGAAATATCGAGCTGCAGGCGATATTCTCCCGTCCAGCGCGACTTGACGGTGGCATTGCCGGGCAAGTGCCTGTCGACCTCACCGATCCGTCCCGCGATACGCGCCTTCGCCCCCGCCTTGCCGAGCTTGTGCGGAATATCGACGGTCATCGGGGACATCACAGGCTCCGCGAAATAAGTGGGTGTCTAACTAACCGCCCAGCCGGTAGCAGACAATCCAGAGGGGAAGACATGACCGACGCCAACGCCAACATCGCGCTGCTTATCGATGCCGACAACGCCTCGCCCGATCGTTTCGACGAAGTGCTCGCGATCCTCGCCGAACTGGGCACGGTCAACATCCGGCGGGCTTATGCCAATTGGGAAAAGCCGCTCCACGGCTGGAAAGAGAAGATGCACCGATATGCCATCGAGCCGCAGCAGCAGTTCGATGTTACCAAGGGCAAGAGCGCGACCGACATGCGCATGATCATCGATGCGATGGACCTGCTCGCGAGCGGCCGCGTCGGGGGTTTCGGACTGATGTCGTCGGACAGCGATTTCATGCCGCTCGCGATGCGGCTCCGGCAGGATGGCACGCCGGTCTACGGCTTCGGCGAAAAAAAGACGCCCGAAAGCTTTCAGCACGCCTGCACCCGTTTCATCTTCACCGACCAGCTCGGCGAACCCGAGCAGCCGATCGCCGCGCCTGCCAACAAGGATGAGGGAAAGCAGGTCGACGAGGACCTGCTCAAGGCGCTGGCCGCAGCGTGGAAGGCGGCGAAGAAGGACGAGAAGGGTTTCGCCAATCTGGGCGACGTCGGCAAACGGCTCAACGCAGGCTCGTCATTCGATACCCGCAGCTACGGCTATTCGCGCCTCTCCCAACTCATCGCCGCGCTGCCACAGTTCAAGAGCGAGGTTCGTGACAAGGTGGTGTGGATCAAGCGGGTGAGTTGATCACTCGGCTGCCAGCAACGCCTCCGCCCCCCTGAGATCGACGCTTACCAAGCGCGAAACGCCCTGTTCGATCATGGTCACGCCGAACAGGCGGTGCATGCGGCTCATGGTGACGGCGTTGTGAGTGACGATCAGGTAGCGGGTGTCTGTTTCGCGCGTCATTGCGTCGAGCAGGTCGCAGAAGCGTTCGATATTGGCGTCGTCGAGCGGCGCATCGACTTCGTCGAGAACGCAGATCGGCGCGGGGTTGGTAAGGAACAAAGCAAAGATCAGGGCAACCGCGGTCAGCGCCTGTTCGCCGCCGGAAAGCAAGGTCAACGCAGCGAGTTTCTTGCCCGGCGGCTGGGCGAAGATTTCGAGGCCGGCTTCGAGCGGATCGTCGCTGTCGATGAGCGCGAGGTGCGCCTGCCCGCCGTTGAACAAGGTGGTGAACAGCCGCCGGAAATGCGCATCGACCGCCTCGAAGGCTGAAAGCAGCCGCGCGCGCCCTTCACGGTTGAGGCTGTGGATCGACGAGCGAAGCCGGGCCACCGCCTCGGCCAGTTCGTCACGCTCGACCAGCGATGTCTCGCGTTCGCTCTCGATTTCGCTCAGCTCCTGCTCCGCGACGAGATTGACCGGGCCGATCCGTTCGCGATCGGCAGTCAGTCGCTCGTGGCGCGAAGATTCGATGCCGGCCTCGCCCACATCGTCCGACGCGAACCCGGCCTTTTCGGGCAGAAGCGGCGGCGAGCACTCAAAGCGCTCACCCGACACCCGGCCCATTTCGACGCGGCGCAGATCCTGATTTTCCGCGCGAGCGGCCGCCCCGGCGCGGGCTTCACGCGCCGCGGCAAGAGCTTCGGAAAGTTCGGCCGCCTTGGCTTCGTGCGCGCGCAATTCGGCTTCGGCGGCGCGTTCGGCGGCGGCGGCCTCGGCCGCCCGGGCAGAGGACGCCGCGTTCTCGGCCTCGGCCTGCGTCAAGGCTTCGGCAAGTCGGGCGGGCGCATCTGCAAGTGCTTCCGCCTCGGTCTCCGCGGCAGCCGCGCGCCGGGTCATTTCCGCGATGCGGGCTGCCGCTTCGCCGCTACGCTGCTTCCAGGCCTTGGCCTCGGCCAGCGCCGCATCACGTCGTTCGCGGCCCGAGGCGATGTCACGGGTGAGGGCATCGGCTGCCATCCGCGCCTGCGCCAAAGCCGCGCGCGCAGCTTCGCTCGCGACCTGGAGGCTCGCGACTTCGCCAGCCGTGAGGCTATCATCAGGCAGCGCCGCGCGGGTTGCGCGAGCTCCCTCCGCCTCGCCTTCCGCCTCGGCAAGTTCGGACGCGGTCCGAGCCAGCACCGTCCCGAACTCCTTGGCGCGCAAGACCAGGCGTTCCAGGGCCGCTTCGGCCTGATCCTCGTCACGCTGCGCGCCGCGCTCGGCGGCCTCGGCTTGCAAGAGTAGCGCCCGCGCCTCGGCAGCAGCGGTGCGCGCGGCCTCGATCTCAGCCTGCACGCCCGCCAGCCGCTCGCGTGCATCAGCTAGACTGGTGCGCGCTTC
>CBDUBW010000174.1:0-5487 GCA_965365485.1 uncultured Aquisediminimonas sp.
GGCAGCCGCCAGACTTTCATTCGGTAAACTTTGCCCAATGTCGAGAAGAACAGCACCGGCGTGTGCGTGCTCGTCACGAACAGCTCGGTGATGACGTCTTCATCTTTGGTCGCCATCCCGGCGCGGCCCTTGCCGCCGCGCTTCTGCGCGCGAAAGCTCTCGAGCGTGGTGCGCTTGATATACCCGTCGAGCGTAACGGTGACGACCATATCCTGCCGCTCGAGCAGGTCTTCATCGTCGATACCGTCGGCAGCGGCCACGATCTCCGAGCGGCGCGGCACCGCGAACTCGTCACGAACCGCAATCAGTTCCTCGCGCATTACGTGATAGAGCTTGGCGCGGTCGGCGAGAATGGCGAGCAGCTCCTCGATAGACACCGCCAGCGTCTTGAGTTCGTCGCCAATCTCGTCGCGACCGAGCGCGGTGAGGCGATGGAGTCGCAGATCGAGGATCGCGCGGACCTGAACGTCGGACAGCCGGTAGCTGTCGCCGGTAATGGCGTCCGCATCTTCGACCGCCTCGACCAGCGCAATATATTGCGCAATCTCGGAGACCGGCCATTCGCGCGCGCCCAACTTGTCGCGCGCCTCGGCGGGGCTCGCCGACCCGCGGATGATCCGCACCACTTCGTCGAGATTGGTGACGGCGACCACCAGCCCGAGCAGAATGTGCGCCCGGTCACGCGCCTTGGCGAGCTCGAACTTGCTCCGCCGCGTGATGACTTCTTCGCGGAATTTGACGAATGCCGAGATGATCTCGCGCAAGTCGAGCGTCTCGGGCCGCCCGCCGCGGATCGCGAGCATGTTGGCGGGGAAAGAGGATTGCGCCGGGGTGTGCCGCCAGAGCTGATTGAGCACGACCTCGGGCGTCGCGTCGCGCTTCAGATCGATGACCACGCGGACGCCGAAACGGTTCGATTCGTCGCGCATATCGGCAACGCCGTCGATGCGTTTGTCCTTGGCGGCCTCAGCGATCTTTTCGACAAGGTTGTTCTTGCCCGTCTGGTACGGAATTTCGGTCAGCACGATCGAGCGGCGGTCGCCCCGACCTTCTTCGATCTCGTGACGCGAGCGCATGATGATAGAGCCGCGCCCGGTATGATAGGCCGATCGCGCGCCGGTCTGGCCCAGGATCAGCGCTCCGGTCGGGAAATCCGGACCGGGAATATGCTCCATCAATTCGGAAACGGTGATCGCCCCATTGTCGATATAAGCAAGGCAACCGTTGATGACTTCGCCCAGATTATGCGGCGGGATGTTGGTCGCCATGCCGACCGCGATCCCGCCCGCCCCGTTGACGAGCAGGTTGGGAAAGCGCGCGGGCAGCACCTGCGGCTCGGTGCGCGATTCGTCGTAATTGGGAACGAAATTGACCGTGTCCTTGTCGAGATCCGCGAGCAGCGAATTGGACAGCTTGGAGAGCCGAGCCTCAGTATAGCGCATCGACGCCGGATCGTCGGGATCCATCGATCCGAAATTGCCCTGGCCATCGACGAGCATCGCGCCCATCGACCAATCCTGCGCCATCCGCACCAGCGCCATGTAGATCGCGAGATCGCCGTGCGGATGATAATTGCCCATCACGTCGCCGACGATCTTCGCACATTTGCGATAAGGCCGCCCCGCGACGAAGCCACCTTCATCGCATGCATAGATGATGCGACGATGAACAGGCTTCAGGCCGTCGCGGACGTCAGGAAGCGCCCGCGCGACGATCACCGACATCGCGTAATCGAGATAGCTCGCCTTCATCTCATCGACGATGTTGATCGGCGAAATATCCGAAGGGTCGGCGAGGTTCGGCTCGTCGGTGCTCAAGGCGCTGCTTTCTATGGTTGGGATTGAATTACAGCTAGTGCGGACGGCTTCAAAACGCCACCGAAAAGCGCTGAACTCATGGGTTCAATCGCGGTTCATATGGTGGCGCTTAGCGGTGCCGACGCTTGTGCCGCTTTCCCATAGCGACTAGCGGAGAAACACGATTTGCGGGCGAAAAGCCCTTGTAGGAGGATGACCGAAATGACGATCTTCGCGCGGTTTGCGGCTGGAACCGCACTTTCGCTCAGCGCGCTCGCGATCGCCGCCACGCCGGCGATGGCGCAAGAGAAGCCTAAGAAGCAAAAGGCCGAAAAGCCTGTCTCCGCCAAGTTCAGTGCGGGCTTCCGCAAGGCCTCTCCGCCGGCTGACGCTGCTTATCAGGCGGTCAAGGCCGCCAATGCCGAGGTCGATCAGGCAAGGCGCGCCAACGATGCTGCTGCAAAAACCGCTGCCGAAGCCAAGGCGAAGGCGGCGGCCGAAGCGGCACGGCCGCTGATCGCGACCGCCGAGGCCGCTGCGGTGGATCCAGACGACAAACTGCTCGTCGGTCAGTGGAAGTATGATGTCGCCATTGCGACCAACGATGCGGCCGGCGCGCGCGCCGCGCTGGGTCTCATGCTCGACAGCAATTCAACGCTGTTGACCTCGCGAAGCGCGTTGGTCGCACAGCTCGGCTCGCTCGCTTACCAGGACAAAGACTATGCTCAGGTCGTTCAACGGCTCGGGCCGCTGCAGGAGTCGGGCGAACTCAGCGCACAGAATATGATTTTCCTCGCCGACAGCTATTTCAAAACAGGCGACAAAGCCAAGGGTTTCGCCGCCGCCAAGGCCGCGATCGAGAAGGAAAAGGCGGCCGGCAGGAAGGCTGACGCCAGCTGGTACAACGTCGCGCGTCGTGAGGCGGTTAATGCCAAGCTGGTGCGGGAGACCGGCGAATGGTCGCGCATGCTCGCGCGTGATCACCCTTCGGTCGAGACGTGGCATGATGGCATTGCCTATCAGATCAACACCGCTGGCCTGCGGGATGCCGACCGCGCTGACATGTTCAGGCTGATGCTTGCCAGCGGCGCGATGATCAATGCGAGCGAGTATCGCGAGTTCGTCGATCTGCTGACGCGGCTCAAGCTGCCCGGGGAGGCCAACTCCGTTCTCGACGATGGGGTAAGAGCGGGCAAGCTTAACGAGAGCGATCGGCTCGTTGTCGAACAGCGCGCAGCGCTCAGGCCGCTGGTCGCGGCCGACAAGGCCTCGCTCGGCTCGGCTGAAGCTGGTGCGAAGGCGGCCCCCACCGGTCGCGTCGCAGCCAATTGGGGCAACGCTTTCTACGGTTATCGTGATTACGCCAAGGCTGTTACTTTTTACGAATTGGCGCTCAGCAAGGGCGGGGTAGAGGCCGACGATATCAACCTCCGGCTCGGCCAGGCGTTGCTGGGCGCGGGCCGCAAGGCAGACGCGATCGCCGCGTTCGATAAGGTCGCGGGCACCAATCGCGAGACGGCGCAGTTCTGGCGCTTTTACGCTGAAACAAAGGCTTGATTTCGATGACATTGAAGGCAGTTTCGGGCGCGTTGGCGCTCACCCTCCTTTTTTGCGTGGCGCCGTCACTGGCCGCGAAGCAGAAGGGGGATGGGGGCAAGGCGTACCGCGCAGCGATGGCGCAGGCGCAAATCGCGCTTCGCACCAATAATGATGCCGGATTTCAGGCGGCCTTGGCCACCGCGGCGCCTTTAGCGACCACTCCGGATGATCGCTATTATCACGCGGCGATGCGGTATTCGCGCGCGGCCGCGCTCGGCCAGCGTGACCCCGCCCGCCGGGCCGTACTCGACATGTTGGCGTCGCAATCGGCGCTCGTAAAAAACCCTGCCGAGTTGAACCGCGTCGCTGCGATCCTGGCGTTGCAGGCAGGTGACGAACGCGACGCAATGATCCGCTTCGCCGAAGCCGATCGCCTTGGGTTGACCGATCCCGATGCGCTGCTCGCTTATGCCGATCTGCACGCGCGGGCGAAGCGTCCGGCTATGGCTTTAGCGCTTGCGGACCGGGCGGTCGCGGCAACCGTCGCCGCCGGTCGCAAGCCCCCGGAAAGCTGGTATCAGCGCGGGGTCGCGTTGGCAGTTGCGACAAAGCAGCCCGAGGAAGTCGGCAAGTGGACGCGGATGCAGGTCGCAGCCTATCCGACGGCAGAGAACTGGCGCAGCGCGCTTACGACATATCGCGACGCGGCCAAACTCGATGGTCAGTCGCAGCTCGACCTCGTGCGGCTGATGCGCGTTACAAAATCGCTCGCGGGCGAGCGCGACTTTTCCGAATATGCCGCGCTTGCCAACGATCGCTCGTTGCCGGGCGAAACCAAAACCTCGATAGAAGAAGGGCTCGCATCCGGCGCTGTTGCCAATACTAGCAAGTCCGTGAGCGCCATGCTCGCTGCCGCGAACCGGAAGATCGCGGCAGACCGGGCAGCGTTGGCTAAAGCCGAGAAACAAGCCGGAAGTGAATCGACGGGCAAATCGGCGAAGAATTCGGCGGACGGCTATTTGGGCTATGGCGAGGACGACAAGGCCATCGCGCTATATCAGATCGCGCTCCAGAAAGGGGGGGTGGATGCCGATGAGGTCAATACGCGTCTCGGCATCGCTCAGGCCCGCGCCGGTCAGAAGGAGGCGGCACGCGCATCGCTTGCCAAGGTGACCGGTCCGCGCAGCGAAGTCGCCCGCTTCTGGACACTCTGGATCGATACCAGCGCTTGATTATCCGGCGCTCACCGGAACCCCGGGCACCTGTTTGGAAGTACGGATCGTCAGCGACGTCTTTACGCCCGCGACGTTGGGCGCGGGCGTCAGGCTGGTCGTGAGGAAAGACTGAAACTCCTGAAGGTCTCGCGCGACGATCTTGAGCATGAAATCGATTTCGCCATTTAGCATGTAACATTCGCGTACCGGCTCAAGCGTTGCGACATGTTTTTCGAAGGCGATGAGATCGGCCTCGGCCTGGCTTTTGAGGCTGACCATTGCGAACACGGTGATCGTATAACCGAGCCGCATAGGGTTTAGTCGTGCGTGATACCCTTCGATGGTGCCGTCTTCTTCAAGCGCGCGGACCCGGCGCAGACACGGCGGAGCGGTCAGGCCGATCCGGGCGGCAAGATCGACATTTGTAATCCGGCCATCGTGTTGGAGTTCGGCGAGAATGGCCCGATCGATTGCGTCGAATGATACTTGCGCCACGGTTGCCGATCCTGTCCTTGGCCGGGCTGAACACATAATTTTATTTCAGACGAATGCAAATGTATCAGTTTGCGACGAGCGGTTTATCGGCGCTTTCGCTGGCTCCAACTGTGCGTTAGCGGTGCGATCTTGCAGTTCGACGATCGCCTTTCCACGCTTCTCGCAGCGCAGCCTAAAGGCGAGGCGGGCCGGGCCGCGCTGTGGTCGCAGCTGGTCGACCTGCTGGCGCAAAACGCGACGCCGTTGGACGCACATGTGGCCCATCGCGTCCGTGAATTGGCCAGCAGCGTTTCACTTGAACGGCGACTAGCCACGGCGAAGGCGGTCGGGCCGCGCACCCGAAATGCGGAACTCGTCAGCGTTTTTGGTAGCGATACGGCCCGTGTCGCCGCCCCGGTGATGCTCGGTGCCCTGTTGACGCCGTTGGAATGGCAGCGGGTGAT
>CBDUBW010000175.1:0-5486 GCA_965365485.1 uncultured Aquisediminimonas sp.
TGCGCGCCGGTGATCGTCATGCCTTCGATGCCGATGTCGCGAGAGCGGTCGATATGGACGCCGTAGCTGCGGCCGCCTGGGCCGATCACAGTGCCGCCCTTGATGTTCACGCCGCGGCTGTCGCGGATCAGGATCGCGCTGAACGACGCTTTGGACGCATCGATCGTGATCGCGGGATCGAAGCTTTTGCCGATGATCGAAAGCTTCTGCCCCTCACCCGCGGGCCAGGAGATGCGCGCGCCGGGCTTGGCGCTTTCGATCGGCCCGCTCGCGGACGCGACGATCGCGGTGGTCGCGGTTGCGGCGATCAAAGCAAGGCCCGCGAGTAGGGCGATCCGTTTCATGGGCGCGATCTACCAGCGATTGGCTGGCAAGGCCAGCGTTGGTGGACGGCGAGGCAGTCAGCGAGGCCGACACCGCCGTTCACGCTATGCGAACTCCGCTTCTCGCGCCGGGCGGAAGCCGAGCGGTAACTTTGCGTCGGGAAGGAAGCCGAACAGTTCCTCGCCGGGCAAGGCCTCGCTCACGATCGCGCGCACCGCCAGCAGCGCGTCGATGTCGATTCCTGTGCGCAACCCCATGGCTTCCAGCATGAACACGAGATCTTCGGTAACGATGTTGCCGCTGGCGCCGGGCGCGAAGGGACAACCGCCGATCCCGCCCAGCGAGGAGTCGAGCGTCGTCAGCCCGCAATCGAGCGCGGCGAGCGCGTTGGCCAGACCGAGACCGCGTGTGTTGTGCAGGTGGATGCCGGTAACTGCCGCATCGCCGGCGGCCCCGCGAACCAGCGCGATCATCCGCTTCACCGCCGCCGGATCGGCATAGCCGGTCGTGTCGGACAAGCCGACCTCGTCGCAGCCCGCTGCCATCAGCGCTTCGGCAAGCCGCGCGATCTGTGCGTCCGGGATTGGGCCTTCCAGCGTACAGCCGAACACGGTCGACAGGCTGCCCTCGAAATGCGGGCGGCGATCGGCCGGCAACCCGCCGATCAACGCGCCGATCTCGTGCGCCTCGGCCAACACCTGTTCGTGCGTGCGGCGCAGATTGGCGAGGCTGTGCGTTTCCGAAACCGAAAGCGGCAGGGTGAGCTTGTCCGCGCCCGCCGCGATCGCGGCTGCGGCACCTTTGGCGTTTGGGACTAGCACCGCGACGGTCAGGCCGGGGATGGTCTTCGCGTAAGCCACGATTTCGGCAGTGTCGGCGAGTTGAGGCAGCAAATTGACGGGAACGAAACTGCCGACTTCGATCTCGCGCACGCCTGCGGCCGCCTCGGCGGCGATCCAAGCCCTTTTCGCATCGGTTGGCATGATCGATTTGATGCTCTGCAGGCCGTCGCGCGGCCCGACCTCGCTGACGAGGATATCGATTTCCGGCAAACGATCGGCCATGTGCAGTCCTTGCGCATATTATCCTATTGAACCCATATCGAATATCACATCTGGCGTCATTGTCTTGGGAGTGAAGATGAATCGGGACGCATTGCCGCTTTCGGGTATCCGCGTGGTGGAATTTTCACATATGGTGATGGGGCCGTCGGTGGGCGTAATCCTGGCCGATCTGGGGGCGGACGTCGTCAAGGTGGAGCCCAAGGGCGGCGATCAGACGCGCCGGCTGCTGGGTTCGGGCGCGGGCTATTTCCCCATGTTCAATCGCAACAAGCGCAGCCTGTGCCTCGATCTCAAGAGGAAGGACGGGGTCGAGGCCGCCCGGCGGCTGGCGGCGCGGTCAGATATCCTGATTGAAAATTTCCGGCCGGGTACGCTGGCCAAGCTCGGCTTGGGATATGCCAGCCTCGCCGAAGACAATCCGAAATTGATCTATTGTTCGGCCAAGGGCTTTCTCGCCGGGCCGTATGAAAATCGCACCGCTCTCGACGAAGTGACCCAGATGATGGGCGGGCTCGCCTATATGACGGGACCGCCGGGGCGTCCGTTGCGCGCGGGATCGTCGGTCGTCGACATCACCGGCGGCATGTTCGGCGTGATCGGCGTGCTGGCCGCGCTGGAGCGGCGGCATCGTACGGGGGAGGGCGGCGAGATCAAATGCGGACTTTTCGAAACGACGGCCTTCCTCGTCGGGCAACACATGGCGCAGAAGGTGGTGACCGGGAAAGCGGCGCAGCCGATGCCGGTACGCGTGTCGGCTTGGGCAATCTACGACGTCTTCGAGACCGCGAACGAGGGCGAGCAATTGTTCGTCGGCGTGGTCAGCGACGGGCAGTGGAAGACCTTCTGCGACGCGTTCGGCCTGACAGAATTGGGCGCCAACGCCGATTACGCCCTCAACAACCAGCGTGTGCTGGCCCGCGAAACGATCCTGCCACAGGTGCGCGACCTGTTTGGCGGCATGACCCGCGACGAGTTGGTCACAAAGCTTGATAAGCTCGGGCTGCCGTTCGCGCCGATCGCGCGGCCTGACGAACTTTTCGATGATCCGCATTTGAACGCTGACGGCGGGCTGGTGGATGTCACGATCCCAGGCGGTGGAGCTACGAAACTGCCCGCCCTGCCGATAGAATTAGACGGCGCGCGGCCGGGGCTGTGGCACGATATTCCGGAGGTGGACGCCGACGCCGACGCGATTTTGGCAGAACTAGGCTATTCGCCAGAGGAAGCGGCGGCGATCAGGGCGTGACCGCCGATTGCGCTGGTCGATCTCCTCGGGTCGAACGCGTTTATTGTTGGATGATGGCAAACCATGCCCATGGCGGGTACAGCCAGTAATTGTGAAACGGCGCACTTGCTTCGACAAAATTTGGGACACGCACCTTGTTACCGATCTCGGTGGCGGGACCGGGCTGGTGCTGATCGATCGCGTTCTGCTGCACGAGCGCACCGGCGGCGTGGCGCTCAAGAGCCTCGCGGCGGAAGGCAGGGCGATCAACGCGCCGGCGCAGGTGTTCGCGACGATGGATCATGTCGTCGACACCCTGCCGGGCCGCACCGACCGCACGACCATGCCGACCGGCCGGGATTTCATCGTCGCGACGCGTGAGGCGGCGACCAGCGCGGGAATCACGTTGTTCGACCTGGGCGATCCGCGCCAGGGCATCGTCCATGTCATCTCGCCGGAACAGGGCATCGTGCTGCCGGGCGTGACCTTGGTTTGTCCGGATAGTCATACATGCAGCCAGGGGGCGCTGGGTGCGCTCGCTTGGGGCATCGGATCGAGCGAGGCGGAACATGCGCTCGCCAGCTCGACGCTGCGAGTCAAGAAGCCGAAGACGATGCGGATCACGATCGACGGCACGCTTGCCCCGGGGGTCACCCCCAAGGATCTGGCGCTGCACCTGCTCGGCCGCTTCGGCTCCGCGGGGGCAAAGGGCCATGTCATCGAATATGCCGGGAAGGCAGTGCGGACGCTCGATGTCGAAGCACGGCTCACTTTGTGCAACATGGCCACCGAATTCTCGGCCTTTACCGCGCTGATCGCGGCGGACGACAAGGTCTTCGAATATCTCGAGGGCCGCCCCTATGCGCCGCGCGGCGCGGCGTGGGACCGGGCGGTCGCGGACTGGCGCGCATTGGCAAGCGACCCGGACGCTTCGTTCGATGTCGAGCTGACCGCCGAAGCCGCAGCGATCGCCCCCATGGTTACCTGGGGAAATAGCCCCCAACAGGTCGCGCCACTCGATGCGACGGTCCCTGCGTTCGAAGCGGTAGCCGGCCGCGACACGCGCGAGGCCTATGACCGCGCGCTCACCTATATGGGGCTGGAGAGCGGCGTAGCGCTGAAAGGACTGCCGATCGGAGCTGCGTTCATCGGATCATGCACCAACAGCCGCATCTCCGATTTGCGCCGTGCAGCCTTACTGCTCGACGGACGAAAGGTTTCCGCCGGCGTCCGTGCGATCTGCGTGCCGGGGTCCAGCCAGGTGAAGGCGGAGGCCGAGGCCGAGGGGCTGGATCGCATTTTCCTAGACGCCGGGTTCGAGTGGCGTGAGGCGGGCTGCTCGATGTGCTTTTTCGCCGGGGGCGAAAGCTTCGGGGCGCAACAGCGCGTGATCAGTTCGACCAATCGCAATTTCGAAAGCCGCCAGGGGCCGGGCACGCGCACGCATCTCGCCTCGCCTGAAACTGTGGCCGCATCAGCCATCGCCGGGGCAATCGCCGATCCCCGAGAGCTGGCATGACGCCCTTCACGGTCGTGACCTCGCTCGCGGTGCCGCTGATCCGGGACAATGTCGATACCGACGCAATCATCCCTTCGCGCGAGATGAAGTCCGTGTCCAAGCACGGGTTGTCCGACGGGCTTTTCGCTGGCTGGCGCTATATCGCACCGGGGTCACGCGAGCCGAACCCCGATTTCGTGCTCAACGATCCAGATTATGCCGGGGCGGCGATACTCCTCGGCGGTGGAAATTTCGGCTGTGGATCGAGCCGCGAGCATGCCGTGTGGGCGCTGGCAGAATATGGTTTTCGCGTCGTGATCGCGCCCACGTTCAACCCGATCTTTCGCGCCAACTGCGTGCGCAACGGTATCGTGCCGATCGAGCTCGACCCATGGCCGATCGCGGCGGAAAGCGGGCCGGTGACGGTGGACTTGCCCGCGCAGTCGGTCAGCGGACCGTCGGGCACCACTTGGCATTTTGAAATCGAGCACGAGGCAAAGGCGATGCTCGTGGGCGGCCTGGACGAAATCGGCCTGACCCTTCAACGCCGCGAAGAGATCGAGAATTTTCGCGCCGCCGATCGCGACCGGCGACCATGGGTCTATTTCAGCAGCTGAGGCGCGTTTGTTCTGCTATCCAGCCATCATGCGTGATGCCGATGTCGTGCCAAAGGCGTTGAACAGAAGCGTCGTCGGCCAGTGACGGCGTAACGCCGGGATCAGTTCTTCGGTGGAGACTGGTCCGTAAAATTCTGCCAGTCTCGCGTCACGAATTTCTCATCGATCAGCGTGCGCTGGTAGCAGATTCCGTCGCGAAACCATTGCCAGGTTCGAGAGCGGTGGGTGCGCGCATCGTTATTCTGGATCATCTCGTAGAGATAAATGCCCGGCTCGTCCTTGCGGGTCCAGTTGAGGCAGGTCGAGCGCGCGAAATCGTCGGGTTTCATCTCCGCCGCCCATCCCGTGATCAGGTCGTTGTCCCACCAGACGCGGCCATTTTCATACCAGGCAGGAAATTCGCGCACGTCGGTGCGGCCGTCGTCCCAGAAATAATAGTTGGTCTGGTGATACCGATCGACGCCCTGCTCGTCGGTGAACAAACGGCAGATCAGGCGCGATCGATGCTCGTCGACAAGTTTGCCTGTGAAGGCATCATAATATCGGTACCAGCCTTCCCAGATGCCTTCATTGCTGACGAGGATCGGCATCGCTTCGCGAACGCCGGGCTTGTTCTTTTCGTCGATCATGGCGTTAGCTCTCCCAACCGAATCTCAGAAGTCGACCATTACCTTGCCTATAGAACCGCCCGATAGCCATTGATCGCGTCTATATCGATTTCAAATATTCGAACGAGCGCACATCGCGCGTCCCGCCGC
>CBDUBW010000176.1:0-5386 GCA_965365485.1 uncultured Aquisediminimonas sp.
CATGGCCATCCGTGAAATTCTCGAGGTGCCGGATCCCCGGCTGAAGACCGTTTCGACGCCTGTCGAGGTGTTTGACGACGAGCTGAAGACGCTCGTCGCGGACATGTTCGAGACGATGTACGACGCGCCGGGAATCGGGCTCGCGGCGATCCAGGTCGGCGTGCCCAAGCGGCTGCTCGTCATCGATCTGCAGGAGAAGGATGAGGAAACCGGCGCGACGATTCGCATCCCGCGCGTTTTCATCAATCCGGTGCTGAGCGAGCCCTCGGAGGAAATGGGCGTGTACAACGAAGGCTGCTTGTCGGTGCCCGAGCAATATGCAGATATCGAGCGTCCCGCCTCGATCCGCGCGCAGTGGCTCGACGCCGACGGCAAGGCGCATGACGAGCGCATCGAGGGCATGCTCGCGACCTGTCTCCAGCACGAGATGGACCATCTCGAGGGCATTCTCTTCATCGATCACCTCTCGCGGCTCAAGCGCGACATGGTGCTCAAGAAGCTCGCAAAGCAGCGCAAGCTCGCGGCCTGACCAGCCGGTCGGTGTATCGCTATCGGTTCGCCGCTATTTGCGGCAGGATCGGGCAGTTGACGGTTGTGTTGGCGATGAGGATCACGCCGACGAATGTGGCTGTCAGCGCCGCGCCGCCGACCATCCCGGCAAGGAAGCGAAGCGGGCGGCTGAGCGTGACAGACATTTCGAGCGGTTTGGGCACGCTTATAACAGGCTCCGGTATCGGAAGCGGTAGCGGCATCGAGACTGGCAACGGCTCGGGCATGAGACCGGGCTCGACCGCGGCGGAAAGCTGCGGATAGGCGGTGGTGCGGCGGGCGAGCCGAACGCGATAATCGCCGGGCCGGATGTAAAGGCATAGCCGCTTGTCGTCGGCATGGCGCGCGTAATAGGCCTCCAACACCTTGCGCAGTCGCCCGACCTGCACCCGGGGGTAGCTGTCCGTCAGCGGGTCGAAATCGGCGGCGCGGCCGAGGCCCTCGACGGCGATGGTATAGGCCTTGAGGCTCTTGTCAGTGCGAAGCAGCGTATGCTCGACGAGGAAGCGCAACAGTCGCTGCATGACGGGCGAGCCGGCCAATTCAGATGACCTCATCACTGCTTCGAGTTCGGCGGACATAAGCAGGCCGAAGTCCTCGCCTCCCGCTTGCAGACGGCTGCTCACCCAATCACCAGAAGCGCTGGAACAACCCGCGATGTTGGATAAGATTTTGTTAGCGATTCAACCACTTACTGACACCTAAAGACACCCGGGCAGTGTCAAACCCCTACTTAGGATTTGTTAACCCCGCAACATTTTATTGCACAAACGCGACATCGATAGACGGCGCGCGTGGGCGTGACATTACCGTTTGAAACTCGGCCAAATCTGCTTTCGCTGCCATTAACCCGAACGTGGTTGTTCGGCTTTCCACTGCGATCGCGGCTTGCGCCCTCGTTTTCGACCCGACCGGTGTGTCGGCGTCGCAGACGGACACGCAAAGCAATATCGCTAGGGTGACGGTGACCGCGAAGATCCGATCGGCCGTGCGGCTCGGCGAGTTGATGAAAGGGGGGTCTGGTGGGCCGCTTTCCTCAGGCGCTGAAATCCGCCCACGGCAAATGGAAGGTCGTGAACGTGCGTGTCTTGAACGGGAAGTTCCCCCCGCTCAGGATTGTCGCATGATCGTTTTCGATCTTCCGTGATTAGGCGGCGTCCCCGGGAGTGTTGCCCTGGGGACGCCGCTGAACCGGCCTATCGGCTACGCAATTCCATCGTATCGCCGCTGATCTTCACCTCGCCGAGTTGCGCGAGGTAGCTTTGCCCGAGCAGCGAGATGTCAAGCCCTTCGTCGAGGATCGCGGCGCGGACGCCGCTGGCCGACTTGCCGTCGACCTCGACACTGTCGAGCGTGATCGCCTTGCCCCTGACATCGCCCGAAGCACCCTTGCCGATGACGGCGAACTCGTGAGGTTCGAAGAACAGGCCGATGCGGCGCGCGTCGGCGCTGGTGAGCGCCACTGCCGAGGCCCCGGTATCGATCATGAAGCGTACCGGCTGACCATTGACGCGAGCGTCTGCGTAGAAATGACCATCGGGCGCGCGGGGGATCGTCGTCGCGAACCCGCTTGATACCTGCTGCGGCGCGGGTGCGGCGAACGGCCGCGGCGCTTTCACGATCGGCGCGACGACGGGCTGCGCGGGTTTGTCGCCGGGCCAGGCCAGGCCCAGCACCAGCCCGGTGGCAATGACAGCGAGCAGCGCCTTTTCCGACATGACGAGACTTTGCCACGCCATCCCCTGTCAACGCGTTAACCGGCACGCTACGATGGGGCATGGATCCCATCGCCATCCCGGAATCTGCGCTCGAAGAACGCTTCCTCGCCGCGACGGGGCCCGGCGGGCAGAACGTCAACAAGGTCGCGACCGCGGTGCAATTGCGACTCGATGTCTTCGCGCTCGGCTTGCCGCCCGACGTCTATGCCCGGCTCAAGACGCTGGCAGGCAGCCGCTGGACGAGCGAGGGCGGGATCGTCATCGTCGCGCGCAGCTTTCGCACCCAGGAGGCGAACCGCGCCGATGCGCGCGAGCGACTGGCCGAACTGCTGGCGCGTGCGCAGGTGCGGCCGGTGCGAAGGGTCAAGACGCGGCCGAGCAAGGCGGCGAAGCTCAAGCGGCTCGAAGGCAAAGCGATCCGCAGCAGCGTCAAGAAAGCGCGAGGGAAGGTCGATGTTTGAATTCGGAATCAGCGCGGAGACCAAGGCCGAACGCTATCTCGAGCTTCTCGCCGCGATCGACGCCATGACGTCAGGCGAGAGCGATGCCATCGCCAATATGGCCAATGTCGCGGCGCTGATCGGGGCGACCTTGCCCGATCTCAACTGGGCGGGCTTTTACCGGCTGATAGGCGAGGAGCTTGTGCTGGGACCGTTCATGGGAAAACCCGCTTGCATCCGCATCGCACTCGGGAAGGGCGTGTGCGGGACGGCGGCGCAATTGCAGACATTGATGAGGGTCGATGATGTCGAGGAATTTCCCGGCCATATCGCGTGCGATGCGGCTTCGCGGTCCGAACTGGTCGCGCCGATCGTCAGCGACGGGCGGCTGATTGCGGTACTCGATCTCGACAGCCCGTCGCCCGCCCGGTTCGACGCGGAAGATGAAGCCGGCTGCGCGGCGATCGCGTCGCTGCTTGCCAGCCGGGTGGGCTGACCCGCGGCGGGACAGGATTAACCACGCATCGCCGTTTTCACATGGTTAGCGCGGTGTTAAGCACTTCCGAAAGCGGCAAAAGCCGCGAGGGAGTGAGCGATGGTGAAGACTCTTCTGATCTCGGCGATGGCGTTGACCATGGCGGCGGTTCCGGGCGTCGCGCTCGCCAAGCCGAACCCCGGAATGCGCACGATGCCGCCGGCGGCGCCGGGTGTCGTGCGTCACAATTGGGGGCCGCGGCGCGACGGGCGCTGGATCGGCGGCTGGCGCGCGCCGGGCGGCTGGGCCGCGTATCGCCCCGCAGTGCGCGGCTATGTGCTGCCGCGCTACTGGATCAATCCGCGTTTCTACGTCGCCAACTGGGGGCGCTACGGCCTGTATCAGCCTGCACCCGGCTATGGCTGGTCGCGCTATTATGACGACATGGTGCTGACCGACGCGGCGGGATCGATCATCGACAGCCGCCATAATTTCGATTGGGACCGCTACGATCGCTACGACGCCGATGGCTGGGACGATTGGGACAATGGCGGCCGCGAATATGCCGGCGATTACGAAGACCGTGACGATCGCCCAGCGCCTCCGCCGCCGCCGCGGTACAAGGACAAGGATGGCGGGCTGGGCGGCGCTGCGATCGGCGCGGTCGGCGGCGCCGCGCTCGGCGCGATCGTCGGCGGCAAGGGCGACCGCGTCGACGGTGCTGTCATCGGCGGAGTCGCAGGCGCGGTCGCGGGCGGGCTGATCGACAAAAATGATCGCTATGGCCGCGGGCCGAAGAAGCCGAGCAAGGCCGATCGCCGTCGCTGGGAGCGCGAACGCGACTGGGACGCCCGCGACGGCTACGACTATGATCGCGACTATGGCGCCGGTTACGACGCCCCGCCGGTCGATCATGGCGATCGCCGCCACTGGGGACATGGCGAGCGCCACGTCTATCGGTCCGAACCGAACGTCTATCATCATGACGGCGGATCGACGCATGTCTTCCACCATGGCGGCTATGGCTATGGCGACGGTGAAACCGTGATCACCATCCATTCGGCGCCGGTTGTGACGACGACCACAACGACCACCGAAGAATATGTCTACGCCTCGGCCCCTCGCAAGCGGCACGTCGCGCGAAAGAAGGTTTGGAAGCCCAGGCCGAAAGCGCGCTGCGTCTGCTGAAGCGGGTCTGAGCTGGCGCTTGGGGGCGGCCCGGTCGCGAAAGCGGCCGGGCCATTTTTCTTGAATGCAGGCGCACCTCTTCAATCCGGCATTGCGGCTTCTGTGCGAAACGGCAATGTCGGTCGGCGAGAGGAGTGCCCGATGCCCGATTACAACACGATCACCACCGAGATCAGCGACGGCCTGATGACGCTGACGCTCAGCCGGCCCGACAAGATGAACGCCTTCACCGGTGAGATGATGGCCGAGATGATCGCCGCGTTCGACGAGGCCGATGCCGACGACACTGTGCGCGCGATAATCGTGACAGGAGCGGGCGATCGCGCGTTCTGCGCGGGCGCCGATCTGAGCCAGGGCGCGAAGACCTTCGATTACGCCAACCGCAGCGACGCGACGCCCAAGGACGGCGCGATCAAGGCCGACGGCAGTGTCGATGTCACGCATCAGGATGCGCGCGACGGCGGCGGGCGCGTGACGCTGCGAATCTTCAACAGCAAGAAACCGGTGATCGGCGCGATCAACGGCGCGGCAGTGGGGATCGGCGTGACGATGCAGCTGCCGATGGACATCCGCATCGCCAGCACGACGGCGCGCTTCGGATTCGTCTTCGCGCGGCGCGGGATCGTGCCAGAGGCAGCGTCGAGCTGGTTCCTGCCGCGGCTTGTGGGGATCAGCAAGGCGCTCGAATGGTGCTATTCGGGGCGCGTATTCGGCGCCGAGGAGGCACATGCGGCGGGGCTGGTGCGATCGCTCCACACGCCCGACGAGTTGATGTCCGCGGCGCGCGCGCTGGCGCACGAATTGACCGCGGAAAGCGCGCCGGTGTCGATCGCGCTGACGCGGCAGATGATGTGGCGGATGATGGGGGCTTCGCACCCGATGGAAGCGCACAAGCTCGATTCGCGCGCAATCTGGTCTCGCGGCGCGGGGGGCGACGCCAAGGAAGGGGTGACCTCGTTTCTCGAGAAACGCCCCGCGAGTTACCCGGACAAGGTCAGCAGCGACATGCCGCACTT
>CBDUBW010000177.1:0-5378 GCA_965365485.1 uncultured Aquisediminimonas sp.
AGTTACATCGACATAGCCTTTGCTTGCCCCGCCGCGCTGCTTGCCATAGCACCCTGACATTACGTCACGGGGGAACATGCCGATGTTGAAGACCGCGCGGGTACCGGAGCGGCTTTACGAAGTCGTGATGTGGCTGGTCTCGCTGATCTTCGCGGGGTTTCTGGTCGGGTTGGGCAATCTCGTGATCGGCGATCTGCCGCAAATCGAGACGACGCTGACGCAGGAGCAGTTCCTCGACCAGCGCGCCATCGCGCAACTGCGCGGCGAGCGCACGGTGATCGAGCGGCGGCAGGGCGCGATCGCCGATCGGCTCGATGTCGCGCGGCTCCAGCTCGAACAGGCACAACAAGCGTCGACGACGACGCGCGAGAGCTTCGAGGCGTGGATTAAGACGCGGATCGCGACGACCGATCCGCGGCAGGATCCCGAGGTGCTGACGCGGACGCGCCAGCTCGAGGCGCTGAAAGCAAACGAGCGCGCGCTGCAGGAGCGCGTCGCCGCGCTCGAGAATGAGCAGCTGCCTTTGAATCAGCGGCTGGCGGCGCTCTCCGACCGCGAGATGCAACTGAACGACGCCGCCGCACCCGCCTTCGAACAGGCGCTGTTCTGGCAGGAACTCAAGGTGTTCAGCTACCGGCTGCTGATCACGCTGCCCATGCTCGCGCTCGCGGTCTGGCTAGTCCTCAAGAAGCGCAAGAGCGATTACTGGCCGCTGGCGCGCGGTTTCGTGATCGCGGCACTGTTCGTGTTCTTCGTCGAACTCGTGCCCTATCTGCCGAGCTATGGCGGCTATATCCGCTATATCGTCGGCATCGTCCTGACGTTGGGTGCCGGCTATTATCTCATTCGCAACATGCGCGCGTATCTCGAACGGCGGGCGGCGCAGGAGCATCAAAACGAGGAGGAGCGCCGCAGCCGCGTCAGCCGCGACGAGGCGTTCAAGAAGATGGCGGCAAACATCTGCCCCGGCTGCGACCGCCCCGTCGCGACGACGGGCGAGGTGCCCGCCAATTACTGCGTCCATTGCGGGCTGACGCTCTACGACAAATGCGGCGTGTGCGAGACGCGCAAGATGGCGTTCTTCCGTCACTGCATGGTGTGCGGCACGCCTGCGACCGAAGCGACGGCGGAGCCCGCCTGACGCCGCGCCTGATCCTGACGCGGACGCCGGGCGACGATCTCGGCGCGGGCGAACTGACGCATCTGGAGCGGGTGGCGATCGATCCGGTGCGGGCGCGGGTGCAGCATGCGGCCTATTGCGCCTTGCTGGCCGAGAGCGGGGCGGATGTGGTGACGCTGCCGCCGCTCGCCGGGCATCCGGACGCAGTGTTCGTTGAGGACGGTCTTATCGCCCTGCCCGAGGTCGCTGTGCTGACGCGGCCGGGGGCGGCATCGCGGCGGGGAGAGGTGGACAGCCTCGAGGGGGCCTTGCCGAGGGGCCTGATCGTTGAGCGGATCGCCGCGCCGGGCACGATCGACGGCGGCGATGTGCTTTGCGTCGACAAGACGATCTTCGTCGGGCGCTCGACGCGGACCAATGCGGAAGGGATCGCCGCGCTGGCGAAAATTGTCGCGCCGCATGGCTACCGTGTCGTGCCGGTCGAGGTCGGCGGAGCGTTGCATCTCAAGACGGCAGTGACTGCGCTCGCGCCCGATCTGCTGCTGTGCAACCCGCGCTGGGTCGATACCGCGCAGTTCGAAGGCCCGCGGACCATTGCAGTCGACGAGCGCGAGCCCTTCGCCGCCAACACGCTGCCGATCGGCAGCCGGACGATCGTCTCCGCCGCCCACCCACGCACCGAGGCCTTGGTCGAAGCGGCGGGTTTCAAGACCGTCGCGGTCGACGTCTCCGAACTCGCCAAGGCCGAGGCGGGGCTGACCTGCATGAGCGTGATCTTCGATTGACCCTTGCCGTCGCTTGGGCTTTGGCTTGGGTGATGCAACCCGTTTCCACCGTCGAGGGCAAGGCCTATCCTTTCGGTCGCGCCAATGTCGATACCGACATCATCATCCCTGCGCATTGGCTCAAGACGATCAGCCGGGAGGGGCTGGGGCAGGGCGCGTTCGAAGCGCTGAGGCACGATGCAGACAATGTCTTCGACGATCCGCGCTATGCGGGCGCGCCGATCCTGATCGCGGGCGACAATTTCGGGTGCGGATCGAGTCGCGAGCATGCCGCCTGGGCGCTTGCCGATATGGGTATCAGAGCGGTGATCGCGCCCGGATTCTCCGATATCTTTTCGGGCAACGCCTTCAAGAACGGCATCTTGACGGTGGTGCTGCCGCAAGCCGCGATCGACCGGCTGATGATCGTCGCCGAGAGCGATCCAATCCACATCGATCTCGAAACGCAGACGGTCACCACGCGCTTCCAGGATCGCTTCACTTTCGAAATCGACCCGTTCCGCAAACAATGCCTGATGGAAGGGCTGGACGAGATCGGGCTGACGCTGGCAATGGACGCCGAGATTTCGAATTATGAAAAACGCGCCGCGCAAAGCTGGCCGTGGGTTGGAGGTAAAGCGAGATGAAAGCCCTGTTGTCGCGCGCGACCGGCGGACCCGAAACCTTGGAGATCGGCGACCTGCCCGATCCCACGCCCTCGGCCGGGCAAGTCGTGGTCGCAATCAAGGCGTGCGCGATCAATTATCCCGACGTCCTGATGATAGAGGACAGGTATCAGTTCCGCCCGGAGCGGCCGTTCGCCCCGGGCGGTGAGGTTGCTGGCGTGATCGAGGCGGTGGGCGAAGGCGTCAGCGGCTGGAACGTCGGGGACCGCGTCATCGCCAGCACCGGCACGGGGGGCATCGCCGAAAAGGCGGCGGTTTCGGCCGATCGCCTGTACGCGCTTCCGCCCGAACGCAGCTTTGCCGAGGGCGCGTCGCTGCTGATGACCTACGGCACCTCGATCCACGCGCTGCTCGATAGGGGACGGCTGAAGGAAGGCGATACACTGCTGGTGCTGGGCGCGGCTGGCGGCGTCGGTCTGGCGGCGGTCGAGCTCGGCAAGGCGTTCGGCGCGCGCGTGATCGCGGCGGTATCGAGCGCGGAGAAGGCGGAAGCGGCGAAGCAATCCGGCGCTGACGATACCGTCATCTATGGGCGCGCGCCGTTCGACAAGGATCAGTCGAAAGATCTGGCCAACGCCTTCAAGGCTGCGGTCGGCCCCAATGGCGCCGACGTGATCTATGACGGTGTGGGCGGCGATTATGCCGAACCCGCCGTTCGCAGCATTGCCTGGGAAGGGCGCTACCTCGTCGTCGGTTTCCCGGCGGGCATCCCCAAGCTGCCGCTCAACCTCACCCTGCTCAAAAGCTGCGATATCTGCGGCGTTTTCTGGGGCGCTTATGTCGCGCGTTCGCCTGAAGCCAATCGCGACAATATCGTCCGCCTTTTCCGGCTCTGGCAGGAAGGCAAGATCGCGCCGCGCGTAACGGAAACCTTCGCGTTCGAACGCGGCGGAGATGCCATCGCCAAGATGCGCGACCGCGGTGCGATCGGCAAGCTGGTGGTTCAGGTCGCCGAGTAACGGTTGCGCAGGTGCGCGGCAGTTCCTATCTCGAATGAAAGGCGAAGGAGTTGCCATGACCATGTTCGACGATCGCGAGCACGCCTATGAAGCCAAGTTCGCGCGCGATCTGGAGCTGGAATTCCGCATCAATTCCCGTCGCAATAGGCTGCTCGGGGCGTGGGCGGCGGCGCGGATGGGCCTGACCGAGACCGAAGCGCAAGCCTATGCCGAAGCCGTGATCCGCGCCGAGTTCGAGGATAAGGGCGACGAGGATGTCGTTCGCAAGCTGCTGGGCGATCTGACCGCTGCTGGGATCGACACCGACGAGGCCGCAATCCGCGCCGCGATGGCTGAGCAGTCGGCCGAGGCTCGGCGCCAATTGACGGAAGCATAATATGCCGATGGCGGCATCCGAGATCGAGGCGCTGATCGTCGCGGCCATTCCCGATGCGCGCGTCGAGATCACCGATCTTGCCGGCGATGGCGATCATTACGCCGCGAAGGTGACGAGCGCCTCGTTCAAGGGCGAGTCGCGGATCGCGCGGCAGAGACGGGTTTACGCGGCGCTCGAGGGGCGCATGGGCGGGGTGCTCCATGCGCTTCAGCTCACCACCGACGTGCCGGCAGAGGAGAGTGTGAAATGAGCGACGGCGCAATGCAGCGGATCGGCGACCTTGTCGCCCAGAATGATGTCCTGCTTTTCATGAAGGGCACACCGCTCTTCCCGCAGTGCGGCTTTTCTTCGAAGGCTATAGCGATTCTCGATCGGCTCGGCGTCGAATATGGCAGTGTCGATGTGCTTCAGGATCCCGAAATCAGGGCCGGCATCAAGCAATTCTCCGATTGGCCGACGATTCCCCAGCTTTATGTGGCGGGCGAATTCCTCGGCGGCTCCGACATCATGATGGAGATGTACGAAGCCGGCGAGTTGCAGGCGTTGATGGACGAAAAGGGGCTGGTCAAAGCTTCCTAGGCTTGGGCGGGCCGAGCGGCGAGCGACCGCGTTCCCGCCGCCTCGAACGCCGTCAGCACAAGCACGCCGATTGCCTGCGCGGTGACGAACATCGTGCCGAATGCGGTGATCTGACCTTGGGTCATCGCAATCGTTGCCATGTTCGCGGCGACCCAGCCGAGATTGCCGGCGACGATCGCCCAGCACAAGGCGACGGGTGGGCGTTCGCGCGTGCCGAGCCAGCCGAGAAAGAGTGCCGTCGCAAGGCAGATCCACGCACCGCCTGCGATCGCCGCTTCGGGCAGCCCAGTGAGCCTGGCGAGCGGCGCGCCATCGAACAGGCCGAGCAGAAACACCGCAAGGCAGGTCGCGGCATCGACCAGGAAGATGCGCTTGAGCAGGGTCGTCGTCACGTGAGCCTCCATTGATGGTCTGGGAGACCGGCATGTCGCAGCGGGCGCGTGGCGCGTCGATTACGCGAGAGGTAATGGAAAGCCGGTCGCACGCTCTTTAGGAATGCCAACCAAGGAGACCTGCGATGACGCCCCAACCGCTGCCTTTCGGAAGCCACCTTCGCGAGTGGCGTCAGCGCCGGCGGATGAGCCAGCTCGATCTTGCACTCGATGCCGAAATTTCGACACGGCATCTGAGCTTTATCGAAACCGGTCGCGCCAAACCGAGCGCCGAAATGATCGAGCGGCTGGCGCATACCCTCGAAATTCCGCCGCGATCGCGCAACGTGCTGATGCTGGCCGCCGGCTTTGCGCCTTCACACGGCGAACACAGGCTCGACGCGCCCGAGATGGAGGGCGTCCGCGTCGTGATCGATCATGTCCTCAAAGGCCATGAGCCTTATCCCGCGATCGCGGTCGACCGGCACTGGAACATGATCGCCGCCAATGCCGCGATTGGCAT
>CBDUBW010000178.1:0-5377 GCA_965365485.1 uncultured Aquisediminimonas sp.
GTGCGATGCTCGTCCTCGCCGGGGTGAATCAGGAATTCGGGGTTCTTGAGATAGCCATGGCTAACCTGCGCCGCCCAGCGCGGCGATGGGTTCCACGTTGCGCGCACCGACCAGCTGTCGAAGCGCGGCTTCTCGATATTCCAGCGCTTCTCGTCCGGCTCGCGCCCGGTGAAGATCGATCCTTCGAGCTGGAACTTGCGTGTCGCCACTCCCGCCGTTGCGACGCCATAGGTGATGTGCGTCGAATCGAACCAGTGATGCGTGATCGGCGCCTCCGGATTGTAGCGCGCGCTACCGCGATGCATAAACGCGCTCGGCCCCAGCGCCGGCTCGCCGACCGGACCGCCGTAGAGGAACAGGCTGGCGTTCTCGCCGACATCGACGTCGATGCGCGCCGCCAGCTCCATGAACAGATCGTGCGGATGCTGACGATCGACCAGCGGTTCGCCGTCATCGGTCTCGCCGGTCGCGAATAGGTTGGGGTACCCTGAATTCTTCATCAACGGCTCGAGGCTGAGCATTGATTTCAGCTGGACGCGGCCCCAGCCAGTGTCGCGCTCTGCGTTAAGCATCGCCATCGATTGGACGTAGGCCTTGTCGCCGCCGCGCGGGCCTGACTGGTCGGTATAGACGCCCCAGGCATAGCCGTGGGCCATCAGCATCCAGCCATTGCCCGGCTCGATGTGAACGCCGTGCATCGCGCCTTCGTTGGCTGGCAGACGCGCCGTGCCGGATCCTTCAGCGGGTCTGACCTCAGGTATGTTTGCCAGGATCATCTGATCATTGTCCGTCCCGTGCCGCGAATGATCGCTGTGCGGTTGATCCTGCGGTGTCGCAGGCGTCGGCTTGGGCTGAGCAGGCGGCATTTGGTGTTGCGAATGATCCATCTCTGAATGGTCATGCTCCTGCGCGAGCGCTGCGCTCGGCAGGGTGGCCGCGCAGGAGAGCGCGAGCCAGTATCTGATCGTCATTTCGATATTCCTGTGCTGATGTCTTGAAGCGTCAAGCCATCAGGCGCGCGGAGGGGGAGGCTCCGGCGCGGAGATAAGATCGGTGCGTTGCGCGGATAGCGACGGCAGCACCGGAGGGGCGATCGGGAGCGCCGACTCACCCGAAGCAAACGCGATCTTAAACGGCGCGACGCAGCCGATGCATCCATGATCGGCGGCCTCGCGGCTCTGTTCCTTCGTGTCGGGCGCTTGCCCGTGGCAGTCGGCCATCGCCAGATCATGCCCGGCAACCGGCGCGAGCGGCATCGCCACCGCAGGGGCGGCAAGGCACAGGGTCAGCACCAGCAGAAGGAGACGACGAAACATGGGAGCGCCCTAGCGATGTGGCAGCGCGCCGGCCAGCGGAACCTCAACCGTCCAAAATCGTTAACTTTTCATCATCCCCAGTAGAGTGGACGGGATCATGTTCAAACTTCGCAATGTTCTTCTCGGTGTCGGCGCGGCGGCCGCGCTCGGTGCCTGTTCAGGTTATGGCGACGGCTATGGCAGCACGCGCGTGTCGCTCGGCTATGGCAGTGGCTATTACGACCCCTATTACGGTAGCCCCTATTACGGCGCCTGGTACAACGACTATTATTATCCCGGCCAGGGCTATTACGTCTATGACCGGCGCGGCAATCGCAGCCGCTGGAACGACAATCAGCGCCGCTATTTCGAAGGTCGGCAATACACGCTGCGTGACCGCGAAGATCGCCGCGACTTCCGCCAGTTCCGCCGCGAGGGCCGTCAGGACAATCGCGCCTTCAGACAGGAACGCCGCGAGGATCGTGCAGCACTACGTGCGGGCACCGTGACGCGCGAGCAGTTCCGCGCCGATCGCCGGGCCGACCGTCAGTCGTTCCGCCAGGATCGTCGCATGGATCGTCGCGAGTTCCGCCGCGATCTGCGTGATCGTGGGCCGCGCCGCCCGCGCTAGACGTTGAAGCGGAAAAGCAGCACGTCGCCGTCCTGCACGACATAGTCCTTGCCCTCTGCGCGCATGCGGCCGGCGTCCTTGGCGCCGGCCTCTCCGCCAAGCGCGACGTAATCGTCATAGGCTATGGTCTCGGCGCGGATGAACCCGCGTTCGAAATCGCTGTGAATCGCGCCTGCCGCCTGCGGGGCCTTGCTGCCCTTTTCGACCGTCCAGGCGCGCGCTTCCTTGGGACCCGCGGTGAAGAAGGTAATGAGATGAAGCAGGTCGTAGCCAGCACGGATAACGCGGGCGAGGCCGGTTTCGGAGAGGCCCAGATCGGCGAGGAACAGCTCACGCTCATCCGTCGCCATCGTCGCGATCTCGGCCTCGATCGCGGCTGAGACGACGACCGCTTCCGCCCCCTCCGCCTTGGCCTTCTCGAACACCAGTGCGGAAAGCGCGTTGCCCTGCGCCGCTGAAGCTTCCTCGACGTTGCAGACGTAAAGCACCGGCTTGGCGGTCAGCAGCTGCGCCTGCGCCAGCACCTTGGCTTCCTCGGCATCGCCCGGCACCGCGAGCCGAGCGGGCTGGCCCTCGCGCAAAAGATCGAGCGCCTTGCCCAGCGCCAAAGCCGCAATCTTCGCCTCCTTGTCGCCTGCCGCCGCCTTTTTCTGAAACGCGGGCACGCGCTTTTCGAGACTTTCGAGATCGGACAGCATCAGCTCGGTCTCGACCGTTTCGGCGTCCGAGACGGGATCGATCCGCGCATCGACATGCTGGATGTCGTCATCCTCGAAGCAGCGCAGGACGTGGACGATCGCGTCGACCTCGCGGATGTTGCCGAGAAACTGGTTGCCCAGCCCCTCGCCCTTGCTCGCCCCGCGCACCAGCCCGGCGATGTCGACGAAGCCGAGCTGCGTTTCGATCTTCTTCGCGCTCTTGGCGATCTCCGCCAGCCGATCGAGCCGCGTGTCGGGCACGGCGACGTTGCCGATATTGGGCTCGATCGTGCAGAACGGATAATTCGCCGCTTGCGCCGCCGCCGTCTGCGTCAGCGCATTGAAGAGTGTCGATTTGCCGACATTGGGCAAGCCGACAATGCCGCATTTGAAACCCATCTAAGCGTCCTTTTGCAGTCGCAGCGCAACGTAATTCATGAAGCGCACGTCATCGCCGTCTGCGAGCCATTTCGCCTCGGCCGCGACCGCGCCGAGCATGTCGGCGAGGTCGTCGATCTCGGCCTTCGCGAAATTGCCAAGCACGTGCGGCGTCACCCTGTCCTTGTGGCCGGGGTGCCCGATGCCAAGTCTCACGCGGCGGAAATCCTCGCCGATATGCGCCATGGTCGAGCGGATGCCGTTATGCCCCGCCGCGCCGCCGCCGCGCTTCACCTTGACGCGGAACGGCTCAAGATCGAGCTCGTCGTAGAAGACAGTCACGTCTTCCGCGTCGGCCTTGTAGAAATCGAGCGCGGCGCGGATCGCGCGGCCGCTGTCGTTCATGAAGGTCTGCGGCTTCAGGAGCAGGATTTTCGCCGTGCCGATTCGGCCCTCGCTGGCAAGCGACTGGAAGCGCACCTTCCAGGGTGGAAATCCGTGGACCTCGGCAAGCGTATCCGCCGCCATGAACCCCACATTGTGACGGTGCATGACATAGGTTCCGCCGGGATTGCCGAGGCCGGCCCAGATTTGCATATGCTCACCCGCCCACCGCTGCGCGGCGGAAATTACTCCCCGCCTTCTTCCTCGCCCTCGGTCACGGTGGTATCGCCCTCGTCGGACTTGAGCGCCGACGGCGCGACCAGCGTGGCGATGGTGAAGTCACGATCGGTGATCGCGCTTTCGACACCTTCGGGCAAAGTCACCGCGCTGATGTGGATCGAATCGCCGACATCAAGCCCGGCGAGCGAAATATCGACGCCATCGGGGATCTCGGCAGCATCACACACGAGTTCTAGCGCATGGCGAACGATGTTGAGCACCGCACCGCGCTTCATGCCGGGCGAGTCTTCCTCGTCCGTAAAGGTCACCGGCACTTCGACCGTCACCTTCGCATGTTCTGAAATCCGCAGGAAATCGACGTGCAAGGGGCGGTCAGTCACGGGGTGGAACTGGACGTCCTTGGGCAGCGTGCGCACGCTCGCGCCGCCGGCATCGATCATCACCACCGAATTGAAGAAATGCCCGGTCATCAGCGCTTTCATCAGCGCCTTTTCCTCGACATGGACGCCTTCGGGCGCTTCGTTATTGCCGTAGATCACGGCGGGTACGCGGCCTTCGCGACGCAGATGACGGGAGGCTCCCTTGCCAGCCCGATTGCGGCGCTCGGCCGACAAAGTCAGCTGATCGCTCATATGTATAACTCCGGTTTGTCGAACCCGCCACGCCTCCAGGGATGACCATGACGGGGAGCGGCGCGCTTAGACGAACGCGCGCGAAATGCAAGTTATTGGACGCGCACCGCCTTAAGCCCACGCTTTTCGAGCATTGCGATCACCGAATCATCGCCCGCCAGATGCCCTGCGCCGACCGCGACGAGCACTGTGCCGGGTTGATCGAGCCGCTTGGCCAGCCACTCGGTCCAGTTTGCGTTGCGGCGCACGAGCAGGACTTCGGTGAGCTCGGGCGTCATCCGCACTTCATCGTCGAACGTCAGCGCGATCGCCTTGGTATCGCCCGATGCCCAGGCCTTGGTCATGCGGTCGAACTCGCCCTTGGCGTCGCTCGATTCGTCGACCATCGAGACGAGGAAGGCGCGCTGCGCGGGCTCCGGCAGGCTGTCGAAGAAGCCCAGTTGCTGCGCGGAGGTTTCGAGGCCCGTGACCGGCTTTCCGCGTGTCTTGAATTCAGCGGTGAGCTGCGGCTCCACCCCATATTCGGGGCTGAACCCCAATTCGCCGAGCATGCCCGATGCGAGCGTGATCGCGACTGCCCAGCTTTCGAAATTGTCGAGCGCAGCCTCGGGAATGCCCGCCTTGGCGATCAACTTGTCGAGCCCTGCGCGCTTGTCCGCAGGCACCCGCTCCTCGACCGGGGGCAGCCCCGGCGACATTGCGAGCTCGGTAAAGGTCGCCGCCATCTTGGTCGCGTCGGCCCCGTCGGCGACTTCGAGAACGAGACTGTCCGCGCTTGCCGCCGCGCTATCGAACGCCGCGGTGCGCCACTTGAAGTCCTTGGGAAGGACATGGACGGTGCCGAACAGATAGAGTGTGGTATCGGCGTCGGAGAGCTTCCACAGCGCTGGCTTGGGTGCGGCCTCCGCCGCGGGAGGCGGGGCTTTCGCGCCCGCGCACGCCGCCAGCAGCGCCAGCCCGGCCAATCCCATCCAATGTCGTTTTGTCATTACGTGCCGCCATGCCCGAAAGCCGCGGCGATGCAAGGGCGATTGCTTGACCCATTTGGGGCCATCGGCCAAAGGCGCGGGCCATGCCGGGCGGGCCGCTTTCCTTTCAGGATCTGATCCTGACGCTCCA
>CBDUBW010000179.1:0-5371 GCA_965365485.1 uncultured Aquisediminimonas sp.
GATCGGATCGGAAGCCGCCACGCGCGATGATCGATTCGGCGCTTAGATATGTCCGGCCGAACTCGCCGAGCATTTGCGCGCGCAGCGCCGTCCCGCCTTCGACAGCTTGCGCGGCGGAAAGCTCGACCAAAGTTGGGCCAACTGCGCGTCGCAAGGCTATTTCAGCGAACGACCGTCGTTCGCCATCCTCCAGAACGAGCGAATGGCCGAGCGCTGCGATCGACGTCTTGGCGTTCAGCCCGCGCTCGAGACCGAATGTCCCACGCAGTCCCGTCCGGCCGAAACGGTTGTCCCCGAAGCCGCCGATCAGATCGCGACCTTCATCGAGGAAGCCGGCCCAGTAATAGGTCTTGCGCGGCGGAATCGATTCGAGACCAACAGGCACCGTCTTCAGCTCGCGCCGGACCTGCCCCTGCGGTCCATACAGCACGACCTCGAAGCGGTTCTGGCCGTAGAGCAGCGGCACATCGAGAAATTCGTAGCGACCGTCGTTTCGCTCCATTGCGAATGCGAGAAGCTGGCCGTTGCGGTAGAGCTCGGCATCCCAGCCGGCGGGAAGCTCGCCACGAAAATCGGTGCGGTCGAAGCTGTCGCGCCGTTCGACGGGCCGATTGGTGATGACGGCGCCGCGACCGATGCCGCTTTGCGACACAAGCGGCGTCGAATATCCCGAAACGTCGCCCGCGGCGACATGCGTCGCGTTCAACGGCCCGAGCAGACCGCCTTGCGGATCGGTGCGGTAAGCTTGAACACGAAGAGAATCGGGCGCGCCCTTGCGGTTGGAAGAGAGCCGGGCGTTATAGGCAATTGGCCCAACTTCGCCCGCCGCATAGATTTCGTACGAGCGGTTGAATTCTGATCGCTGACCTCTGGCACTGCCCTGCTTGATCCCGCCGAGGTTGATGACCGCGTCGATCGCGGGCATCCCCGCCTGGCCGAAGCGCGCCTGCGCCTGCGGGAGTTGGGCCAAGTCGAACGACGCGACGTTACGAACCTTGGCGGCGCGCGCCTTGCGTTCCATCTGCAGTTCGACCGGCAGCTTCGAGGTCGATCTTATGATGAGCAGCGCATTGGCCTCGTCGGCGTCGAGCCCGACACCGAGCCAAGACGACAGTTGCTTGGAATCGACGCACCAGCCTTCCGGGGCGTCGTAGATCGCTCCCGGTGCAAGACTGGTCGACTTGTTCATGATTTGTACTGTAGCGGCTTCCCTGTCGATCGTGATCGTGCGGCTTTCGCTGAACGCCCAGCCGGTTGCGCGGCGCAACTTCTTGTCGAGACGGATGGGAAGATCGAGCGCCATGATCGTGTCGGCAAGATCGACGCAGGCGCCGCCCGGCGTGCGGTAGCCGCGCACGCCTTCGCCCAGCCGGTACTGACCAAGCCGGACGTCGAAGAGCAAGGCGTCGTCGGGATCGAGCTTTTGCGCGTGTGCGGGTTGCGCCAGCCCCAACGCCAAAACCGCGCCCAACAGGACGCGGTTAAAAGTCTGGCGAACGCCACGCATCTGATTTGTCCGGTGCTCGCTCCGGGTTTAGCGGATGACCGCCTCGAGCGAGGCAATGGTGCCGCCGCCCGCATCATTATCTTCGAGATATTCGATCTTTGCCGGGCCTTTCAGCTGGGCCGCGACGTCCGGCTCGACCGGCAGCGTGACCGTGCGTTCGCCGACTTCGGCATAGACCGCGATGCCGCGCGCCTCGACCAGCGGCTTGTCGAACCCCGGACGGGTGATGCGGATGCGGCCATAGGTCGATCGCGTGCCCGAGCGCGTCAGCGTGAACGCAATCGCCGGGCCATATTTGGTCTCGGTCATGCGCGGATCGGAAATCGCTGCAGTCGCCTGCAGATTGCCCTGGCGAACGATGATCGGGATGGTGACGCCGTAGATCGGCGTCAGCGAGATCGAGACGCCTTCCTTTGCTGTCGATGTCGCCGCCACGGGCCGGGCGTCAGGAATCGCGCGGAACAGCATGTGCGCGCGATATTCGCCGTCGGGCAGGCCTTGCGGCGCGCGAACGCCGATGCGAATCGCCTGCGGCTGGTTGGGCGCGAGCACGACCTTGCGCGGGGCGTAGCTGATCATTCCGAGCGTCAGGGCTTCGCGGGCGTCGGGCGTCGCGGTATCGATTTCGACGAAGCTGCCATCGGGCATCATCCGCCGGAGCTCGAGCGAGACGCGATAGGTCGCGGTATCGTCACCGATATTGTTGAGGATGACTTCGGTGCCGCGCGCGCCGTCGAGCACGACGCGCGTTGGCGCGACGAGCAGATCGCCGGCCGCCTGACCTGGCGAAGCCAGTCCCAATATCGCCGCGGCGAGCGCCGTGAATGCGATTCCAGCCCGCATAGTCCGTTCCTTCCACAGGTTCCGGATCTTATCGCGCGACATGGTTGAGATTTGGATAATGGGCGCGAAAAAGCCCGCCATTCTCAGCGAATGGCGGGCCCTTACGCAGCGGATGCCCGGCGCCCTGCGACACCGGGCCTCACATACTTACTGATAGTCGGCAGTCACCGTGAAGGTGCCGGTATAATCGCCATCGGCCTGGTTGGCGCCGACGCCGAGCGAACCGCCCACTGTGAACGAACCGGCATTGGCGACCATGGTCGCGCTCGCCGCGCTCGCCGCAAGGGTCGCCGTCATGTTGTTGGTGCCCGAATTGAGCGTGACGCTCGCCGGAACCGAGATGGTGACGACCTGGCCGGTGGTGCCGCCGATCGTGAAACCCGCAGCCGTCGTCGTGCCCGAGCAAACCAGGCCGGCGCCGCAGGTGCGCGCGCCCGCGGCGCTGATGCCGACGGTCGAGGCAGCGGTACCGCTGACGATCGTGCCGAACTGAAGATCGCTGGTGTTGGTCAGCGTCACCTGGCGCAGGATCTTGGCGCGCGCGGTGGCGGTGGCGGTCGCGGCCTGAGCCGAGGTCGCGCCAAGCGAAGCGATGACCGAACCCAGGATGGCGGCCTTGACGAAAGCGGTTTTCATAGTTGCGATGTTCCCTTGCGAAATACGTTCATGCCGAACGGATGTGTTGCTCCATTCCGGATCCGCTTTGGATGAAGAGGATTTCACAAATCGCTGCAGGCAATGGTTAACGGCTCGGTTATTTCTGGCCGCCTATTCGTACTGCGCGTCGATTCGGACTCGGCCGTGAAAATCGCCCGCCGCATCGTCCATCACCGAGAGCGTACCGCCGAAATGGAAAGTCAGCGTACCATCAGCGCCGATGGCGGGCGCGGCGCCCAGCGTGGTGCGGATATTGTCGACATCGGCCTTTGCACCCAGTGTCGAATTCAAACGGATGCGCGTCGGCATTTCGATTTGGACGCGGCGAAAAGGCTCGCCGGTGATGCGCACGACGCCGCGCATCGCAGGGCCGCCGACCCCGATCAGCCCGACCAGGCGGCGCTGTCCCGTACGGGCATCGAGTTCGATCTGGCCTGCGCCCGCGCTGCTGTGCGCGGCTAGGCTGAAATCGAGCACGGTCTCTATCTCGATGCGGATCGGTCGCACGGGTGCCGCCTGCGCATCGGGTTGCGTCGCGCAGAGCTGGCACATCTGCGCGGTGGCAGGCGATCCCAGCATCAACGCCAGCCCGGGCCAGATTGCGCGCGTCCATTTCATGACACTTAAAAATGGAGCCATTGCTTCTACAAAATGTTAACCCTGCCCTCCACCGGCGTGCGCCGGTCGTCCTGAAAGCGCTTCGTGACCCTCGCCACCCCCCGCATCGTCGCGCTTGCGACTGCCGTTCCCGATCAGGATATCCATTCGGCGTTCATCGGCTGGGCGAAAGCGCGCTTCGATGATCCGCGCCAACGTGCTGTTTTCGCGCGCATGGCGCGGCGGTCCGGGATTGCCCATCGTTACGCGGCTCTGCCGGTTCTTCCCGATGGCGGTTCGCCCGTCGACAAGGGCGGCTTCTACGCCAGCGAACCGCTGCCCCCGACATCGGCGCGGATGCAGCTTTATGGCGATCTCGCGCCGCCGCTCGCCACCGCTGCCATCCGAAAATTGGGCGATGCCTTCGATCCGGCTCGAATCACCCACATCGTCGTGGCCAGCTGCACCGGCTTCACCGCGCCGGGCATCGATCAGATCTTGTGCCGCGAGCTTGGGTTGCGCGCCGATGTCGAGCGCGTTCTGATCGGCTTCATGGGCTGCTATGCCGCGGTGACCGCGCTCCGGACTGCGCGGCATATCGTGCGCTCCGAAGCCGATGCGCGTGTGCTGGTCGTGACCGTCGAGCTGTCGTCGCTGCACCTCCAGCCGACGCGCGATCTCGAAGCCTTGCTGGCGATGCTCCAGTTCGGCGACGGGGCGGCGGCGGCGATCGTCGCGGGAGACGGAGCAGGACTGACGGTCGAATCTCCTTTCTCCGCGACGCTCGAGGAATCGCACGAGCTTATCCGCTGGGACATCGGCGATATGGGTTTCGCGATGCACCTTTCGGGCGAAGTGCCCGGCCGGATCGGCCACGCTCTCGGCGATGCCGGGCTTCGAGAAACATTAACCGGGGGCGAGCAGGTCGACGCCTGGGCGGTCCATGCCGGCGGAAAGTCGATTCTCGACGCGGTCGAAGCCGGTCTTGGCCTCGACACCGATGCGCTCGACGAATCGCGCGCGGTGCTTCGCAACAATGGCAATATGTCGTCATCGACGCTGATGTTCGCGCTCGCGGCGTTTCTTGGCCGCGATGTGCGGCGTGGCGTGGCGCTGGCATTCGGCCCCGGCCTCGCGGCCGAGGGTTTTGCCTTCCGGAGCGTCGATTGATGCTGGCCAAGCGCGCCATCGCCGAAGAGCTGATGGACGCCGACGATCTCGCGCCCGAAACCTATGCCGCGGTGATGCACGACCTTGCCAGGGTCAACACGCTGACGATGGCGCGGCGCCCGACACTGGCCTTTCTCGATCGCGCGATCGCGGGCCGGAAAGCTTTCCGCCTCCTCGATGTCGGCTTCGGCGATGGCGATATGCTGCGCGCCATCGCGCGGTGGGCGGCCAAACGCGGCGTGGAAGCCGATCTCGTCGGGATCGACCTCAATCCCCGCAGCGCCCCTGCTGCGCGCGAGGCGACGCCGTCGGGAATGCGAATCGACTGGCGTACCGGAGACTATGCCGACCTCGCGGGTGAGGGCTGGGACGTGATCGTATCGAGCCTCGTCGCGCACCATATGACGCACGATCAGCTTATCGCCTTCCTGCGCTTCATGAATCGAGAGACGTCGCGCGGCTGGCTGATCAACGATCTCCACCGCCACGCCTTCGCTTATAATGGCTATCCGCTGCTCGCGACGCTGATGCGTTGGCACCGTATCGTGCGGCATGACGGCAGGCTCTCGATCGCGCGCAGCTATCGACCCTCCGAAT
>CBDUBW010000180.1:0-5363 GCA_965365485.1 uncultured Aquisediminimonas sp.
AACAGCCTGCCGAATTATCTGGTCGAGATCGATGGGCTCGACATTCACTTCATCCATGTCCGGTCGAGCAATCCAGATGCGCGACCATTGTTGATCACCCATGGCTGGCCGGGCTCGGTGCTTGAATTTCGCGACGTCATCGCGCCCCTGAGTGAGAATTTCCACCTCGTCATTCCCTCGCTGCCCGGTTACGGCTTTTCGGGAAAGCCGGGTGAGGCGGGTTGGGACGTTCTGCGCATCGCCCGCGTCTGGAACACGCTGATGCTGGAGCTCGGCTATGGGCGCTACTTCGCACAGGGCGGCGATTGGGGTGCGTCGGTGACGACCGCGATCGGCGAGCAGAATCTGGGGGCGTGCGCGGGCATCCATCTCAACATGGTCATCGCGCAGCCCGATCCCGCGACGATGGACAGCCTGACCGATCGCGAAAAGGCGGCGATCGCGCGCTTCAAATGGTATCAAGACAAGGACAATGGCTATTCGACCCAGCATGCGACGCGGCCGCAGACAATCGGCTACGCGCTTGCCGATAGCCCAGTGGGGCAACTTGCCTGGATCGCTGAGAAGTATCACGGTTGGTCCGATTGTGACGGCCATCCCGAAACCGTTTTCGGTCGCGATCACATGCTCGATAACGTCATGCTCTATTGGCTGAACAATACGGGGGCTTCGTCGGCGCGCCTTTACTGGCACAGCTTCCGGCAGTTTGGCGGCGGCGAGGTGCCTGTGCCGATGGGCGGAACAGTCGCGCCGCTCGAAATCTTCGGTCCGTCGCGGCGCTGGGCCGAGAAGCGCTACACCAACATCGTCTATTGGAATGAGCCGGAGCGCGGCGGTCACTTCCTGGCCATGGAACGGCCCGAAATTTTCGTCGACGAAGTGCGGGCTTGCTTCGACGCGATGACGCTTTAGCGCCGCCCGATGATCTCGCGGTCGCTCTTCGTTTATTCGCTGCTTTATGGCGGTCTCGTCGTTCTTGCCGGTGTGCTCGGCACCAAGATTTCGGCGATCGGCCCGCTCAATGTCGAATCGGGCATCTTCGCCTTTCTCATGCTCGTCGTTCTGTCGAGCGCAGTGGCCGAATTGCACGGCAAGGACACTGCCGATCGGCTGGTGCGTTTCGGCTTCATTCCCCTGATCCTGTCGATGGCGTTGATCACGATCGTGATCCGAATGCCCCCGGCACCGTTCTGGACTTCGCAGGATCAATTCGCGGCGATCCTCGGCCAAGGCGCGCGGCTGCAGCTTGCGGGACTTATCGCCTACGGCATCTCGCAGACGCTCAACGTCTATCTGTTCACGCGGCTGAAGGGCGAGGGCGAGGGACGCGCGGCGTGGCTGCGCGGCCTGATCGCCGGTCTGCTGTCTCAGATCGTCGATACCGTCCTGTTCATCACCATCGCCTTTTACGGCGTCGTCGATCCCGGCAGCGGCCAGCCGCTGCCGATAGTCGACATCATGACCGGGCAGATCATTGCCAAGCTCACGCTTGTGATCGTGTTCGTTCCTATCCTCATCTCGCTGGCGGTGCGGCTTGGCCGCAAACTTGACCATGGGGCTGCCAGCGCATAGCGGCGCGCTGCGATGAGCCGCCACGCCCCCGATCAGTCCGCGCTTGCACGCGCCGAAGTGCTCACCGAGGCGCTGCCGTTCATGCAGCGCTACGCGGGCAAGACCTTCGTGGTGAAATATGGCGGCCATGCTATGGGCGATCCGGAGGCAGCGCGCGACTTTGCCGAGGATGTGGTTTTGCTCAAGGCGGTCGGCATCAACCCCGTGGTCGTGCATGGCGGGGGCCCGCAAATAGGCCGGATGCTCAAGCAGCTCGGTATCGAGAGCCGCTTTCACAACGGGCTGCGCGTCACTGACGGCGAGACTGCCTATGTCGCCGAGATGGTGCTGTCTGGCGCGATCAACAAGGAGATTGTCGGCTGGATCGCGCAGGCAGGCGGCAAGGCGGTTGGCCTGTCGGGCAAGGACGCGGGGCTGGTCACTGCGCGCAAGATCGAGGGGCGTGAGGCCGATCCCAATGTCGGCATCGAACGCAATGTCGATTTGGGGTTTGTGGGCGAACCCGTCGCGGTCGATACCGCGATCATCCGTACGCTCGCGGAGAGCGGCGCCATCCCCGTCATCGCGCCGATTGCGCCCGATGCCGATGGTCAAACCTACAACATCAATGCCGATACCATGGCGGGCGCGATCGCCGTCGAACTGCAGGCCGAGCGCTTGTTTCTCCTCACCGACGTCGCGGGCGTTCTCGACCCCGATGGAAATCTCCTCACCGACCTAGATCCTCCGGCCATTGCGCGGTTGCGAGCGGATGGCGTCATCACGGGCGGGATGATCCCGAAGCTCGAAACCTGCACGATGGCGGTGGGCGCCGGGGTCGGTGCAGCGGTCATCCTCGACGGTCGCGTGCCGCATGCTATGATCGTTGAAATCTTCACCAAGAGCGGCGCCGGCACTTTGGTGCACCGCTAAAAGGAACACCCCATGCTCGCCATGACGCTCGGCATTCTCGACTATCTTCTTTACCTGCTCGGCATCATCATCGTCGTGCAATTCGTGATGTCGCTGCTGATCTCGTTCAACGTGATCAACACCTATAATGATTTCGTCGCCGCGATCTGGAAGGCGCTCGAGAAGTTGACCGAGCCGCTCTACCGCCCGATCCGGCGTATCCTCCCCGATCTCGGCCCGCTCGACTTCTCGCCGATGGTGGTGATCATTCTGATCACGATCCTGCGCAACTTCGTGCTGCCGACGATCGCCAGCTCCACCTACGGGCTGTGACCGCCACCATCATCGACGGTAAGGCGCATGCCGCGCGGCTCCGCGCCGAGGTGGCCGAAGGCGTCGCGGTCTTCGCGCGCGAAACCGGCGCGCCGCCAGGGCTTGCAGTCGTGCTGGTGGGAGACGATCCGGCAAGCGCGGTCTATGTCCGCAACAAGGGGGTGCAGACGCGCGAGGCGGGGATGAACAGCTTCGAGCATCGCCTGCCCGCCGAGACCGCGCAGGCCGATCTGATAGCATTGGTTGAACGGCTGAATGCAGATGAGGCGGTCGATGGCATCCTTGTCCAACTGCCGCTGCCCAAACATCTCGACGAGCTCGCGGTGGTCAGCGCCATCGATCCCGACAAGGACGTCGATGGGCTTCACGTCGTCAGCGCGGGGCGGCTGGCGAGCGGGCTTTCGGGACTCGTCAGCTGCACCCCACTCGGCTGCATGATGCTGATCCGCGATACGCTGGGCGACGATCTTTCGGGGTTGAACGCGGTCGTGATCGGGCGCTCGATCCTCGTCGGCAAGCCGGTCGCGCAATTGCTGCTCGCCGCCAACTGCACCGTGACAATGGCGCACAGCCGCACACGCGATTTGCACGAGATCGTCCGTCGCGCCGATATCGTCGTCGCCGCCGTCGGCAGGCCGGAAATGGTCAAGGCGGATTGGATCAAGCCCGGCGCGTGCGTAATCGATGTCGGCATCAACCGCGTGCCGGCCGCGGTCGAAGGCAAAACGAAGCTGGTGGGTGATGTCGCCTTTGCTGAAGTCTCAAAGGGTGCGGGCAGCATCACGCCGGTTCCGGGCGGGGTAGGGCCGATGACGATCGCATGCCTCCTTCACAACACGCTGCAGGCGGCACGATTGCGGCGGGGGATGGGTAGCACCTAGCCGGTTCATTTTGTCACGAGCCTCCGCTAGGGCCGCGCCATGACCAATCCCAACATTCCTAAGAGCATTTTTCCCAATGCCCGCGTCGATGCCGATTTCGCCAAGCTCGATCGCGAGACCGACCAGACCCGCAGCCCTTCGTACAAGCTCGCTTTCCAGGATACCGATTTCCTGCTCCGCGCCGATCTGCGGCCGGTGCGGTTCCAGCTCGAGCTGCTCAAGCCCGAACTGCTCATGGACGAAGCCAATATCGGATCGTTATTCGTTTTCTATGGCTCGGCGCGCATTCCCGAACCCGGAGCGGCGAGTGCGCATCTCGACGCCAAGATTGCGAAGAGCCTCGAGGCCAAATCGCGTTATTATGACGAAGCGCGCAAGCTCGCCGCACTCGCCAGCGCGACGCAGCCCGATGCGGATGGCATGCGGCAGTTTGTCGTCTGCTCGGGCGGGGGACCGTCGATCATGGAAGCGGCGAACCGCGGCGCGCTCGACGTCGGGGCCGAATCGATCGGTCTCAACATCGTCCTGCCGCACGAGCAGGCGCCCAATGGCTATGTTACGCCCTCGCTCTCGTTTCAGTTCCATTATTTCGCATTGCGCAAGATGCACTTCCTGCTGCGTGCCCGCGCGGTCGCGGTCTTTCCGGGCGGGTTCGGTACGTTCGACGAGACTTTCGAGCTGTTGACGCTGATCCAGACTGGCAAGATCAAGCCAATGCCGGTGTTGATGTTCGGCCGCGAATTCTGGGACCGCGTCGTAAACTTCGAAGCGCTGGTGGAGGAAGGGGTGATCTCCCCCGCCGATCTCGACCTTTTCACTTATGTCGACACCGCGGAGGAGGCGTGGGCGTTCGTGCAGGAGTGGTACGACACGGCGTGACTGAACATTTGACAAGCTCGCAAATTAGAACAAAATGGCAACTTTCGCGAGTCGCATGTGAACAATTCCGTCGCCCGTCTTCGTCAACAGATCGCAGCCATCGAGGGCGAGAGGCGGGCGGATTCGCCATCGCTGCCGTTCGGGATTGCCGAAATCGACGGCCGGCTTGCCGACAAGGGGCTGCGCATCGACGCTCTGCACGAAGTCTCGGCGGCGCATCCCAATTGGGGCGACGATGCCGCGGCGATGCTCTTTACCGCCGGAATCGCCGCGCGTCAGGGCGGGCAGGTGCTGTGGATCGTCACCCGCAGCGACATGTTCGCGCCCGCGCTGTTCCAGGCCGGGCTTCCCCCTGATCGGCTGATCCGCGCCGAAGCGCGTGACGATAATGAGCTGCTCGCGGTGATGGAGGATGCGCTCCACCATCGCGGCCTCGGCGCGGTGATCGGCGAGGTCAGGAAAGCGAGTCTCACCGCAACGCGGCGGCTGCAGCTGGCGGCGGAAGGCGGCACGACCTTGTCGCTGCTGATGCGCCGCCACGCCAGGCTGGCCGAGGATCCGCTCGACCAGCCGTCTTCGGCGACCACCCGCTGGCGGATCGCGCCGGCGCCCTCCGCCCCGCTCGACGTCGATGGCGTCGGCCGCGCGCGCTGGCGCGCAGAACTCGTCCGCCAGCGTGGGGGAGAACCTTTCGAAATGATCGTGGAGGCATGCGATGAAACGGGTCGCTGCGCTCTGGCTGCCGAACTGGTCGATCGACCGGATTTTGCGCGCCGAGCCGAAACTCGCGCCGCCGCCTGAACGCGC
>CBDUBW010000181.1:0-5351 GCA_965365485.1 uncultured Aquisediminimonas sp.
TTCTACTCCGCCGGCGGCGGTCAGTCCGTCTCCGTCGTCCGCGCCCCCTGCCAGTCCGCCGCCGACACCGCCTCTCGGAAGCAATGTGCCCGTTAATCCGTTTCTGGCTGCATCGCTATGGCCGGTGTTTCATGCCAACAATTACGCCACTGCCTCGGTCGCTTCCATCGGCCCCGGTCCAGCGGATCGCGCGCAGGTCATCCCCGCGCTCAGCGACATCGGTGATGACCTGTTCGTATCGCCCTGGACCGTGCTGGGGGCGGTCTATGCCGATGGCTCGCAGCCGATCATCACGACACCGAATAACGGCGTGGGCAAGTATCTGATCAAGGGCGATCGCTTCGAAGCCGTCCATTTTCTGCCGCTAGACCGAAACAATTTCGACTACGACTGGGCGCTCTTAGTCTTGCGCAATGGCAATGCCGTAGTGACGGAACGCAAATTCAACCGCATCGTCGTCGTTGGCGACGTGAGGCCAGGCGATCCATCTTCCTCGCTGGAGGTCAAGAAGCGGATCACGGTGGACGTCAATCGCTATGGGCCGCTGTTGGCGCATCACTCGTTGGCGCCGGATGGCACCCTGATTGCGCTGACCGAGGCGAACAAGCTTATCGCAGTCAATCTCGACGCCGGAACGGTCGTCGCATCCTTCGATTTTCCCTCGATTAGCGGAGCAAGCTTTCAGAATTCATTTCCGATTGACGAAAATGGCCGGATTTTCGTTGCAGCGCAGAATCTTTCGGTTGCCGTCGACTGGGACGGCCAAGCGTTCCGGCTTGCGTGGTCGGCGCCCTACGACATGCGGGGTCCGGGCTGCGAAAACGTCCCGAAAAACCGGAGCCGCATCGAGGAGATCTTGGCGGTCTCGCGCGGCGAGACTTGTACCGGAACGGGCACAACGCCCACCTTGATTGGAACCCCGCAAAGCGGAGTGTTCATAATTGTGGACGGCCATTCGCCCCGCAACAACCTCATCGCGTTCTGGCGAGGCGAACCGCCGGCCGATTGGCAGCCCCTGGCCGATCCGCTGCGTCCGGGGCAATTTCTCGACCGCCGCGTCGCAGGGATCCTGCCGCTGCCGTATTCGACACCGGACGGCTTGGGATTCACAGCGCAGAACTCACCAGCCGTGCTCGGAAACGCCGCGATCATTGCACAATGGGCCGGATTCAATCCTCGCCGTGATGCCCTGAAGGGGGTGCAACGCGTGGATTGGATTCCCAGCGAGCGACGGCTGAAGCTTGTGTGGACCAACCCCGGCATTCTTTTCAACGGGGTGCCCACAATCGCCTGCGACGGCGGGCGCTCGTGCATGACGTATGGATCGGGCCGCTACGGTGACTCCTACGACTACACCTCCCTCGACTTCGAGACCGGGGTGGAAAGCGGGCGGGTCGTTCTCGGCAGGAGTGACGACGTGCTGGACCAGGGGAACGGTCATGCCGTGGCCGACGATGGATCGATCATCTACGGTGGCAAACGGACGTTGATCAGGATCAGGTGACCGGTTGCACCTTTTCCCCGACCGAACGGATCGCTAAAAATCCGGCCTGCATTCGATTGGCGCGATGGTCCGGACGATCAGTTTGGCCAGTATATGAACTCCTCACCAGGGTCGAATGGCTCGGCCAGCGTCCTGTCGATGGAGACGGCCGTGTCGAAGGTGCTGGGATAGAGCGGGGCTGCGCGCGAGCGATGGTGCGCGGCTAGAAGTGCCTCGAGTTCCGACCGCTTGGCAGGGAAAGCGTTCGCAAGGTTGGTCGTTTCGGTCGGATCGTTCGCGAGATTATAGAGCCACGCCTTACGCTGCTTGCGGTTGACCTGCAGCTTCCAGTCACCCGCACGCACCGCCTTGTAATAGCCGCTATTCCAAAACAGCGGGACGTCGTAGCGGAGCGCGGAGCCTTGTCCGGTTAGCGCAGGGAGCAGGTTGCGCCCGTCGATTGCAATATCCGTGGGAAGCGCCGCGCCAGCGGCTGCGGCGAGCGTCGGCATGATGTCCACCTGACCGGTCGGGATTGAAGCTGATGTCTTTGGCGCAATGCGGGTGGGCCACCGAACCAGGAGTGGCACCCGTATGCCCCCTTCGAAAAAGGTGCCTTTTCCGCCGCGGAACGGCGCATTGAGCCCGACAAGTCCGAGATAGCCGGGTGCGCCATTATCGCTCGAAATGACTACCAGGGTGTTGCGCGCTAGCCCTTCGGCCTCAAGCTTGGCCATGATTCGGCCGACACTGCGGTCAAGCGCGCGGATCATCGCGGCGTAGACCCGAAGGCGGTGCGGGCGAATATCGCCGACCGCATCATAATCGGCCCGGGTTGCCTGAAGCGGCGAGTGCACGCCCCAGTGCGCTAGATAAAGGAAAAATGGCCGGTTGCGATTGGCTTCGATGACCTTGATGGATTCGTCAGTCCAGTAGTCCGCGAGATAACCGCCGGGCGCGAACCTTTCGCCGTTGTTGTAACTGGTGACGAAGTGCGCCGCCGCCCAAAGGAAGTGGTCGATCGGATCGAAGTCTATGCGGGCGTTGATCGCTTCGGGATGATCCTCCGGCAGGTGCAGCATGCCGTCGAGGTTCAAACTTTCGTCGAAGCCCTGTCGGTTCGGGTGAAACTTGTCGCTTGATCCCAGATGCCACTTGCCAATGTGAACCGTATGATAGTCGCTTGTCTTCAGCACCTCGGCGATTGTAACTTCCGAGGTCGGCAAGCCCTGATCGGCAAAGGGTGGCGAGCGTTTCTCGGTCGCGGCGTTATATCCGATCTTCGGCCGATCAGGGCGAATATCGGACGAAACCATCGCCACGGTACGCGCGAAACCTGGAGGAGTGGGCGTGTACTCGAAACCGGTGCGTGTCGAATAGCGCCCGGTGAGGAGCTGTGCGCGGGACGGCGCGCAGGTGGCATTTCCGGCATAGGCCTGCGTGAAGATCGCACCCTCTGCCGCCAGCCGGTCGATGTGAGGAGTTGGGACCCGGCCTCCCGCGACACCACCGCCGTAGGTCGACAGATCATTCATGCCGAGATCGTCGAAAAGGATAAAGATGATGTTCGGTGCGCGTTCGTCGATGGGCACGGCGGCCGTTTCGGGGCCGCGCTGCCATGGAACAGGCCGGTTTGCCGCCACCGGCTCCGTGCTGCGATAGCGCACCAGAGCAAGGGCGAGGTCGGTTCGCAAGGCAAAAGCCGTCCCGCCCAGCGCGATGGCGCCACCAGCCGCTCCAAGCAGAATTTTCTGCCACCGCTTCAAACGGAAATGCCTGATTCCAAAGGATAGGTCATGGCCGAGTTTCTCTGCGCTGCGCGGCGTCGGCAACTTCGGTAATCGCCGCAACGAAGCCCTGCGGATCGTCCTCCTGAATGAAGTGTCCGCCCTTCAGAGTACGGTGCGGCTGTCCCTGCGCGCCGGGCACACGGCCGATGAAGCGCTTCGCACCCCCTCGGGTGATCGGATCGCCATCGCTGAAGGCGCATAGGAACGGCCCGTCCCAACGTTCCAGCACCTTCCACGCTTCGCGTTGATCGGGGACGGCCGAATTGTCGGCGAAGGGTACGAGAGAGGGGAAAATGCGGGCGCCTGCCTTGAAGCGCGCATCGGGGAACGGCGCATTGTAAGCAGCGATCTCATCGTCCCGCAAGTTTCGCTTCGCACCCATGTTGACTATCCTCCCAATCGGAAAGAGCGGGCTCCACCGCGAAAAAGCATGCCAGATAGCAAAGGCGCGTGGAGCGGGTTCCCCTTCCGGGAGGCCGCCGTTGGATAGCGCCACGCCGACGAAATGTTCCGGCATGGTCGCAACTAGCCGCAGACCGATCAGCGATCCCCAGTCCTGGCAGGCAAGTACGATCTGGGTGAGATCGAGGGTTTCAATCCATTGACGCATCCAGGCGACATGACGGGCATAGGTGTAGTCCGACTGGGCGGCGGGCTTGTCCGATTTCCCAAAACCGACGAGATCGGGTGCAAGTACGCGGTAGCCCGCCGCGACAACTGGACCGATCATGTGTCGGTAGAGATAGCACCAAGTTGGCTCCCCGTGCATCATCAACACCACAGGCCCGTCGCGCGGACCTTCATCAAGGTAGTGAAGGCGCAGAGCGGTGCCGGTGCTCTGATCGACGATCTCGCAATAATTTGGCGCGAACGGAAAATCGAGGAGGCCTGCGAAAGCGGAATCGGGGGTGCGAAGGACCTTCAGTTGCTCTCTCCCTTCGAAGGCGGTTGTAAGAAAATTCCTCTCCCGAGGCTTTCGTTCGATTTGAATCGAAGCCCAGAATTGGGTCAGTGCCACATAATTTAAGGCGACTGATCTGGCTGGAACCCTCTTGAAACACCTGCGCGCCCTGGATGGCTTTGGTTCGGATATTCAACTGCCCTGCCAAGCCCGCGGAGCGGTGTTTGGCGATGGCTTGATACTCCGGAAGGGACAGCATCTCGCGCATGGCCGCCCGCGATGGATACTCCGCAACCGCCACCATGTCCCAAAGGTCTTCGACCGATCCCAGTTGCGGATCCCGTCACCAGCGCACTGAAGCGAACCTTTCCTCCAATGGCGTCAAGACACGCCCTCACGCCTTGCGCATACCTCATGTAGGCGTCACGCCCGGACAGTTCCGGTTCGGAGCCGTCGGCATAAAGCGCATTCGGACGAAACTTGAGAAGGTTGACCATGCACATTGGGCCATCATCCGCTGCGCCAAAGAAAGCATCTGCTTGTTCCGGCGTGGGCGAAAGCTGATTGATTACCTGCATCGCGAAGACGTTCCTTGCGTTTGTTGGCCCTAACTTCCTCAAAATATCGGTCGGTTTGTGACCCTCCGCGGGGTCACGGCTTGCTTGCGATCATGTCGGCTTCCAGTGTTTTGGCGGCCAAAAGATAATGAAGCGCCGCCCAAGCATATCCGCAGATGAATATGATGATCGACCATTGCAATCCGCGCGCATCGGCAACCGCGCAGGCGGCCGCTTGCTGGGTCCGGAGTCCGTCGGGCGCTGCGGTTGCGATCAGTGCCTTGCAGCCATCGAGCGTTAAGCCAAGACCCTGCCCCTCCAGAAACCACGTCTTCAGGAAAGTCGAGAGCGCGCCCATGACTAGAGGTCCAAGACCATAGCCGAAAAGGTTCACGATAAAAAGCGTCACGGCCACCGATGTCGCACGCATTCTGCTGTCGACCAAGCCGCCGGAAACGGCGTACATCGGACCGAGATAGAAGTAGTGTATTATCGATAGAAGTAGTGTATCATCGCCGCGACCATCAGCGCCGGCATCGCCGCCCACAGGTCTTCCGCAAGAAAACCGAAAACATACGGTCCGTCGGTAAAGGACGCGCTGCGCTATCGGCTGAGTGACG
>CBDUBW010000182.1:0-5319 GCA_965365485.1 uncultured Aquisediminimonas sp.
TGGCAGATGCCGGTCGCCATGATCTCGACCAGCACCTCTCCCGCGCGCGGACCTTCAAGGTCGAGCTCGACTATCTCCAGCGGCTGCTTGGCGGCAAAGGCGACGGCGGCGCGCGTTTTCATGTGGCGATGGTGCTCCTGCGGGATCGGCCGCCATGCATGGCACCACCAGGACTTTCGCTCAATGTGTGCTGTTACATTTGTTCATGGTGGGTTCTGCCGCATGGCGTATATCCGGGGGCGAGCGCGATGCGCGCGGGCAGCGGTTCGAGGTAGTATGTGATGATGCGTCGTCTGGTGAGCAGCGTGGCTGCGTCGGCTCTTCTCCTCGCCGGTTGCGGCGGGGGCGGGGGCGGCGGCGGATCGTCGGGCGGCGGCGGCACGGTGGTTCTGCCTACGCCCGCGCCCACGCCCGCTCCGACGGCAAGCTGTGGTCTGGCCTCGAGGCAGGCGTTCGCGCTGCAGACCTTGCAGGAATGGTATCTGTTCCCCGGCGATCTGGCGACAGGTATCAATCCCGCCAGCTATTCCACCGTGCAGGATTATATCGACGCGCTGGTCGCGCCGGCGCGCGCGGCGGGCAAGGATCGTTTCTTCACCTACATCACGTCGATCGCGGAGGAGAATGCGTTCTTCGCCAGCGGGTCGAGCGCGGGCTTCGGCGTGCGCCTGTCCTACGACACGGCCGCGCGCCGGCTATTCGTTGCCGAGGCGTTCGAGGGCGCGCCCGCGCTGAACGCCGGCATCGATCGCGGCGACGAAATTACCGCCATCGGCACCTCCACGTCGGACCTGCAGAGCGTTTCCGGACTGTTCGCGAGCGGCGGTCAGGCTGCGGTCAGTGCTGCGCTCGGTCCCAGCACCGCGGGCGTCACGCGCGTTCTGACCGTGAGCGGGCCGTCCGGCACGCGCACCGTGACCGTCACCAAGGCCGAGTTCGACCTGACCCCGGTGTCGCCGCGATACGGATCGCGCATCATCACCGACGGCGGCAAGCAGATCGGCTATCTCAACCTGCGCACCTTCATCTCCTCCGCCGACCCGCAGCTGCGCGCCGCGTTCCAGAATTTCCGCAACGCGGGCGTGACCGAATTCATCATCGACTTTCGCTACAACGGCGGCGGCCTGGTCTCGATCGCGGAGCTGATGGGCGACCTCCTCGGCCGCAACCGCAGCCCCAGCGAGGTGTGGTCGCGCACCACCTTCCGTCCGGAAAAATCCTCGAACAACGAGATCGACTATTTCAATCCGCAGCCGCAGTCGGTGGCGCCGGTGAAGATCGCCTTCATCGGCACGGGTGGCACCGCCTCGGCGAGCGAGCTCGTGATCAATTCCTCCATCCCGTATCTCGGCAACAACGTCGCGCTGGTGGGCTCCAACACCTTCGGCAAGCCGGTCGGTCAGATAGCGATCGACCGCGCGGCGTGCGACGACCGTATCCGCGTGGTTGCTTTCGCCACCGGCAATGCGAACGGCCAGAGCGATTACTACAACGGGTTGGCGAGCAAGGTGCCTAATAGCTGCCGCGCGGCGGACGACCTCAACTTCCCGCTCGGCGACGCGCGCGAGGCGTCGATCCGCACGTCGATCGACTTCCTCGCGGGGCGCAGCTGCACGCCGATCAGCGCTATCGACAGCCGCACCTCGTCGATCGACCGCACCGGCACCGCGGGCGCGCCGCGCGTGCTGTTGACCCCCGAAAACCCGACCGCGCCGCAGCGCGAGATGCCTGGGCTGTTCTAGGGCGACCTTTGCAATGCCGTGCCCCGGCGCAGGCCGGGGCCCATCACCGGACCTACCCGTTTTACGCTGACGGTCGGATCAGCTGCGACACCTGGTGATGGACCCCAGCCTGCGCCGGGGTACTAGTCTGCGGGTACCGCCTCCACCCGCGCCAGCACAGCCTCGACCTGTACCTGCGCACCAACGACCGCGTTGAGCTCCGCCACCACCCCGTCGAACGGCGCGGTCAGGCTATGCTCCATCTTCATTGCCTCGAGCGTGAGGAGCTTCTGGCCCTTGGTGACGGTGTCCCCCGTCGCGACCTCGACCGCGATGATGCGGCCGGGCATGGGGGAGAGGATGGCGCCGGAGGAGGTCAAGCCTTGAGCAGAGTTTTGCGGCGCCGTGAACCTGGCAAGCCATGTCTGGCCGTGCTGGCATACCCGCAAAGCGGCACCGCCATCCACAATGATGTCAGTGTTTGGGCAAAACCAATGATCCTCGGGGAACAATCGCTCGGGTTTGACTGCAATCTTTTCATCGCCAAACCACAAATGAAGATTGCTATTCGGCCGAGCATTCAGACGAAAGCCGGGCGAAGGATATTGGGCAGTCGTAGCGTGCACGAACTGATAAGCTGCGTCCGCAGTTATCGCTTGGGGCGGGAGCTTGGGCGGCATGAGCGCGTCACCCTTACGGGCGATCAGGCCCGTATCAACGTCGCCAGCGACAAAGTCCTCGTCGGACAAGCAGGCAAAGAGAAAACCACCATTTGTACTGACCGGCGCGACATAAGAATCGGCCAACATGTGCGAGAGGCATTCGCGTGCTTCATCGCGCGTCGGGCCACGTGCAATGAGTTTGGCGATCATGGGATCGTAGAATGGCGTAACGGTATCGCCTTCGCCAACGCCGGTATCAACCCGATGGATGGCCTCTAGGTAAAACTGTTCAAGCCTGCCGATACTCGGCAAAAAACCCTTTGCCGGGTCCTCCGCATACAATCGCGCCTCCATCGCCCAGCCGTTGATGCGCAACTCGTCCTGCCGCTTCGGCAGCGGCTCCCCGCTCGCCACGCGCAGCTGCCATTCGACCAGATCGACGCCGGTGATCTCCTCGGTCACCGGATGCTCGACCTGCAGCCGCGTGTTCATTTCCATGAACCAGATGCGGTCGGCGCGCAGGCCTTCGGACGCGTCGGCGATGAACTCGATCGTGCCTGCGCCGACGTAGTCGACAGCTTTCGCCGCCTTGACCGCGACCGCACACAGCTTGTCGCGTGTGCCCTCGTCCATGCCCGGCGCGGGGGCTTCCTCGATCACCTTCTGGTGGCGGCGTTGAAGGCTGCAGTCGCGTTCGAAGAGGTGAACGATGTTGCCGTGCGTGTCGCCGAAAACCTGCACCTCGATATGGCGCGGGCGCTGAATGTATTTCTCGATCAGGACATGCGCGTTGCCGAACGACGCGGCCGCCTCGCGCTGGCAGGATGCGAGCGCGTCGGCGAAGGCGGCGGCGTCCTCGACCAACCGCATCCCCTTCCCGCCGCCGCCCGCGACCGCCTTGATGAGCACGGGGTAGCCCACTTCGGCGGCGCGTTCGGCGAGAAAGGCGGGGTCCTGCTTCGCGCCCATATAGCCCGGCGTGACCGGCACCCCCGCCTCCGCCATCAGCGTCTTGGCCGCATCCTTCAGCCCCATCGCGGTGATGCTCGCGGGTCGCGGCCCGACCCAAACCAGCCCCGCATCGATCACGGCTTGCGCGAATTCGGCATTTTCGGATAGGAAGCCATAGCCTGGATGAATCGCCTCCGCGCCGGTCGCCTTGGCGGCGGCGATGATCTTCTCACCCACCAGATAGCTCTCTCGCGCCGGAGACGGCCCGATATGCACCGCCTCATCCGCCTGCCGCACATGCAGCGCCCTGGCATCGGCATCCGAATAGACCGCGACCGTGCGAATCCCCATCGCCCGCGCGGTGCGGATGATCCGGCAGGCAATCTCGCCGCGATTGGCGATGAGGAGGCTCTTAATCATTTCGAGCCCTTTCCGGACTGCCTTCGATGAGTTCTCTGAGCAGCAGAAAGTTTTTTATCACTTCCCTTTCAAGCTCTTCATTCTTCAGATTATCAATTTCGCGATGCAGAGCGGCGTTACCTAGCCTCCATAATCGATGCGCTCGGGAACTTTGCGATTGGTCTTGAAAATTGGCCTCGCTTGGGTGGCCGCGTTCTGCATTCCAATGTCTCTCCAGCAGCTGCTCCATCACGGAACGCTGCATAGCAAGGGCGGCTAGATATGCGCCGAATATGAATGATCGCGCCGCATCATGCAGTCGTCGGTAGATCGACGCTCGCTCCGGTCCATAGCGATTGGACACATGTAACGGAAAGAGGATGTGGGGAATTGCATTGCGTCGCCAAAACGCGCCTTTGAGATCGAGACCAACAACCTTAATTAGTCGGTCCCAGCTTTGCTGCGCTTCATCGACCCATTCGAAGTCGTTGTCATCGTCCCACGACCTTCGGTCTGCCAGATACGAAAAGGCGTGAGTGATGTTGCCAGCTTCGTTTCGCGCTCCATTCTTCCAGCCCTCGATGTCGTCACCAAGCGGATCGCTTGCAACATCGTCAGCATCGACGCCATCCGGAAACAGCTCACCGAACAATGCCCATAGCTCGCGACCCGCAATTCGAGAAACGACGCTCTGCCAATGCTCTTCATACTCCCTACGCGCCTTCGACGCGGCGGCTGGCACGTGCGGGGTGAACGCAACAGGTGTCCATTCCTCGGCGATGTCGAAAGTGCGCCGATAGCCATCCAACCGGTCGCATAGCTGCTGAAGGTCTTCTCGGTCTTCCCATTCTTGCTCAAGGACGGCCGGCGATCCGCCAGTCGCATTCTTGAGTTCTTGGAATGCAACCAAGAAATGGGTTCCTTCGTCCCCCCTCACATCCGGAACACCCCGAACCGGGGTGCCTCCTCGACCGGCGCGTTGAGCGCCGCGCCAAGCGCCAGCCCCAGCACGTCGCGAGTCTGCGCCGGATCGATAATCCCGTCGTCCCACAGCCGCGCCGTCGCGTAATATGGGTTGCCTTCATCCTCATATTTCTGGCGGATCGGGGCCTTGAAAGCTTCGGCCTCCTCGGGCGTCCATTTTTCGGCATCGCGGTGGACCGTCGCGAGCACGCTCGCCGCCTGTTCGCCGCCCATCACGCTGATCCGCGCGTTGGGCCAGGTGAAGAGGAAACGCGGCGAATAGGCACGGCCGCACATGCCGTAATTGCCCGCGCCGAAGCTGCCGCCGATCAGCACGGTGATCTTGGGCACGCTCGCGGTGGCGACGGCGGTGACGAGCTTCGCGCCATGCTTGGCGATGCCTTCCGCTTCGTACTTCCCGCCGACCATGAAGCCGCTGATGTTCTGGAGGAACAGGAGCGGTACCCCGCGCTGCTGCGCGAGCTGGATGAAATGCGCGCCCTTTTGTGCGCTTTCGCTGAACAGCACGCCATTGTTAGCGAGGATCGCGACCGGCATGCCCCAGATGTGCGCGAAGCCGCAGACGAGGGTGCTACCGTAGAGCGCCTTGAACTCGTGAAACT
>CBDUBW010000183.1:0-5163 GCA_965365485.1 uncultured Aquisediminimonas sp.
TGCCGGGCCTGCGCGCCGTATCCCACGCGCCCGGCCGCGACAGTCGCTCGCGCACGGTTTCGCCCAAGGGGATCGCATAGTCGGCCGCGTCGGTCAGGCTTGACTGGTGCGAAAGCAGCAGCCGCAACGTCACCGGCGTGTCGGGGAAGTCCGGATTGCGCAGCTTCCAACCGAGATAGTCCGAAACATCGCGGTCGAGATCGAGCTTGCCCTGCCCCGCCAGCCGCAGCACCGCAAGGCTGACGGCGAGCTTCGAGATCGAGGCGATCCGCGCCGGATCATCGGCGGTCGCGGCACGGTCGGTACGCGGATCGGAGATTCCGTCCGCTCTGGCGCTTATGATGCGCCTGCGATCGAACCGAACGACCTCGCGCACGCCGTGCGGCGAAAGCGTGCTGGACGCAGCGGCGATCAAAGCTAGGGACAGCATCGATTCATCCTACGGGGGCAATGCGTGAAGGCAATCAGGTTCGTCGGCGCGTTTTTGCTCTGGCTCGTGATCATCGTCTCGCTCGCCGTCGCGCTGATTCCGCCGCTGCTCGATCAGCCTTATTATTGGGGACCGCGCAGCCATAATTTCGATGGCGAGCGCTTCTTCAACCCCGGCCCCGACGACACCCGCGCGCCGCCGAGCGGGCGCAGCCGAACGAGTTTCTTCCGCGCGATGATCTTCGGCAGCGACGAGCGCCAGGTCTGGCCGGAGAGCGTTCCGGTGACACCGTCCAAACCCGCGGCGCGCATTGAAGGCGACCGCATGGTCGCGACCTGGGTGGGCCATGCGACGGTGCTGATCCAGACCAATGGCCTCAACATCCTCACCGATCCGATCTGGTCGGAGACCGCGGGGCCGTTCGGCGTCGGGCCGAAGCGCGTCACTGCCCCCGGTGTCGCGCTTGCCGATCTCCCCAAGATCGACCTGATCGTCGTCAGCCACAATCACTACGATCATATGGACGTCGCGACGCTCAAGACGCTGTGGGATCGCGACAAGCCGCTGATCGTCACGCCACTTGGCAACGACACGCTGCTCAAGCGCGCGGGGGTGGAATCGCGACCGCTCGACTGGGGCGGCCGCGTCGCGCTCCGCAACGGCGCGTCGGTCACCGTTACACGCAATCATCATTGGTCGAGCCGCTGGTTCGCCGATCGCAACCGCGCGCTTTGGTCGAGCTTCGTGATCGCGCTGCCCGGCGGCAACATCGTCTTCTCGGGCGATACCGGCTTCGGGAACGGGCAGTGGCCGGTCGAAGCGGGCAGGCTCGGTCCGGTGCGGCTGGCGCTGATCCCGATCGGCGCGTTCCGCTTTCGCGAGGGGCAGATGGAGACGGGCAGCCATATCGGCCCGCATCAGGCGGTCGAGGTTTTCCGCCGGATGGGCGCAAGCTTCGCGATGCCCATCCATTGGGGCACGTTCCAGCTCAGCTACGAGGCGCGCGAGACGCCGCCCCGGATGCTCGCCGAGGTGCTGAAGTGCCATTCGATCCCGAACGCCATGTTCGCGTCGCGGCGCGTGGGCGAGGCCGTCGAAATTCCCCCCTTCGCCGATTGGGCCGCGCTGCCGCCGGTCGATGAAGCGTGTTTGAAGGGCGAGGCGATCACCAGGCTGCGCTGAGCGCCGCGAATGCTCAGAGCGGTACCCGAACCTGCGCCGCGGATGCATCGCGGGCGGTGATCGCCGCCGCTTCGAGCAGATCGAGCGCCCGGTGCGCTTCGATGTGCCGCCGCGCCTTCTCCATCCAGCCGGCGGCGGCATCGCGCGCGGGCAGGCGTGCGATTTCGGCAAGCGCGACGTCGACACGGCCCGCGCGCAGCATCTGCGCCGCGCGCGCCACCCGCGCGGCCGGGTCGGGGGAGGGGGTCTCGGCATCGCGGACGATGATCAGCCCCGAAAGCCCTCGCCGGAAACTTTGCCACCAGCCTTCATTGGGGTCGCCGCCCGTCAGCGCAGGGGTCAGCGCCTCGAGCTCGGTCTGCAACTGATCGATTGTCACCGGCTGACGCGCCGCTGCGATCACCGTCGCCACCGCGCGCGGCTGGCTCGCAGCGAAGCTCTGGTTGAGCAGCCCTTCGACATAGCCGAGCCCAATTCCGCGATCGATCGCGCGTCTCGCGGCAAAGGTGACGAGCAGGCCTTCGGCGCGCACCGCCGAACTTGCCGAGCCGCCCGCGCTTTCGAGCCGCGCCGTCCGTGCTTCGATCGCCGCTAGCCTTGCCGCCATGTCGGGCACGGGTGCTTGCCCGATCAGCGGAGCAGGCTGCGGTGCCGGGCGGGGATCATAGGCGATCGGCGGGAGCTGCGCAGACGTGGTCGTGCCGAGCAGCCAGTTGCGCGCCGCATCCCAGCGGCTCAGACCCCAGCCCATCGCGGCAATCCCGGCGACGAACGCCAGCGTCAGCAGGATCAGCGTTCTCCGCCACGATCGGCGCGGAGTCGCGCTGTCGGAATAGGCGGCAGTGGCGGTATCGGTCATCGCGAACCCTGGTTGCGCGCTTGGGCCTGGGCGAGCGCGAGCATCGCCTCATCGCGCGGTTCATCGGAAACCGCAACCTCTCGCCAGCCATTCCCGGCCGCCTCGGCGACCTGAGCGCTGATCGCGATCGTCGCGATATCTCCGCGATCGGCAACCAAGTCGGCGAAGCGCTTCGCCGCGCGCACCGAATGGAGCAGCGCGATCGGACGTCGCGCCAGCGCTGCCGCGAGCCCGTCCGGATGGGGCAGCGCGACGCTTTCATAGACGATCCGCGTTTCGATCTGCAGGTCGCGCGCGGCGAACGCGGTGCGATCGGCACCCGCGAGATGCAGCAGCCGCTTCGCCTCATCGCCCGCCGCGCGATCGAGCAAGGCATCGACGTCACGGTCGCCGAGAAACACTTTGGCGAAACCCGCATCGCGCGCCGCGCCGGCGGTCTTCGCGCCCACCGCATAGGCCGGCAGGCGGAGGAAGCGCGCAAGATCCGCCCCGGCGTGACGTGCGCCATTGGCGCTGGTCAGCAATACCGCGTCGAAGTCCGCCGGATCGGGCGCATCCCAGGCTCGCGGCGAAACTTCGAATAAGGGGCAGCCGATCGTCTCGAACTCGAGAGCTTCGGCGCGCGCGCGCGTCGCGGCGTTGCCCGGTTCGGGGCGCAGGATGAGCAGCGGGCGCTTTTTCATCGGCCGAAAGCGGCAAGGATCGCCGGCGATGCGTCCGCCAGCATCTGCTGCGCGAGCCGTGCCGGGGCGTCGTCGTCACCAGTCGCGATCTCAATCTCTCCCGTCACGCACTCATCGCCATCGGGCGAGTAGATATGCGCGCGCAGCCAGATGCGCTCACCCTCCATCTCTGCCAGCGCCGCGACCGGAGAGCGGCAATCGCCCGAAAGCTCGGCGAGCAGCGCGCGTTCGGCATCGACACAGTCATGCGTGACGCGATGATCGATCGCCGCGATCCAACTGCGCGCGGCTTCATCGTCGCTCCGGATCTCGATTCCGATCGCGCCCTGCGACGGGGCGGGAAGCAGCTCGCCGATGGGGACCGCGGTGCCTTCGTCCATGCCGAGCCGCACCAGCCCCGCCGCCGCCAGCAAGGTCGCGTCGGCCTCTCCGCGTTCGAGCTTGGCGAGACGCGTCTGGACATTGCCCCTGAACAGCACGATTTCGAGATCGGGCCGCGCGCGCAGCAATTGCGCCCGGCGGCGCGGCGCGCTGGTGCCGACACGCGCGCCCTTCGCGAGCTTTTCGAGGCTTTCGGCGCCGATCAGCCGATCCCGAACATCGGCGCGCGGCAGCATCGCGGCGATCGCGAAGATGTCGGGGCGGATCGTCTCGACATCCTTCATCGAGTGCACCGAGAGATCGGTCTCGCCCGCCGCCAGCCAGGCATCGAGCTCCTTGGTCCAGAGCGCTTTGCCGCCGACCTCGGCAAGCGCGCGATCCTGGATCTTGTCGCCGCTCGCGACCACCGGGCGGATCTCGACAGCGTCGTCGCCCCAATCATGCGCGGCGAGCAGCGCTTCCTTGACCATCGCCGCCTGCGCCATCGCCAATGGCGACGCGCGCGTGCCGAGGCGCAGGGGTCGGTCGGGAGCAGTCACAGCGGCTTGTGCTAGCGGCGGCCCGGCCTAGAGGGAAGCCCATGGCGCTCATCCTCGGGATCGAATCGAGCTGCGACGAAACCGCGGCGGCGCTGGTGACGAGCGAGCGCGCGATCCTCGCGCACAAGCTTGCCGGGCAGGAAGCGGCGCACGCCCCTTATGGCGGGGTCGTGCCCGAGATCGCCGCGCGGGCGCATGTCGAGGCGCTGGTGCCGCTGATCGAGGCGGCGCTCGACAAAGCCGGCGTGAAGCTCGGCGATGTCGATGCCGTCGCCGCGACGGCGGGGCCGGGGCTGATCGGCGGCGTCATGGTCGGGCTGGTGACCGGCAAGGCGCTCGCTCACGCTGCGAGCAAACCGCTGATCGCGATCAACCATCTCGAAGGCCATGCGCTTTCGCCGCGACTCGTCGATGCGCACCTCGATTTTCCCTATTTGCTGCTGCTCGTTTCGGGCGGACATTGCCAGCTGCTGCTCGTGGAGGGCGTCGGCCGATACCGCCGCCTCGGCACCACCATCGACGATGCTGCTGGGGAGGCGTTCGACAAGACCGCGAAGCTTCTCGGGCTCGGCTATCCCGGCGGGCCTGCGGTCGAGGCGGCGGCGCGTGACGGCGATGCCAAGGCCATCGCGTTCCCCCGCCCGCTGACCGGCACGCCCGATCCGCATTTTTCATTCGCGGGTCTGAAAAGCGCGGTGCTGCGCGCGGTCCAATCCGGCGCGCACGGCAAGGCTGACATCGCCGCCTCGTTCCAGCAGGCCGTGGTCGATTGTCTGATCGATCGTACGCGCCGCGCGCTGGCGATCGCCGGGCCGGTCGAGGCACTCGTGGTCGCGGGCGGGGTGGCGGCCAATGGCGCGATCCGTGCAGCGCTCGAATCGCTAGCGCACGGCCACGATGTGCGCTTCGTTGCGCCGCCGGGCTGGCTGTGCACCGACAATGCCGCGATGATCGCCTGGGCGGGGTGCGAGCGCTTCGCGCTAGGGCTTACCGACGGGCTAGACGTCGCCGCGCGTCCGCGCTGGCCGCTTGATCCTGACGCGGAAAAGGTGCGCGGGGCGGGGGTCAAGGCTTGAGGACGGGTGTCAT
>CBDUBW010000184.1:0-5079 GCA_965365485.1 uncultured Aquisediminimonas sp.
TCGTGATCGAACAGCACGCCCGGCGAACGGTGCATCTGCGAAACGATGACGCGTTCGGTGCCGTTGATGATGAAGGTGCCGTTCTCGGTCATGAGCGGCATGTCGCCCATGTACACGTCCTGCTCCTTGATATCGAGCACCGAGCGGGTCTCGGTCTCGCTATCGACCTCGAACACGATCAGCCGCAGCGTCACCTTCATCGGCGCCGCATAAGTGATCCCGCGCTGGCGGCATTCCTCGGTATCGAACTTGGGATCCTCGAGCTCGTAATTGACGAAATCGAGTTCGGCGGTGCCCGCGAAATCGCGGATCGGGAAGACGCCGCGCAACGTCTTTTCGAGGCCCGAGACATAGCCCGTCGCGGGATCGGAGCGGAGGAACTGCTCATACGATTCGCGCTGGACCTGGATCAGGTCGGGCATCTGCGTCACTTCGTGGATGTTGCCGAAAACCTTGCGGATGCGACGCTTCTGCGCCGCCGCGATGCTGGTTGCCATGTGCTGCTGTCTCGCCTTGTGTTCGTGTCCGGGCACGCAAAAAGACGACGAAAGGCCGCGCGGCACCGCACCCGGTTCCGGCAGCTTATCGCACGTCTTAATTATCTCCGCCGATCCTATCCGTACGATGCACTGCGCGACGGCACACCATGTCCCGGACCGGGGGAGTGAGGGCTATGTAGGGGTTTGGGGGGCGGGTGTAAAGGGGGGCAATCTCCCAATGATCGTCTTCTATCAACGGATTAGACCTCGTCACGACATGGCCTATCAATCGGTCGCACAGCAGGAGATTGCGGTGTGAGTCGATCGAGTCCTGGGTGGGCGGAATGCTTTGCTTTGACCGCAAGTTTCGGGACGCCGCGGCGTTCGCGCGGGGCTAGAAGCGCGGCATGACAGAGATCGATCCCGACTTCGCCCATACCGCTTTCGAGCGGCGTGATCGTTTGCTCGACGGGCGCTTCGTCGGCGCGGTCAAGACCACCGGCATTTACTGCAAGCCGAGCTGCCCCGCACGCCGGTCGAAGCGAGAAAATGTCGAGTTTTTCGATACTTGCGAGGCAGCGCGGGCGGCGGGGTACCGGCCGTGCAGACGCTGCCGCCCCGACGAAATCGGGCGCGACCGCGAGGCGGTGGCGAAGGCGATCGCGCTGATCGAGAGGAGCGAAACCGCGCTGAAACTTGACGATCTTGCCGCCGCGGTCGGCTATGCGCCGCACCATTTCCAACGGCTTTTCAAGCGCGATACGGGGCTGACGCCATCCGCCTATATGCGCGATATCACGATGAAACGGGCGATGCATACGATGAAGCGAGGCGGCAGGATAACCGACGCGATTTACGACGCGGGTTATTCGGGGCCGAGCCGCTTTTATGCCGAAACCGGAAAGCGATTGGGGATGACGCCATCGGCGTGGCGCAACGGCGGCGCCGGGGTGACGATCCGCTGGACGGTGGTGCCGACATCGCTCGGCGCGATGCTGATCGCGGCGACCGACAGGGGCATTTGCCGCCTGTCGTTCGACGAGGGCGAGGCCGAGGTGCGCCGCCGCTTTCCCAAGGCCAGGATCGAGCGCGGCGGCGACGGTTTGACAGCGCTGGCGGAAAGCGCAGTCGCGGCGGTCGAGAATCCGGCGCGGACGCCGCGACTGCCGCTCGACATTGCCGGGACGGCGTTTCAGCAGGCGGTGTGGGCCGAGCTTCAGCGCATTCCGCCCGGCGAGACTCGGAGCTATGCGCAGATCGCGGCGGCGGTGGGCAAGCCGAGTGCGGTGCGCGCGGCGGGGAGCGCCAATGGCGCCAACAATGTCGCGGTGCTGATTCCCTGCCACCGCGTCGTTCGCAGCGATGGCGGTCTTGGCGGATATGCTTATGGGCTGGACCGCAAGCAGAAGCTGCTCGATGCCGAAAGGAATGCCGCATGACAGCGTTATCGGAACAGTTCGCGAAGCTCCACATCCCCGGCGATCCGCTGATCCTCTACAATATCTGGGATGCGGGCAGCGCCGCGGCGGTTACCAAGGCGGGGGCGAAAGCGATCGCGACGGGAAGCTGGGGCGTCGCGGGTTCGCTCGGTTTCAAGGATGGCGAGACGCTGCCGCTCGACCTCGCCATCGCCAATCTCGAACGCATATTGAGCGTCACCGATCTGCCCGTCACGATCGACATGGAGGCAGGCTATGGCGCAACGGCGGACGATGTTCGCGCGTCTGTCCGGCGCGCGGCGGAGGCCGGAGCGACGGGGATCAACATCGAGGACAAGGATCCGGCGACGCGCCAGCTCTTCTCGACGGAAGATGCTGCCGCGCGAATCGCCGCCGCCTCCGCTACGGGCGTGTTCGTCAACGCCCGCGCCGATCTCTTCATCCTGACCCCGCCTGCCGCGCATGATCGCGCGCTCGTCGACACGGTGCTCGAACGCGCGCGTGCTTATGCCGATGCCGGGGCGGACGGGCTATTCGTTCCCTTCCTCAAGGACGAGGCGCTGATCGCGCGGCTGTGCGAAGCCTCTCCGCTGCCGGTCAACATCCTGATGGGCGAAGGCTTCCCCAGCCATGCCCGGCTCGCGGAACTCGGAGTCGCGCGGATCAGCCATGGCCATGGACCATGGGCGGCGGCGATGGACTGGCTCACCACGCAGGCGGCAGCGACCTTCGCGGCGGCGGATCGCGCCCGGAGCGGCTAGGCGTCGACCTTTTCGACCCATTCGGGGAAGAAGACGGGCATGCGCTGCGACCAGCCCGGGGCTGTCGCGGCAGCTTCGCTGATCGATTGCAGCAGCAATCGCCTGCGGTGCGGATGAAGGTGCGGCAGCGACGCCGCCGCGCAAAAGGCTGCGGGTAGCCAGGGCCGCGCATTGGCGCCGATCAGCCGTTCGTAAAGGAAACGGTAGGCCCCGAAACTCGAAAGCCGATTCTGTCCGAGATCGAAGGCGGTAAGCTGGATGAGCGTGCCGAGGAAGGGCTCGAGATGGTCGATGCCGCTATCGTCGGGAACCTGCCCCCGCAGATCGCCCAATGCCTGATAGACCTTCGTCTGCGCGCGGATCGCCGCAGTTTCGACCATGTCGCGTGACCAGATCGCGACCGCGTCGCCGCGGCCGAAGGCGATATCGAGCGAGCGGCGGATGTAGCGCTGTGCGCCTGGATCGAAGCTGGCGAACTCCTTGATCTCGGCGATGGCGAGGCTGCCATCGGCAGGCTTCATTCGCGTGGCCATAGTGAAACTCCCCCGAATTCACGGCCAACTTTGCACGACATGGTAAACATGGTCTTAACCGGTCGCATTGATCGACGGGCTCGCATCCTGCTTCGACGAGCGTTGGCGACGGGCTGGCGTCGGTTAACGGCTATGGTCTAAGCCGGGGCGATGGACAGTGAGACAAAGCACCCGCTCGATTGGAAGATCGCGGTGGCTTCGATTTTCGGCATCTGGCTTTTTTACATCATCGTCGTGACCGCGCGCGCGGCGGTGATGGATTATCCGGCGCAGATGGAAATGATCGAGCGGCGCAGCGTCGTTTCGACCGCGGGTTTCGTCGTGACGGTGCTTCTCTGGCAGATGCTGCGGCCGTTCGATCGCGCCTCGCTCTGGGCGCGGATCGCCGCCACCGCGCTTTTCGCGATTCCCTGCGCGGTCACGATCGCGGCGTGCAACTATTACATGTTCAACGTCTTCGATCCCGCCAGCCTCGCCGAAGTCGAGCGCGCCCACAACAACGGCAAGGTCATCACAGTCTGGATGCAGATCGGCGATCAGGGCTTGCAGAATTATTTCTTCCTGATCGCCTGGGCCGCGCTTTACCTGGCGCTGAGCTTCGCAAGCGACGTCCGCGCGGTCGAGCGCCAGGCCGCGGCCTTCGCCCGCGCGGCGCAATCGGCCGAGCTTCGCGCCTTGCGCTACCAGGTCAACCCGCACTTCCTGTTCAACACGCTCAATTCGCTTTCCGCACTGGTGATGAAGGACAAGCCGGCGGAGGCCGAGACGATGATCATGAATCTCTCGACCTTCTACCGCACCAGCCTTTCGAGCGAGCCGACCGAGGACGTCCCGCTCAAGGAAGAGATCCAGCTACAGCGGCTTTATCTCGATATCGAGGCAGTGCGCTTTCCCGAGCGGCTGACCGTCAAGATCGATCTGCCACCCGAGCTCGAAAATGCCGCGGTGCCCGGGCTGATCCTGCAGCCGCTTGTCGAAAACGCGATCAAGCACGGCGTCTCGCGCACCGCCAAGCCCGTGACCATTGCCATCACCGCGCGCGCCGAAGGCGATCGGCTGACGCTGTCGGTGATCGATACCGGCCCCGGCGTATCCGACGCCGATGAAAGTGAGTGCCACGGCATCGGCCTTTCGAACGTACGCGACCGGCTGGCGGCGCGCTTCAGGCGCGGGGCCAAGATCGAATGCGGCAACGGGCCCGGCGGGGGCTATTGCGTGCGGCTAATTCTGCCATTGGTGCGTCATGGCTGATCCGCTGCAGATTCTCGTCGTCGATGATGAACCGCTTGCGGTCGAGCGGATGGAACGGCTTCTGCAAGGAATCGCCGGGGTCGAAGTCGCGGGCACCGCGAGCGACGGCGCATCGGCGCTGCGCCAAATCGGCGCGCTTTCGCCCGATGTCGTGCTGCTCGATATCGCCATGCCCGAGATCGACGGCATGGCGGTGGCGCGGGCAGTGGCGCGCGATCCCGCGCTGGCGAGCCTCGCCATCATCTTCGTGACCGCGTTCGACAGCTTCGCCATCGAAGCGTTCGATTTGGCCGCGGTCGACTATCTGCTCAAGCCCGTCGCCCCCGACCGGCTCGAACGCGCGCTGTCACGCGTGCGCGAACGCCGCGCCGCGCCGCAGCAGCCGGCTGCGCCCAGCGATCACACCCAGGAATTCTGGGTGCCGCACCGATCCGAGCTGATCCGCATTGCCGCCGCCGATGTCGAGCGGATCGATGCCGAGCGCGATTATATGCGGCTTCATGTCGGCCCGCGCAGCTATCTGCTCCACATGACGATCTCCGCGCTCGAAGAACGGCTCGACCCCGCGCAATTCATCCGCCTCCACCGCTCGGTCATCGTCCGCCGCGACCGCATC
>CBDUBW010000185.1:0-5069 GCA_965365485.1 uncultured Aquisediminimonas sp.
CACCCTGCCCCAGGTTCGAGCAGGAAAAGATCGCGATGTTGAATCTTGCGGTCTTTCCGACGGGAAGGGTGCGGGTGCGACCGATCGGAGAGATCTCCCCGTCAGGGCCGATGAAGCGGAACCAGTGCCACTTGCCCGGCGCGAGGCCATCGACGGTGATCTTCACCGTGTGATCGCGCCACGGCCCGGTGACCATCTGCCCGCCGCCAACGGGCTTGGCGAAGTTGCGGGTTTCGCTGATTTCGACGCGAACCTTGGCGGGTCCGCCGGTCTCGGGACGGAAGCGTGTCCAGAGCAGCACCGAGTCCGGTCCGGGCTCTCCGCTCGCGACATTGTGCGTGAAGCCGGTCGCGCCCGAGAGGGCCTGCGCAGCTACGCGGCCTGCGGGAAAAAGGAGGCCGCCAAGCCCCAATGCCCCCGTGGCGAGCAGGGCGCGGCGATCGATGATGAGTGGCATGGAGGCATCCCGTTACGATTTGACGCGCACTGTGCCAGCGCATTGTGACGCGTCAACTACGCTCAGCCGTGCGCGCCGAAATGGTTGGCGATCGCAGTCGAGATGCGCAGGTTGAGCGCGTGCGCGGCCGCGATGGGGTCGATATAGGCCGTTTGAATGCCGGCATAAGTCTGTGCTGCATCGTCGGGATATTCGGTGGGCGCGTCGACCGCGAAATCGCTGATTTCAGGCTCGCTGACCGGATAGGCGCGGCGCAGCAACATCACCGCTTCATCAATGCGAAGCGTGAAGATCATTTCGAGCACGTCGTCGCGGCTGATATCGTTGCTGCGCGAGAAAGCGGGGATCTGCACCGCGCGCAGGAACATGTGTTGCATCAGCGCCAGCCGCAGCGCGTGGAGCGCGCCCAGCGAACGCCGCGTCTCCTCGCGCGCGGAACCATCCTCCTGATCGGGAATGCGCGCGAGCAGGCGGTGAAGCTTCATCGCGTCGACGCGCAGCCGCGAGGCGAGGCGGCGGAAGACCCCGTTCCTGTCGTCGGTCTCGAGATATTCGGCCAGCGCGAGGCACGGATTCTCGAGCGCGGCCTCGGTGCCGCGATAGGGGCGGCTTGCCCAATAGGCCGAATTGAACAGCTCTCCATAAGCCGCGACGGTCTTGATGCTGGCGAGCGCGTTCGAGGCGCGGAGCATCCGGAAGAGCGCGCGCCCGCGCGGAGACGCCGAAATCAGCGCCGCCAATTCCTCGAGATCGTCGCCCGCCGCCGTGCCCGCGCCGGCGATGATGTTGACCGGATAGCCGAGCTGCTGGAGCACGGCATTATGTGGGATCGCCCTGATCTGACGCAAATTCATCTCGCGGTCGGCGGCGAGATCGGACTGGCGGCGCGATTTGCGGCTGCCGGTCTCGTTCAACAGCCCAAGCCCGAAAGCGGTGATCGCGCGGGCATAGGTGCGCGAAGCGAGATGATCGCGCTGCACGCGCCTGATGCCGCGATAATAATCGAGGCTGAGATCGGTGCGGTCGTAAAAGGGATCGCGGTCGGTCGGTAGCGGCTTCGACAAAGCTTCGGCAATCCGCGTCAGCGTTGCCAGCGCGAGTTCGGGGGTTCGGAAGAAGAGATAGCCGTCGCCGCCCTGAAAGCTTGCTTCGGGCTCGACCCGAATGCCGTTCGACGCGAAGCATCGCCGCGACCAATCGGAAAGCGGGTAAGCGACGCGGTCGGCGATGCTCGACGGATGCGCGCCGCGGCCCATCGATTCGCCGTGCGTGTTGAAGATGAGCGCCGCGACGTCGGTGAGCCCGTTCGCAGCCATCGCCTTTGCGAGCCGCCCCTGCAACCGCTCGATCGCGAGGCTGGCGGGAAGCTGACCGACGAAGCGTCCGGCGTCGGAAAAGCCGGTCTGGATCGAAACACGCCCGCGGGCGCGGGCATACTCGCGGTAGGCAGGCTCGGCGAGCAAAGCGTCGAGGAAGCGTCCACCATGTTCGAGTGCGGTCTCGGTTTCGAAAAGCGGTGAGACATCGACCTTGTCGGCGATGCCGAACAGCTTGGCGAAATAGAGCGCGGCGAGCACTGTCTGCGGCTCTTCGCATTCGGCGATCAACATGCGGATCGGCGCGTCGGCGTCGATATGATTGAGAATCTGCGCCATCGCCAGGAACTGGCGGATCGCGGTTGTGCTCTCGATCGCGAGCGCCGCGAAATTGCTGCGCAGGGGCTGCGCCTCGTCGATCGCCTCGCGCATCTTCTTGAGCGCGGCGCCGCTGGCGAGATCGAGGCTGTTTTCGGGATCGATGCGACGGCGGATGGCGTTGTGAAGCTGCGCGCTGTTCACGCGGAAATGAATCCAGCCCATGCCGAGCCCATCGGCGCGCATCGCGGCGGCAAGGGTAAGTAGCGTGGTGGCGGTCTCGGCCTCGGTGTCGCGAGCCTGGGCTACGAGCTCCGCGCTGATCGACGCAAGGCTGAGGAGTTTGGCGGGATGATCGGCGGTAAGGCGGTTTGCGGCGGCGGAAAGGTCTGCCGGGTCCGACAAATCGGCGGCGAACAGCGCGGCCATCTCGCGGGAATGTTGCTCCGCCGCTTTCAGCCTGTCAGCTATGCCGCTTTCGCTCGCAACCAGCGCCTCCGCATAGCCGCTCAGTCGCTCGGCCTTCTCAAGCAGCCGAAAGCGCACACTCGTGGCCCAGCTGATATCGGTGCGGCCGTCCATGTCGTAGCCGACCCAGCTCGCGAGCCGCCACGGCATCGGCTTCACGCGCTGCCATTGACGCGGCCAGTGGTTTGCGGCGACCTCGAAGATGATCCGGGTTATCGCGTCGCGCGCCTCGCCAGCCCGCTTCATGGCCGCGATCGCCTGATCGTGCTCGCTTTCGAGCGTGATCGCATCGCGCGTGAAATCGGCGATGCACACGCTTTCGGAGGCGTCTCCGCTGCTCGCCGCCGCAGCGACCGCGTCGCTCTGCGCGGCGCTTAGCAGAAACGTCGGGTGGCCGGTGAAGACCGCGTGCAGCAAGGGTCGAGACCAACGTTCGCAAAACGCATCGAAATTTCCGTCGGCGGCGCTTTCCTCGACCAGCAGCCGGAAAGCGGCAAGGTTGGCCTCAAGCCCAACCGGCGCGAGCAGGCAGTTTAACCGCCTGGCGCGGCTCTGCAGCGCTTCGCATTCGAGTTCGGAAACCATCGCCGCGACCTGAGGCAATCCGATCTCGGCGCTTTCGAGCCGTCGCGAGATTTCGAGGCTGAGCTGGAATACCGGATTGAAAAGCGGCGTTTCGCGGGTGCGCTCGTGAAGCGCCTCGAGCCGTTCGCGAAGCGCCTCGGCAACGCTCATCGTGCCAGCGCCGCCGCCGCCCGGGCGGCTGCCTCGATCGCGGCGACATCGGGCGCACCTTTGCCGACCAGCCAGCTGCCGCCGACGCAGAGCACCTGATCGAGCGCGAGCCAATCGGGCGCGCTCGCCTGCGTCACACCGCCTGTCGGGCAGAAACGGACCTGACCGAACGGCCCGCCCTGCGCCTTGAGCGCCGCAATCCCGCCATTGGCTTCGGCTGGAAAGAATTTGAAGTGGTTCAGCCCGAGATCGAGGCCGCGCATGATGTCGCCGGCATTGGCGACGCCGGGCAGGAAGGGGACACCGCTCGCGATCGCGGCCTTGCCCAGCGGCTCGGTGAGGCCGGGCGAGACGATGAACTCAGCCCCCGCTTGGATGCTCGCGTCCAGATCGTGCGGGTTGAGCACGGTGCCAGCGCCTACGATCGCGCCTTCGACCGATTTCATATTTGAGATGACCGCGAGCGCGGCCTCGGTCCGCAGCGTGACTTCGAGAACGCGCAGCCCGCCCGCGACCAGCGCCTCTGCGATCGGGCGGGCGTGCGCCGCGTTCTCGATCACCAGCACGGGGATGACCGGCGAGGTCCGCATGATATCTTCGATCGCGTTCACGCAAACTCCTTCGCAAAGGCCGCCGCCGCGCCGAACAGGCCGGGCTGCGGATGGGTGATGAGCTTCACGGGCAGACCCGCCATCAGCGCGGCAAAGCGGCCCTTGGCGCAAAATCCTTCGGCGAATTGCGAGTGCTTCAAGCGATCACCGATCCTAAGACCGAGCCCGCCCGCAATCACGACTCCCGCCCCTCCCTGCGCAAGCGCGATATCGCCCGCGACGCGGCCTAGTGACAAGCAGAATCGGTCGATCGCGGCGCTGGCGTCAGGATCGTTGCCCGAAAGGCCCGCCGCCCAGAGCGCCTTGTCGTCGGCAGCCGGGCTGCGGCCTGTGAGGATTGCGTAGATCTCGCGCAGGCCCGCGCCGCAAACGACGCGCTCGACCGAGACTCGACCGTGGAGCGCGCGCAGACGTGCGAGCAGGGCATCGTCGAATTCGTCCGCAGGGGCAAAGCCGATATGGCCGCCCTCTGTCGCGGTCGTGCGATATCCGTCGCCGTCGCGCGACAGATGCGCGATGCCCAGCCCCGTGCCGGGGCCGATAATGCTGATCACGCCCTCGCTCGGCAGTGCCGCCTCGCGGCCACAAAGATGCGCGAAATGCGCCTCTCCTGCCTGTGCCACGGCGTGCGCGACGGCCGCAAAATCGTTGATCAGGATGCAGCGCGACAGGCCGAGCGTTGCGGGATCAATCTCCCAGCTGTTATTTGTCAGCTTGGCCCTGCCGTCGATCACCGGTGCCGCGACCGCGATCGCGGCGGCCTCGGGCACCGGGCCGGCGGCGGCGGCGAAGGCCGTCCAGGCCTCGTTGAGATTGGGCGTGTCGCTGGTCCTGAGGGTCATAGGCTCGCCGAGGTGAACAACACGGCCTCCTTCAACCTCGGCAAAAGCGAACCGGGCATGAGTGCCGCCAATGTCGACGGCGACTAGCCGCGTCACAACCCCGCCAGCGACAGCATCGCGCTTGCGCCTTGCTCCGCGCCGTCAGAACCCGCGCGCATCAGCGCGAATAGTTCGCGGCCCATGCCTTGACGCGTTTCGGGCGGGGCGGCAGGCGTCCGGCCGGATAGATCGGCGAGAACATCGAGCTTGCCATCGTGCCCGCACAGGCGGATCAGGTCGCCATCCTGGACCAGCGCCAGCGGGCCGTCGCCGAGTGCTTCCG
>CBDUBW010000186.1:0-4943 GCA_965365485.1 uncultured Aquisediminimonas sp.
CTCTCGATTGTAGGAATTTTTTTGCGCCCTTAGCTCAAGCACGTCGTTGTAACAAGGCGGGCGGTCACCGCAGGTGTAAGCCGGATGGGTTATGGCGCTTGCCAGTGGCCCGGCATAAGCTGCGGGCGGCAGTCACATCCGTGGGGGCGGCATGAAGTGTTGGATTTTCGGGTTTGTGAGTGCGTGCGCCGCCAGTTTCAAGCGCGTCGAACCGCGCTTGGCAGTTTTTCGGGGCGTCACGGCGCTGTTGCTCGCTGCCTTTGCGCTCGATCTCCAGCCACGGCGCGAGGAGGCTCGGTTCACGCCCATTCCGGCGGCGTCCCGCGCCGCCGCGCAAGGAATTAGTTTCTGCGGAGTTTGCTGCGACAATGATCATGCGTGCTGGGCCAAGCGTCAAACCGATTGGGAAGAGGCCAACCGCCCTCGAGGTCAGATCGAAGGTGTGTGCTGGGCCAGTCTGTACAATTGGGAAAAGGACGAAGCGACCGGGCAGAATGTCCTGCGGACCGACCGAGCCATATACACTCCCGTCCGATTCAACGAAACGGAGGTGCGTATCAACGAGCACCATGGGAGAAACGCGGGCTTCGAATTCGAGGTCGGCAGTGCCTGGTCGAATTTCATCAATGCCAACCACGCAGCCCAGCTTCCGGAGGGTGGCAATTGGCGATGGAGCATCGCCTGCGTCTCCTTGAACAGCCCGCGTAATTCGGAGGTAGAGCAATGGAAAGAGGCGCAGGAACAGGCGAGATACAAGCGTGTATTCTTGCCGGCCTACAGCGTTGCTGAAGCTCCCGAGCTTCGCGAGGCCGGGCGCGGCACCGACAGCAATCGCCGCGAGCGCGACATCGAACGACAGCGTGAGGAAAAGGCGCGGCGTGACGCCGCTGCCGCTGCGGATGCCGCCGCCGTTCGTGACGTCAACGCCAGGCTCGGGCGCGAGCAGCAAGCCCGCACCGCCGAAATCCTCAAATCAAAGGAAGATTATCGCATTGCCGTCGCCAAGCATCAGGCCGACGCCGCAGCGATCGAAGCTTCCAACAAGGCGCGGCAGGCCGATTATGAGCGGAAGAAAGCAGAGGCCGACGCGGCGCAGCGTGCGTATCAGGCGGCACTCCTCGCCCATTCCAAAAAATCCAAAGCTCCGAGGCAGTGCACGACGCGAAGCCTTTCCACCCCGGTATCGTTTACCGCCGCAACTGAGGGCGCTGCGCGGGCGGGTTTGCGCGGCGGCTGCAACATCGGGGGAAGTGAAACTGTCAAATCGATGACCCTCGGCGCTCCATCGTGCAGCCAGCGTAACGTATTGCACATCAAACCGCCGCCGGTCGGCAAATGCCTATCCTGCATCGATGAGAAAATGGCGATCAACCTCTATGGCTATGTGCCGGGCAAAGGTTACCCCTCGCCCAAAACCGAATGGATATGCAAAGCGACCGCGCAATGCGTGGCCGAAAAATGTAGCAGCGGCGAGGGGTCGAAAGTCTTGGCGCAGTAAACGAACCGAAAGGCTAGCAAGTGCGCGAACCGTCTCATTCTCCGGTAGCTTGGCCGTTTCGCATCGGACTTGCGATGGCAATCGCTGCCCTGACGTCTCCGCTCGCTGCGCAGACGCCTGCGGTCTCCCCGGCTGAAACCGTCAGGGTCGCGCTTACCACGGCGCAGGGCAGGATCGTGCTTGAGCTCGAAAAGGAGCGCGCGCCGCTCACCACCTCGAACTTCCTGCGCTATGTCGACCAGAAACGGTTCGACGGTATTTTCTTCTATCGCGCATCGCACGCACCGGGCTTTCCCGATGTTGGTTTCCTTCAGGCAGGAACCGCGAACGACCCCAAGCGCACGCTGCCGCCGATCGCGCACGAGCCGACGAGCAAGACCGGGCTGAAACATGAGGACGGTACGATCTCGATGGCGCGTCTCGCCCCCGGCACCGCGCGCGGCGATTGGATCATTACCTTGGGGCCGCAGCCCTATCTCGACGCCGATCCCACGCGGCCCGGAGACAATCAGGGCAATGCCGCCTTCGGACGCGTGATCGAAGGGATGGATGTCGTCCGCAGGATACACGGGGGGCCACGCGGCGCCGATGCGGCCAACCCGGTGATGAAAGGAGAAATGCTCGAACCCAAGGTTCGGATCGTTACCGCTCGGCGGGTGCCTTGAGGTAGCGGGCGCGAAATCGTTGCGCATAATCGCTAAGCATTCCGGCCGCGATCGCCCCCCTGAGCCCCGCCATCAGCTGCTGGTAGAACCAGAGATTATGTTCGGTCATCAGCATGCTCCCAAGCATCTCGCCCGACCGCACGAGATGGTGGAGATAAGCCTTGCTCCACGCAGCGACCGGTGAGGCCAAGTCCAGCGGCGACAGGTCTTCGGCGAACTTCGCATTGCGGATGTTGACCGGGCCATCCCAGGTGAAGGCCTGGCCGTTTCGCCCGCTCCGCGTCGGCAGCACGCAATCGAACATGTCGACACCGCGTTCGACTGCGCCGACAATGTCGTCGGGCTTGCCGACCCCCATCAAATAGCGCGGCTTGTTCTCCGGCAGCTGGCCGGGCGCGTAATCGAGCACGCCGAACATCGCGGTCTGCCCCTCGCCGACCGCGAGCCCGCCGATTGCATAGCCGTCGAAGCCGATTGCCGTTAGTGCCTCTGCGCTACGGCTGCGCAGTCCTTCATCGAGCGAACCCTGCTGGATGCCGAACAGCGCGCCCCTGTTCTCGCCGCTGTCGAACGCCTCGCGAGACCTTCGCGCCCAGCGCATCGATCGCTCCATCGATGCTGCCGCCTCCTCGCGCGAGACATTGGCGGCGGGACATTCGTCGAACGCCATGACGATGTCGGAGCCGAGCAGCCGCTGAATCTCCATCGAGCTTTCGGGGCTGAGCATGTGCCGCGACCCGTCGATGTGTGAGGCAAAGGCGACGCCTTCTTCGCTGATCTTCCGAAGTGCTGCCAGACTCATGACCTGATAGCCGCCGCTATCGGTCAGGATCGGTCGATCCCAGCCCATGAAAGCGTGCAACCCACCCAGTCGCGCCATGCGCTCGGCGCCGGGGCGAAGCATCAAGTGATAGGTATTTCCGAGGATGATGTCGGCGCCGCTTGCGCGGACGTCGGCGGGCTTCATTGCCTTGACGGTCGCTGTGGTTCCCACCGGCATGAAGGCGGGCGTGCGGATTTCACCCCGTGCCATGGTGACGATGCCGCTGCGCGCCTTGCCATCGCGGGAATGGATATCGAACGAGAAACGGGTCACAAGCGGCGCGCTATACGACCCCGCTGCTCACAAGGGCAACGCCCAGGTCTCGCCCTGTTCGGGCTGCCCGAACTCATCATGGGTTTCAGTCGAGCGCAGCTCGAAACCAAGCCCCGCATAGATCTTGCGAGCGCTAGTCAACTTGGTGTGAGTCCAAAGCATCACTTCGCGATAGCCAGCAGTCCGCGCGAAATCGATGCAGCATTGCACCAGCGCCTCGCCGATCCCAAGGCCCCGCGCCCAGCTTTCGGTATAAAGCAAGCGCAACTGTCCGACATCGTCTCCCGCATCGACAAGGACGACGCTTCCCGCCATCTCGCCCTCGACATCCGCGATCCAGCATTGCTGACGCGAATCGGCTGCCTTCTTGAGAAAATCCGTCACGATCTCCCCGATCATGATTTCCATGCCCAGGCCCCAGCCATAAACTTCTGCGTAAAGCCGCGATTGGCGCGCGGCGATCATCCCCATGTCGCCGGTTTTCCAAATTCGAAGCGTGAAGGTGCGCTCACCCGGCGAGGTGTCGAGGCTGTGGCGCACATGATCGAGCGCGGCAGCGAGACGAACGCGATCGGACTGGCCGAGATGCGCAAGCGATTGCTCGGCACTCGCCCGCGTGCGCGCATCGAGGGCGGCGAATTTCGCGTGACCCTTGTCAGTCAGAATGAGCGGCCTCTGGCGGGCATCGGTGCCGCGATCGCGCGAAATCCAGCCACGCGCTTCGAACTTCGAGACCATCCGGCTGAGAAGTCCGCGATCCATATCAAGCGCGCCTGACAGCTCTGAGGCAACCGGGCGTTCCCGCGTGCTGATCTCGTAAAGCAGGCGCGCTTCGGCCAGCGACATTTCGCTGCCCATATATCGCGGCTCAAGCGCGCCGACGAAGCGAGTGTGAAAGCGGTTGAAAGCGCGCAGTGCCACGACGGGATCAGACATGAAGCAAGAACACCGCCATTGGTTGACTTTGTCAACTAATTTTGTTCAGTCCCGCTCATGCTCGCTGCTTGGGGGGTTGTCGGCGGCGCGCTCCTTTTCCTCGGGCTTGCGCTTGGCGAAGATCGCCGCGAGGTCCGCCTTTTGCGCGTCGGACAGCTCCTTTTCGGCCTCCGGAAACATCTCCTCTTCTTCCTCCTCGATGTGATGAAGGTAGCGCTTTTTCATCACGCCGAAGCGTTCGCGCCAGTCGGGCGAGGCGCTGTCCGCCTCGTAAAGCTCGGTCAGATAATCCTCGATCTCCTTATGCTCGGACACGCTGTGCTGCGCTTCCTCGCGAAGGTCGGGTCGTGCCAGCATGGTCGCGTAGAGCGACATTTCCTCCGAAGCGGCATGCGCCGTCACTTCGACACGAAACGCCTCGAACAGCGAAGCGCGTTCGCTGCCCGTCGCCGCATCGATCCGCGCCAGCAGGTCGCGATGCCTGTCATGATCCTGTTTGAGAACCGCGAAGATTTTCGAATCGGTCATGTCCGTCCCTCTCTCGCCGATCGCCTTAGGGCAGCAACAGGCTCGCGTCGCCATAGCTGTAGAAGCGATAGCCATTGGCGATGGCATGATCATAAGCCGCCAGCATCCGCTCTCGCCCCATCAGCGCGCTGACAAGCATGAACAGCGTCGATCTGGGCAGGTGGAAATTGGTCATCAGCCCGTCGATTGCGCGGAAGCGGTAACCGGGGGTGATGAAGAT
>CBDUBW010000187.1:0-4918 GCA_965365485.1 uncultured Aquisediminimonas sp.
GCGCACCTCAAGGACAAGCTGATGCCCGAATATGCCGAGCTGATCTACAACGGCTTCTGGTTCAGCCCGGAGCGCGAGATGCTGCAGGCGGCGATCGATCATTCTCAGCAGCATGTTTCGGGAACGGTGCGGTTGAAGCTCTACAAGGGCGGCGTCCACATCGTCGGCCGCAAATCGCCCAACAGCCTCTATTCGGAGCGGATGGTGACCTTCGAGGACGATGCCGGCGCCTATGACCAACGCGATGCGGCGGGCTTCATCAAGCTCAACGCGCTGCGCTTGCGGCTGCTGGGGCGGCGCGGGCTTGGCTGACGTCGCATCCTAACGCGGGTTTAACCATGCCACGGTAGCGCTATGGCGTGGATATCCCTGCCCGTCCGGCCCGCGAACTTGCCGCTGCCTTGCTCCTCGCCGGATTGTTGACGCTTGCCTGGACGGTGCGGGGCTGGGCCGATCTTTCGCTGCTGCGGCTGCCCGACACCGACGACATGGTTAGGCTGCAGCAAATCCGCGACTGGATCGGGGGGCAGGCGTTCGGCGATCTGGCGCAGCACCGGCTTGGCATGGCGCCGGGGCTCGAGATGCACTGGTCGCGGCTGCCCGATCTCGTTCCGGCCGCGACCATAATGGGTCTGACGCCGCTGCTCGGCGCACAAACGGCGACATTGGCGGCGGTCATCCTGTGGCCGGCCCTGCTCTTCGCGTTCGCGCTGATGCTGATCGCGGCGATCGCTCGCGCACTCGGCACATCGGGGCCGCTAGCCGCGTTGATTGCCGCGCTTGCTTATCCCGCAACGACGCTCTTCATGCCGGGACGGATCGATCATCACGGCCTGCAGCTCGTTCTCCTGCTCTTTGTCGCGCGCGCTGTGGTCGGGCCCGGCACATTTGCCGCCGGCGCCGGGGCAGGGATTGCCAGCGCGGCCTCGCTCGCGATCGGGATAGAGACCGCGCCGCTGCTCGCGATCGGCGGCGCCGCGATCGTCATTCGCTGGATCGTCGATGATCGGGAGGGGCAGTTGGGCTTCTCCGGTTACGCCGTCGCGCTGGCCTTGGCGCTTGCGTTAGCCTCGTTGCTCCTCCGAACGACCGGCTGGAATTGGCCCGCTTGCGACGGCTTCACCGCAACGCTGTGGCGCGCCGCGCAATTCGCCTCGCTCGCGCCGCTGGCATTGGCGATATTTGCGATCCGGTCACCTGAGCTCAAGGCGCGACTGCTCGCCAGCGCCGTTGCCGCAACCGTAGCGGCCGGCGGCGCGCTGTGGCTGTCGCCTGAATGCCTGCGGCCCTATGGGGCGGTCGATCCGCTGCTCGCGCGGCTGTGGCTCGCCAATGTCGGCGAGGCCCAGCCGATGTTCGCCGCGCCGATGGTGCACGTCATCGGCTATGCCGGGCTGATGCTGACAGGGATCGGCGCGTCGCTTTGGGCGTGGCGCACTTCGCGCGATGCGCGCTGGCTTGACCTGCTCTCGCTTCAGCTCGCCGCGCTCGCGCTGACCTTCATCCAACTGCGCGGTGCCCATGCCGGGGCGCTGCTCGCCGCGCCCGCGCTCGCTGCGCTCATCGCTCATGCCCGGGGTCAGAGTGCAGCATTGCTGGTTCCGGCCTGGCTGATTTCGGCAGGGCTGCTTTACCCAGTCGCTGCCGCGGCCTTCGCGCCACGCGCCAACGCACCTGCGGTTGCCTCAGCGGACTGCACGACCCCTGCAGCGCTCAAGCGGCTGGCCGCGTTGCCGCCGGGAACACTGATGGCGCCGATCGACATGGGCGCCTATGCGCTTACCGCCACGCCGCACCGCGTCGTCGCCGCGCCCTATCACCGCAACAGCGCTGGCAATCTTGCGATGTATCGCTTCTTCCTCGGCTCGAGCGAGGAAGCGCGTGCAATCGCGGATGAGTGGAAGATCAGCTATGTCGCGCTTTGCCCGGGGGATTTCGCCGAACTCGGGGCGCGGTCAAAGGGCGCTTCGCAGCTGAACACCCTGTTGCGCGGCAGCAACCCGCCATCCTGGTTACGCCCGCTCTCGCGGCCCGGCGAGGTTCCGGCGCTGTTCGAGGTGACTTTGCAAGCCCGGCCCTAGCCGCGCGCGGCTTGCGCCAATTCGACGTTGCGCCGCGTCGCCGCTGCGAGCGTCTGCGCGACAAGCATGTCCAGCGCGCCACTGGCATCAAGCACATTCAATCCTTCGCGTGTCGACCCGCCCGGGCTTGCGACGCGATCCGCAAGCGCACCGGGGGCTTCGCCGCTGCCTGCCGCGAGCAGGGCCGATCCCTCGACCGTCGCCACGGCCAGCCGCAATGCCAGATCGGCAGGCAGCCCCAGCTTCGCCCCGCCCGCCGCGAGCGCATCGATGAAGCGATAAAGAAAGGCCGGGCCTGAACCCGACAGCGCCGTCACGGCATCGAACAGCGCTTCGTCGGCAATCCATTCGACATGGCCGAGGCGCGCCATCAGTGCGGTGACTGCCGCATCCTCGGCCCCATATAGTGCCAGCACGCCCTTACGGATGGCGGCGGGGGTATTGGGCATGACGCGGACGATGCTGCCCGCATCGGGAAAGCGCGCACGCAAGGTTTCGGTTTCGACCCCCGCGAGGATCGAAAGCAAGGTCGTGCCGTTCCCAATCGACTTCGCGAGCCTTGGCGCGACCTGCGCCAGCATTTGCGGCTTGATTGCAAGGAGCACTGTCCTCGGTTCGCCCGCCGGCACTTCGCGCGAAAATGTCACGCCATCGGGCAGCGCAGGTCCACCGGGATCGACGACGGTAAAGCCCTCGGGAGGCAGTCCACTTGCAATCCAGCCGCGCAGCATCGCGCCGCCCATGTTTCCGGCACCGATCAGCCAGCATGCGCCGCTCACGCTTCGCCCTGCGTCTCCACCATGGCGGCGGTGATTGCCTCTGCGGGCGACTTCCCGCCCCACAGCACGAACTGGAACACCGGATAGAAACGATCGAGCTCGCCCACCGCGGCATCGATCAGCGCATCGGCCTGATCGGCTGTCAGCAGCGCTTCTTCCTGCCCTTCGAGCAGCGCCGCGTGGCGAAACACCACCGTGCCATTGCTCGACCACAGTTCGAAATGGCCAAGCCAAAGCTGCTCGTTGATCAGCCCGATCGTCTCGTAGATCGATGCGTGGTGGCTCTTGTCGACCTTGATGTCGGGAAAAGCGAGGAACTGCAGCACGCGATCGTCGTCGCGCCACACGCCGCGCAGTTCGTACGGCCCCCAGCTGCCATCGCATGCCGCGACGATTTCCTCATCGCCCAGCCGCTCGTGCGACCAATTGTTGGCGGCGAACCAGGTTTCGAGCGTTTCGATGGGCGTCGCGCCGTCTTCGCTCTCGCTGAGATCGTCAAAGGTCATCGCGTACGCTTTGCCCTTCTTGCCCGTCGCGGTGCAAGGGGTAGGGGGTAAAAGCTGTGGATATCAGGCCGTCGGCGCCGACTTGGCTTCGAGCGCGTCGAGCCGTGCGCGCAATGCCTCTGCCTCATCGCGTGCCGCCGCCGCCATCGCCTTGACCGCTTCGAATTCGTCACGGCTGACGAAATCGAGCCCGCCGATCCATTCACGGGCGCGCTCGCGCGTCGCGGCCTCGGCCTCGCGCCCCATGCCGGCAAGCGTTCCTGCGGCGCCGTTCACCATTTTGGCGAGGTCATTCACGAAACGGTTTTCGGTCTGCATCATATCATCCTGTGCGAGCGTGTTTTGCCTATGTGGGAAGCGGTGCCAGCGATGCAAGGCCGTTTACCCCATATTGAGGCGGGGCAGGCTAGCGGGTAACGGCCACGTGCGGCCTCTCGGAGTTCACGGCTTGACCACCCTCATCACCGGAGTTGCCGGCTTCATCGGTTATCATCTTGCCGCGCGCCTGCTCGGCGAGGACGAGACAGTGTTAGGGATCGACAATCTCAACGATTATTACGATCCCGCGCTCAAGCGCGCCAGGCTTGCCGATCTCGACGCGCGGTTCGGAAGCGCCTTCAGCTTCGATCGAGTCGATTTCGCCGATCATGACGCGCTCGAAAAAGCGCTCGCGCCGCACAGGATCGATCGCATCGCGCATCTCGGCGCGCAAGCGGGGGTGCGCTATTCGATCGAGAACCCGCGCGTTTACGTGCAGTCGAACCTGGTCGGGCACGCCAACCTACTCGAACTCTCCCGCAACCTTGCGGTGCCGATGGTCTATGCCTCGTCATCCTCGGTCTATGGCGGGAATGAGAGACTGCCGTTTCGCGTCGAGGACCGCGTCGATCATCCGCTCTCGCTCTACGCCGCGACCAAGAAGGCCGATGAGCTGATGAGCGAGACCTACGCCCATCTCTATCGGCTGCCGCTGACCGGGCTACGGTTCTTCACCGTCTATGGTCCTTGGGGGCGGCCCGACATGGCGATGTGGATCTTCACCAAGGCGATATTCGAAGGCCGCCCGATCCCGGTTTTCAATCACGGGAAGATGCGCCGCGATTTCACCTATATCGACGATATCGTCAGCGGCGTCGTCGCCTGTCTCGACAAGCCGCCGCCCGATGACGGCGCGGTCAAGGCCGGCGGCAGCCGCGCGCCGCACCCGCTCTACAATATCGGCAACAGCGCGTCCGAGCGGCTGGACGATATGATCGCGCTGCTCGAACAGGCTTGCGGGCGCAAGGCAGAGCGTGAGCTGCTGCCAATGCAGCCGGGCGACGTCGCCGAAACCTATGCCGATATCAGCGCCATCTCGAACGAGCTTGGCTTTGCGCCGACCACGTCGCTCGCCGTCGGGCTGCCGCGTTTCGTGGAGTGGTACCGCAACTATCACCGGATCGGCGCGTGAAGATCGTCGTCATCGGGCTCGGCTATGTCGGATTGCCGCTCGCGGTGGCGCTCGCACGGCATTTCGAGACATGGGGGCTCGATATCGATACCGCGCGCATCG
>CBDUBW010000188.1:0-4851 GCA_965365485.1 uncultured Aquisediminimonas sp.
GCGACGATACCCGCAGTCGCCGCGCAGTCGTCAAGCAAGGCGGCGATGATCCCGCCCTGAACCTGACCGCGCGGATTGCAGAAGCGATCGTCGATCTCGAAGCTCATGCGGATGCGCCCTGCGGCGCTATCGACTTCGAGCGTGCGCGTCCCAAACAGCTTGCCCGTAGGCGGTACCCGGGCATTGAAGCGTTCGAGCAGATCGGCGTCGGTCAGCGGCATGGCGAACGGCTTTCAGAGAAACTCGGTGTGCGTCAAGCCATGGGCGGCGAGCGCGCTGGAAAGGCGCGCCACATCGGCACCCTCGCGCGTGAAAATGGCTCGATCGCTCGCAGCCGCGGGCCATTCCTGGCCTTGCGTCAGAAAAGCGGTTCGCCTGGCAATGCCCGCTGCGCTGTCCACAAGCACCACGTCCGGTGGGCTTGCCGCCGCGATTTCCCCGCACAGCAACGGGAAATGGGTGCAGGCGAGCACGACGCGGTCGATGCGGCCTCCACCGGGCTGGTCATACAGCCCCGCCATGATTGTCTGCATTTCCGATGGATCGGTGGCGACGCCGCGCAGTTTGGCTTCTGCGATCTCGACCAACCGTCCGCTCCCCAGCCGCAGCACGGTGCAATCGCTTGCGAACTCATCCACCAACCGATCGACATAGCTCTGCCGCACCGTCGCCTCGGTTCCGAGTACGCCAATGACGCGGCTGACGCTGCGGAGCGCGGCGGGCTTGATCGCAGGCACCGTCCCCACGATGGGCAGATCGAGCGCGGCACGCACATGCGCCAGCGCAATCGTCGCCGCCGTATTGCATGCGATAACGACGACGCGCGGTCGCACGCGTTCCGCGAGCCGGCCAAGAAGCGCAGGCACTCGCGCCGCGATTTCCGCCTCGCTCTTGGGGCCGTAAGGGTGCCCGGCATTGTCGGCAGCGTAAACGATCGGAGCCTGCGGCAGTAGCGTGCGGATGGCAGGCAGAATCGAGAGTCCGCCGACGCCCGAATCGAAAACAAGGATGGGACTGGCGTCGGTCAATCAGTTGATCATTGTCGAAACAGGATAACGGTCGAGTAAGCGGTCCGACGTTACCAGTGTCATGCGCTCTTCGATTGCCTGGGCGACCAGCATGCGGTCGAACGGATCGCGATGGTGCAAGTCAAGCATGTTCAACCGGTTGGCGTGATCGACGCTGAATGCCAGCTCAGCGAAATCTGTTTCGACGATCAAGTCCACAAAATCATCAGGCAAATCGAGTTTGCCGATTGTCTGCTTGATGCGGAGTTCTGCAATGCTGACGGCGCTGACACGGACATCATTATCCGGGTCGATCAACCGCGTCGCCACGTCGGTCGAAAGTCTTTGGGGTTCAAAGATCGTCCAAAGCAACACGTTGCTATCGAGCAGCAGGCGCATCGTCAGTCGATGATGCCGAGGGCGCGCGCTTCCTCTTCGGGCCACTCCTTCCAATCGTCGGCGATCCGGGCGCGACCCTTACCGAGGCCGAGAACGCGGGGTCCTTTGCGTCGCTTGACGGCGGACAAGGTGGCGATCGGGCGGCCGGCTCTGCCGATCGTGACCTCCTCACCACGTTCGACCTTCGCCAGCAGCCGGGACAAATTGGCTTTCGCCTCGGTAACAGTCACAAGCATTGATCTGATATAGTCAGACCAGACCAGACCAGCAAGCGAGAAGTTGCGTTCGCCATTGGCTCGGTTAGTTTGGGGAGATGAGTGACGCCCTCGCCGCTTTCGTCTTCGCATATCTGCTCGGCAGCATTCCATTCGGTCTGCTCCTGACACGTGCAGGCGGCGCGGGTAATCTGCGCGAGATCGGGTCGGGAAATATCGGCGCGACCAACGTGCTTCGCACCGGGCGCAAGGGGTTGGCGGCGGCGACGCTGCTGCTTGATCTCGCCAAGGGCGCGGCGGCGGTGCTGATCGCGGAGGCTATCCTGTCGGGGCTCGGCGCCTATGCAGCGGCGGGTGCGGTGATCGGGCATATTTGGCCCGTCTGGCTACGCTTCCGTGGCGGTAAGGGTGTGGCGACGCTGATGGGCGTCACACTCGCGCTCTCGCCTTTGCTCGGGCTCGTCTATGCGTTGGTTTGGGTGGGGATGCTGCTCATAACCCGAGTCTCTTCGCTTGGCGGGCTTTCTGCGGCGGTAGTGACGTCGATTGCAGCCTTCTGGCTCAGCAACGCGCAGATCGCCTTTCTGCTGCTCGGGCTGGGGCTGATCGTCGTCTGGAAGCACCGCGACAATATAGGGCGGTTGATCGCGGGCACCGAGCCGCGCATCGGTGGCGTCAAACCGGCGTGAGCGAAGCGCAAGACAGGCTCGATCGCCTTCGCCTGATCCGCTCCGCCAATATCGGCCCGGTCACCTACTTCCAGCTGATCGAACGCTTCGGCACCGCGAGCGCGGCGCTCGAAGCCATCCCCAACCTCGCCGCGCGCGGTGGCGGCAAGGCCCCGCAGATCGCAGCGCTGCGCGACATCGAAAATGAAATCGCCGCCGTCGATCGGCTCGGCGCGCGCTATCTTTTCCTCGGTCAGGGCCTCTACCCATCGCTGCTTGCCGAAATCGACACCGCGCCGCCTGCTTTGATCGTGCGCGGCGACCTGCGGCTGCTCGAACGCCCGAGCATTGCCATCGTCGGCGCGCGTAACGCGTCTGCAGCCGCGGTGCGCTTCGCGCGCGGGCTGGCGATCGAACTGGCGAATGAAGGCGTGGTCGTCGTCAGCGGTCTCGCTCGGGGCATCGATACCGCCGCGCATCAAGGGTCGCTCGAAGGCGGCACGGTGGGCGTCATCGCCAGCGGTATCGACATCGCCTACCCGCCGGAAAATGCGGCGCTGCAGGAAGAGGTCGCGACGCGCGGCCTGCTCATCGCCGAACAACCGCCGGGGCGAGAACCGCTCGCGCGCCACTTTCCCTATCGCAACCGCATCATCGCGGGCATGTCGCTCGGCACCGTCATTGTCGAGGCCGCGCCTAAATCGGGATCGCTGATTACTGCTCGGCTTGCGGGCGAAGCCGGGCGAGAGGTGATGGCCGTCCCCGGCTCGCCGCTCGACCCACGCGCTCAGGGCTGCAACCAGTTGATCCGCGATGGCGCGACGCTGGTGCAATCCGCCGCCGACGTCATCGAGACTATCCGCCCGATCGCCGCCGGCCGTGTTTTCTCAGCCGTCAGCAGCTTCCGCGCTGCCCCCGTAGCCTCGGATGTGGAGGACGACGAACGCGCTGCCCTCACTTCTCTGCTCAGCCCCGCCCCGGTCGCGGTGGACGAACTGATCCGGCAATCGGGAATGGCGCCCGCTGCCGTCCAGACGATTTTGCTAGAGCTCGAACTCGGCGGCCGTCTCGAACGCCACGCCGGGGGACGGGTGAGCCTGATCTGAACGCGTTGATTTCCTCCAATCCCGGACCCGGCGGCGCTGATACACGCGCGCATCCATCTTTCGGGGGAGGTTGCGATGCGTAGATTAATTTCCACATTGGCGGCGTTGGCGCTGATGGCGGTGCCCGCGGGGGCGGCGAAGCAGAAGGACCCGGTAAAAGTCACGACTGGAAGCGCAATCAAGGGAACGCAAAAAGTCGTTATCGGCCAGTTCACCGTTGGCTTCGTCATGGAGCGCAAGGATAGCGCGAAGGCAGGCGGCGGCTTGCTCGGCAATGGCATGGGTGGGCGATCGACGACGCGCTCGACGCTTTCCGGGGTCGGTCCCGCCGAGATGCAGCAGGTGGCAGACGCGGCCTATGCCGATTTCGTCGCAAAGCTGCAGGCTGCCGGGTTTGAAGTCGTCGATCGCGCGCCGCTCGCCGCGCACCCCAAGATCGCGTCGGCCAAGGCGCAAACCGCCCCGCACGAAGCAACCACCGTCACCGGCCGTGACGATAAGGCCAAAGTGATGTTCGTCAGCGCCAGCGCAACGGCGCCGCTGCGGATGATGATGGGCGATACCGTCGCGACCGGCTTCGGCGCATTCGGCGCGATGGGCGGCATGGGCGTGCAGATGGCGCAGACCGAATTCGCCAAGGCCAACGGCGTCAGTGTCGTCAACGCCATCTACTATGTCGATTTCGCCGATAGCGATGAATATGGCGGCTGGTTCCGTTCGTCTTCCGCGGTCAAGGTCAAGGGCAGCCTGGCGATGCTGCCCGATCAGACCAAGATCACCGTCGTCGGGCCGAAGTATAAGAACGGTATTCTCGCGCTTGCCAATCCGGTCGCGGTCGGCGGCGATTTCTTCACGGCCGCGAATACGACAAGCACTGGGTCGAAAGTGAGCCAGGGCCTCGCCAACGCGATCGGTATCCTCGGAGGTGTCGGCACCAATTCCTCAAAACGTTACACGTTCACGGCGCAACCCGCGACCTTCGTGCCCGGCGCGATCGAGGCTGCGCGCGATGCCAACGAAGCCTTTATCGGCAAGCTGGCGACGCTGCGCTGAAGGCTTGACAGCCGACTCTACGCCCCCTCACCCTCGCGCGTGTACGTGAGGGGGCTCCAAGGGTCTGCATGAAACTGGTCGTCGTTGAATCGCCTGCCAAGGCGAAAACCATCGAAAAATATCTGGGGCCGGGCCACAAGGTCCTGGCGAGCTTCGGCCATGTCCGCGATCTGCCGCCCAAGGACGGCTCGGTCGATCCGGATAATGGCTTTGCGATGGTATGGGATGCCTATGCCGACAAGGCCAAGCAGCTCAAGGCCATCACTGATCAAGCCAAGGCGAGCGACACGCTGATCCTCGCCACCGACCCCGACCGCGAGGGAGAGGCGATCAGCTGGCATGTTCAGGAAGTGCTCGCCAAGAGGAAGGCGCTGCCGAAACAGGTTGAGCGCGTCACCTTCAA
>CBDUBW010000189.1:0-4784 GCA_965365485.1 uncultured Aquisediminimonas sp.
TCGAGGACGACGCGCTGATCGGCGTGCGATCGACTGCGCGGCTATTCGGTGCGAATGTCCGCGGCGGCATCGCAAGCTTCTACGTGTTAGCACTGCTGCTTTGGGCCGGCGCGTTTTGGCTGCTGCGCCCTCAAGCAATGGTGCTGATCCCCCTGCTGCCAACGGCGTTGCATCTCGGCTGGCAGGTCGCGGCGCTCGATCGGCGCAACGCGCTCGCCATATTTCGCTCGAACCGGATGGCGGGGTTTCTAATGGCGCTTGCCTGTCTTGTTGTCGGCGCGACCAGCTGACGGTTTGATATTCGCGCGTCACCGCTTATGTGCGCGCCATGCTAAGCCCTGATAACGCAGCGGATGTCGCCGCCGATCTCATCGCGCGCGCGCGCAGACACGGTGCCGATACCGGCGACGCCGTTTATTCGGGAAGCGCCTCGACACAGGTTTCGGTGCGGCTCGGCGCACTAGAGGATGTCGAAAATTCAGAAGGCGAGGAAGTGTCGCTGCGCGTCTTCGTCGGACGCCGATCGGCCAGTTCGTCAACGTCGGACTTGTCATCGCGTGCGCTCGACGCGCTTGCCGAGCGCTGTGTCGCCATGGCGGGGCAGGCACCCGAAGACCGCTATGCGGGGCTGGCTGACGCAGAGTTGCTGATGCAAGCCGCATCGCCTGAGCTCGACGCGCTCGATTCGACCCGGCTCACCCCGGAAACCTTGCGCGCGCTCGCGCTCACTTGCGAAGAAGCAGCGCGCGGCGTCGCGGGCGTCACCAACAGCGAGGGGGCGGGGGCAAGCCAATCGCTCTCGACCTTCGCGCTCGCGACCAGCCACGGCTTCGCGCGGGGCCATCAGGGCACGAGCTACGGCGTTTCCGCATCGGTCCTTGCCGGCGAAGGCAGCGGCATGCAGCGCGACTATGACTATAGCTCGAGGCGGCATTTCGCTGATCTCGAGGATGCGGCCAAGGTCGGCCGTTGCGCGGGCGAGCGCGCCGTTGCGAGGCTCAATCCCGTCAAGCTCAAGAGCGGACCGATGCCGGTGCTGTTCGATCCGCGCGTTTCGACCTCGCTCCTGGGGCACCTCGCGGGCGCGCTTTCGGGCAGCGCCATCGCGCGCAAGACCAGCTTTCTGCTCGATTTTCTCCACCAGCGTGTCTTCGCGACGAGCATCAACATCATCGACGATCCCTTACGGCCGCGCGGGATGCGTTCGCGGCCTTTCGACGGCGAAGGGCTGCCGACGCGGACCACGCATCTGATCGAGGGTGGCGTGCTGACCGGCTGGCTGATCGACAGCGCCTCGGGCCGCCAGCTCGGGCTAACCCCCACCGGCCATGCCGTGCGCGGCGGCGCGGGGGCGCCGGGCACGGGCACGACCAACCTCCATATGGCCGCGGGCACCGATAGCCGTGAGGCATTGATGTCGGGCATTTCAGAAGGCGTTTATGTCAACGAATTGATCGGCATGGGCGTCAACGGCCTCACCGGTGACTACAGCCGCGGCGCATCGGGCTTCATGATCCGCGATGGCGCTCTTGCCGAGCCCGTCGCCGAGATTACGATCGCGGGCAATCTCAAGGATATGTTCGCAGCGCTCGTCGCTGCCGACGATCTCGTCTTCCGTAACGCCGTCAATGCGCCCACCGTGCGCATCGACGGCATGACAATCGCCGGTGACTGACCGGCTGCTGGCGGCCGTCAGCGCGCTTGCGAAAGAGGCGGGAGCGCTCGCAATGTCGTATTGGCGAGGCGATTTCGCGCGGTGGGAGAAGGCACCAGGCGATCCGGTAAGCGCGGTCGATCTCGAGATCGATCGCATGCTTTTCGAGCGCCTGAATGCGCTTGATCCCGAAGCAGGCTGGTTCTCCGAGGAAACAGTTGACAATCCGGAGCGGCTGCTCGTCAGCCGTGTCTGGGTGGTCGATCCGATCGACGGCACGCGCGATTTTGTCCGCGGCCGCCCTGGCTGGGCAATCTCGATCGCGCTGGTCGAAGGCGGGAGGCCCGTGCTCGGCGTACTCAATGCTCCCGCGCGCGGCGAGCATTGGCACGCGCTGGCAGGGAAGGGGGCCTGGCGCAATGAGCAACCGCTGTGCGTCGGCAACTGCTCGGCGCTCGCTGGAGCGCGCGTTCCCGCAGATCAACTCGCCAAAGTCGATATGGATCTCGCGCTGGTCGATAAGCCCAATTCGATCGCGCTCCGCATCGCCATGGTCGCGGCGGGCGAGGCCGATCTCGTCGCGACGCTGCGCTGGGGCCATGAGTGGGACATCGCGGCGGCGGCGTTGATCGCGCAGGAGGCCGGCGCCATCGTCACCGACGCGTTCGGTGCCGAGCTTCGTTACAATTCGACCAAAGGTGAGGCCTTTGGCGTGCTTGCGACGACGCCGGGCATTCACGCGGCGGCCGTCGAGCGGCTGTCCGAACGCGCGGCGCGGCTGGTCAAGCGATGAGCGATCCCGTCACGCTCAATCGTCTTTATGGGCGCGCTAAGGGCCATAAGCTGCGCGCGGGGCAGGCGGCGCTGGTTGAAGAGCTGCTACCCAGGCTTGCCGTGCCCGACGGGCCGCTCGATGCCCGGACGCTGTTCGGTGACGACCGTCCGCTAGAATTCGAGATCGGCTTTGGCGCCGGCGAACATCTTGCGGCGCAGGCGGCAATGCGGCCCGATCACGGCTTTATCGGTTGCGAACCGTTTCTCAACGGCGTGGTGGGCGCGCTCGGCCATATTCGCGAGGGTGGCTTGCGCAATGTTCGCGTCCACATGGGCGATGCGATCGACGCGTTGCGGCGGCTGCCCGATGCGTCACTGGCCCGGCTCTATCTGCTTCACCCCGACCCCTGGCCCAAGTCGCGGCACGCCAAGCGCCGGATGATGAACCCCGGCCCGCTCGATCTCATCGCCACAAAATTGGTGCCCGGCGGAGAGTTCCGGTTTGGCACCGACCATCCGGTCTATCTGCGCTGGGCGTTGATGCAAATGCAGCGTCGCGCCGATTTCGAATGGTTATGCGAAAGCGCGGCAGATTTCCTCACCCGCCCCGCCGACTGGCCCGAGACACGCTACGAACGCAAGGCGCGCGACGTGTTCGGCCACGAAGTCTGGTATTTCCGCTACCGCCGCCTTTAGGCAGCGGCGAGCGCCGGGGTGCTGCGACGACGAAGAGCCGCGCCGATCAGGCCAAAGCCCATGATCATCATCGCCCAGGTCGCAGGCTCGGGAACAGCGAGCGAGACCGAATCGAGGCCCGCATAGTTGTCGCCGGCGGGCGTGGCGTTGCGGAAGGTGACAGTCGTCGCGCCCCCAGCCCCCGAATTGAAGGCAATGGTCCGGCTGAGCCAGTTGGTCGTGCCCGGCGCCCCCGCAGCGTTGGTGAAGGTGCCTTGAGAGACGCCGTTGAATAACACTTCGATCGACGACGGAAGGCCATAAACCGTCTGGTTGACGACAGGGCCGCCACCGACATTGCCGAGCTGAAAGGTCAGGCGGTAAAGTTGGTTGGCGGCGAGCGTAACGGTCTGGCTGACGGCGTTGGCACCGGTGTTGCCCGCTCCAGTGAGGTCGAGGGCAACGAGCCCGCTCTGCGCTTCGAAATCGACATTGGCTTCGCTGTAGCCGTTGTCGATCGCGAGCACGTCATTGCCAGAGACCGTCCAGCCGCCGATATTGCCGCCATTGCCATACTGCGTAAAGGTGCCCGGCGTCACGGTCGGCGTCTCGAAGCTGCCATTGACCAGCAGTTCTGCAGCCGAAGCCGGGACGGCAGCCGTGGCGAGCAGGGCGGCGGCGAGCGCGATACGGGTCATGACAATCTCCAACTGAACCTTAAACCTTCGCTAACCACGCGGGCGCGATTGGGTCAACCAAGTATGCCTTGGTCAGTTCAGCAATTTCGGGACATCATCGTCCTTGTCGACCCAATTCGGGAAAAAGCTCGGTTCGCGGGTTGACCAGCCGCTTGCCGTCGCGGCGCTTTCGCTGATCGATTGCAGCAGGTCGCGACGGCGTTTGGGATCGATATGCGGAAGGGAGGCGGCGGCGCAAAAGGCGCCGGGAAGCCAGGGCCGGGCAGGCGCTCCGATCAATCGCTCGTAAAGAAAGCGATAGGCGCTGAAGCTTTCGATCCGCTCCTGCGAGATGTCGAACGCCGAAACCGCGAGCAGCGGCGCCATGAAAGGCTCGACCGCGTCGAGACCACGCGCTTCTGGCACGCGCTCGCGGATTTCGCCAAGCCGGTCGTAGACCTTCAACTGTACGCGGATGTTGACGTCTTCGAGGCTGTCGCGCGACCATCGTCCGACCGCCGCGCTGCCTTCGGCCGCGATTGCCAGCGAGCGCCTGATGTAACGCTGCGTTCGCGCCGGAAACGCCGCGAACTCCTTCATCTCAGAAATTGCCAAAGTTCCGCGACTTGCCGTTTGACCGCTTGCCATATCCCGTCCAGCCCCCGTTGCTGCACCTGCGAAGAATCAACATTACCCAACATTTTTTGGCAAGAGGGTGAACGGGTTCACACCTCAGCAATTTTCTTCATTGTGGCAAATCGGCAACTAAAGGTGCTTGCAGGGGTGCGGTGCGAGGTTAGGTTGCGACATGATCGACGCGATCAGGCATCCTCTGCGACCGCGCACGTTGATACTGTGCGCATTTGCGGTGGTGATGCTGCTCGGGCTTTACTGCTTGCTTTACAATGCCGCCCTCGGGCGATCCGAAACTGTGACAAACGCTTTCGGCTGGCCGGTGGCGAACATCCTGCCCTTCCTCGCGGCATTCGAATTCGGCAAGCGCA
>CBDUBW010000190.1:0-4775 GCA_965365485.1 uncultured Aquisediminimonas sp.
TGCCGTCGTCGTCGCCCTTGCCCTTGCCGTCGTCGTCGCCCTTGCCCTTGCCGTCGTCGTCGTCGTCGCCCTTGCCCTTGCCGTCGTCGTCGCCTTTGCCCTTGTCCTTGCCGTCGTCCGTCGCGCCGCCGCTGGCGTCATTGCCGCTCTCGCTCGATCCGCCATTGGTTTCGCCCGGCTCAGGGGCGCTTTCCGGACCATTGCTCGATCCGTTCTCGCTCGCGGACCCGGCGCCGCTTCCCAAGTCGCCCGCGGGAGCGCTTGCACCTGCATCGGTCGGTATTCCTGGCTGGCCGACATTGTCGACAGGCGTATCGACCAAAGGCGCGGGCGGCAGATCCGAAAGCTGCCCAGGCGCATCGATCACGGGCACCGATGGAACATCGGGGGTTTGCGGACGCGGATCGACCAGAAGCGCGGTTTCAAACAAGCGGTTCGACGTCTGCGCCACCGCTAGCGACGAATCGCCGCTAATCATGCCACCCGAGACTGCCTCGAGCGTCACCGGACCTTCGCTTACGGCGTCACTGATCGCAGCATCCAACGCGGACGCGGTCTCCGTTGTCGCGTCTGTGGTCAAAGCCGGCTCAACCGGTGCGCTGTCCGCAGGCTTTGCCGGAGAATCAATCGTTACCGTCTCGCGGCCCTGTACCGTCAGGCGGAACGGCATTTCACGCTTGACGAGTCCGATTTCGCCCGGCGTAACCAGATAGCTGGCACCGCCGTCGGGCGTTGCGACCTGGACGCGCCCTTCCGTAACCTGCACTGAGGCGCCATTATTGGTTACGGTAACGCTAAACGTTGTCCCCTTGACGACCGCTGCCAGATAGGGCGTTTGAACAGCAAAATGTGGCGTTGCCATCTTTTTGATTTTGAACAGTGTGCTGCCGAGGCTTTGAATGATCTGGGTCATGCTGCCGGTTTTGGGCTCGGCAATGACGATCCGGCTACCAGGCGATACCACAAGATATTCGTCGCCGCGGATCAGCACCGCGCGCCCAGCTTTCCCCGTTGAAATTGTGTCCCCTGCACGCAACGCGCCCCCGCGCACTGCCGCCGACTGGAAACCTGCCCTCGAAATCATGACAGGCCCGGAGGATTCAGACAATTTCCACTCTGGCGTCCCGGCAAACGCTGTCGCGCTGCCCATAAGTAGCGCTACGCTCAAAATCAGCTTTGATAGCGTCATTGCTTATACCCGTGCCCAAATGATGAACGCGGGCATTTATGACCACTGTGTCAACCAACTCCCAAGGTAACGAGTTAAAGGCACCGTAACACTTTTATCGTTAACGGGTTGTTGACCACTCCACGCCTACGTGATCGCAAGCGTCGAGTAGGGCCTATGATAGAACGAGCGGCATTCGTTTTTCTTATCTTTGCCGCTCCGGGTGTGGCGCAAGTCGCGGCGCCCGGCGGCGACGCCTCGAGCGTGCTCGGGCGGGACGCCGTGCCACCTGCGGTCCCTCAACCGCGCCCGACCTTTCCCACCCCGACGATCACCGTACCGGAAGCGGCGAGCGTTGCACTTTCAGATGGTGCCGAAATTCAAATCGGAGCCGTATATGTGACCGGGCTGTCGCAATTATCGCAAGCCGATTTCGCTGACATTGCCGAGAACTTCGCAGGACGTACCGTTGACAAGGATGGGTTGCGCCAGCTCGCACGTGCCATCGCCGATCGCGCGCGCGATCGCGGCTATATCTTTGCGAGCGCGGCGATCCCTCCGCAGCAGCTCAAGGTCGGCATTGTCCGGGTCGCCCTTGATGAAGGCGCAGTGGACGAGGTACGCATCTCAGGCAGCAGCAACCCCCGCCTGATCGAGCTGCTAAACGAACTGGTGGGGCCTGCCCCGCTTCGGGACCATGTCGAGCGGCATTTGCTCCTCGCCGGCGACATTCCGGCGATCGAAATCAAGTCTACGCGCTACGTGCGCGAAGGCAGCAAACGCATCCTGTTGGTCAAGGCAGATGAAACCCGCACCTTTGGCAAGCTGAGGCTCGACAATTATGGAAGCCGCTCGTTCGGGCCTATTCGCGCGCGGCTCGAAACCGGCCTAAACTCTTTGTTCGATGGCGACGATCAGCTTGCCACCTATACGACACTGACACCCACCCAGCCCCGCGAACTCACTTACGTCGCGGCGCGCTATTCGAACATCGTGTCGGCAAGCGGGCTCGAACTTGTTGTCTTCGGGTCTGCCGGGCGCACGCACGACATGGACCGCGCCAAAAATTACGTTTCCGTAGGGCGCAGCCGAAGCGCATCCGCGGCGCTGTCAACGCCATTAGTGCGCGCCAGCGCAGCAAGTTTCTGGCTATCGGGCGAAATAGCCTACACCGAGGTTGACCAAGAATATCTCACTTTTGATCCGCAACGTGATGATATCGCCAGCGCGACGATCACTGCCTGGGGAAATGTCCGCATTGGCAAAAGCCGATTGCGCGGCGGCGTTTCAATAACTCGCGGGCTCGATATATTAGGGGCAACGGAGGAGGGCGACCCTAAGGCGTCACGCGTCGATGCATCGGGCATTTTCACAAAGGCGAATGCTTGGGTGAGCTGGACCGGAGAGATTGTCGACGATTTGTCCTTGCGCCTCGCTGCCAACGGCCAGCTGGCATCGCGCCCGTTGCTGTCTCCTCAAGAAATTGGCCTTGGCGGACCTAATTATGCTCGCGGCTACGACTTTTCCGAACGCTTTGGAGATCAGGGCGCGTTGGGATCAGCGGAAGTGCGGCGCACCTTCGACAAACCTGCACGGTGGTTAGGCTGGGTCCAGCTTTATGGCTTTGTCGATGGTGGTTATATCGATAATCTGCGCGGCGGGTTTGGCGGTGGCACCCTGATATCCGGCGGCGGGGGGTTACGCGCTGCAAGTGGGCGTGCCGAAGTCGGCGTTGAACTGGCCGCGCCGATCAACGCGGACCGTTTTGAATCGCGAGACCGATCTCCCAAGGTGAATGTCGCCATATCCTATGGCTTTTGAGATCCCCGGGGCCGCTCAACCCCTCACCATAAGCCGCGCAAGCGGCTCATAACGCCGCGTTAGTCATTCCTGGCCATATCTGGTTCACAGCGGTTACCGAAAGGCCGCGACATGACCAGCGTGCGTGAACCTCGATACGATCTCGCTCTCGGCTCGGCAGCCTTGCGGAGACCCATGGCCCATGAAACCAAGGTTCAACTTCGAAATTTGTCGCGGACAGGCTTTTGGACCGAATGGCTCTATTCGCTTAGAATGGGCGATCTGCTCTGGCTGAAAATTCCCGGCATTGAGAGGCTGTCTGCGACGGTCGTGTGGATTGAGGGCTTCACAATCGGATGTAGCTTCGAGCGTCCCCTTCATCCTGCGGTAATGCAGCATATCATCGCGCGGTGCGGCGGTCGTGAAGTCGACCCTGATCCGCCCGCGACGCGAGCCTGATTCTAGCGGCGGCAATTGCTACAAAACCGTACCCAAATTGTTCGTCAACAACCGGTGCTGCCCAAGCCCGGCAAGACTTTCGCGATCGTGAAATTTCCGTCTTGGCCACCATCATTGACGCACTCTTTAGCCCTCGCCGGACAAGGCGGTCGCCCTTTTGGTTGCCTGATTGCGTCGCCGCGCCGCTCTCCGAGCTTCCCACCTTCGGAAGAATCAGCAGGTTGACGCCCGTAGCGGCGCCTGCTTCACATTCTTGGCGCGGTACATCGACGTGTCAGCGGCCCGAAGCAGTTCATCCGGATCAAATTGGGCAGCGCTCGGTGTAGCGCACCCAATAGAGGCGCCGACCAGGACGACTCCGGATGCCAGTTTGATCGGTCGCTCGAGATCGCGAGCAAGATGCTTTATCAGTTCCAGCGGCTCGCTGTCGGATATAAATTCAACCAGAAGTCCAAACTCATCTCCTCCTAGCGCACGGGCCTCATCAACATGATGCGCAGCGTGCTCGCTGAGCTCGGCATATCGACCCCAGTCGGGATCGAGAAGGCGTTGCAGATGGCGCGGCGGATCGTCGATGGCGAGTCGCAACTCGACCTGCCTGCCGAAGCGACGAACGTCGTTGCCCTGCTGGCAGATCATCTGCTTCAGCTTCACGCCAAGTTGCGGAAGTTGGACCTACGCCTTGCAGCTCTGCAGCGGAGCGACGAACGGGCGCGCCGCCTGGCGACGATCCCCGGCATCGGCCCGATCGGGGCGACCGCGCTTGCTGCGTCGGTGACCGACCCAGCCCAGTTCGCATCAGGTCGGCAGTTCGCAGCGTGGCTCGGGCTGACACCACGCCAAAACTCGAGCGGCGGCAAGGAACGCCTGGGGCGGATCACCAAGATGGGCGACAAATATCTGCGCCAGATGCTCATCGTCGGCGCAACCGCGCTGGTCCAATGCGCCAAGGAGAAACCCGGCACGGTTGATCCGCGCTTCGTCGCGCTGCTCGCTCGCAAGCCCGCGCGTGTCGCCTCGGTCGCCATCGCCAACAAGATGGCGCGGGTCGCATGGGCGGTCATGGCACGCGGCGGCGTCTTCGAGCGCGGCCATGCGCCGATGCTGACGGCGCATAGACTAACCGCATAGACCAAGAGCTTAGCCGGGGAGACCGGCTTCACAAGGTTGTGAGAGCGAAGCGATGTGATGGCAAAACCGGTCGGACCGGGTGCAAGGACAATCCAGGGACAGTCCCAGGCGTAATAGCCTGCTAAGCCGTTCGGAACCTTGCTCGCAAACCCCATCAGGGCCAGCAGTCTACACCGACTGCACAAACAGGCCGGACAGACGACTGCACCCGACCAAA
>CBDUBW010000191.1:0-4714 GCA_965365485.1 uncultured Aquisediminimonas sp.
AGGCGTTGATGCTTGGGTTTCATAAGTCGTCGGCCTTCTTTTCGGCCGCGCGCATCTTGGCATAGCTCAGCCAGACCACGATCACCGTGCCGAGCGCAGTGACGGTGTAAGCGGCAATGATGAACGGCCAGTGGTTCAAGACGCGGCAAGCCTCCGCATCCGCGCTTCGACTTTCGCCTCGGCAAGCACGCCGCGCATCCGCATCAGCACGATCGCACCGAACAGTAGGCTGAACCCGACTACCGTCAGCGCGAGCGGCCAGAGCAATTCGCCCGAAATGCTCGCTTTTCCGGTGACGGTGATCGATGCGGGCTGGTGAAGCGTGTTCCACCATTCGACCGAGTATTTTATGATCGGCAAATTGACCGCGCCGACGATGCCGAAAATCGCGGTCGCGCGGGAGACGCTTGTGCGCTCCTCGCTCGCATCGGCAAGCGCGATATAGCCGAAATAGAGGAAGAGCAGGACGAGCATTGAAGTCATCCGCCCGTCCCATTCCCACCAGGTGCCCCAGGTCGGCCGACCCCAGATCGACCCGGTGACGAGGCAAAGGGCAGTGAACAGCGCGCCTGGCCAGGCGATCGCGCGCCCCGCCACGCCCGCGAGCGGATGCCGCCAGACCAGTTGCGTGATCGAGGCGATCGCGATTCCCGTCCATCCGCCCATCGCCAGCCAGGCGGCAGGAACATGGACGTAGAGGATGCGGACGCTGTCTCCCTGGAGATAATCGATCGGCGTTAGGAAAAGCCCGGAGAAGGCCCCGGCGAGCACCAGCGCCGCGCCGATCCAAAACAGCCAGCCGGTCAGCGGCCTGGCGATTTTCAGGAATTTTGCGGGATTCGCATAGGCGTGCATCGTGGGCCGCGCTCTAAACGATGACGCCGGGACCGAAAAGGGGGTTCCAGCGTTTTACCTCTCCGCCTCAGCGCAAGGGCCAGCTTCCGAGCAACAGCCCGCCCACCGCGGCCGCACCAAGCACGCGCATCACACCCCAGCCTCGACCGAACAGCAACCACGCCGAGACGATCGTCAGCAGCGCCGCGCGCCAATCGAAGGTCGCCGGATCGGGGGTGTAGAGCCGCAACGCGCCGATGCGCGTTTCTCCGACCTGCGCGAACAGCACATGGAGCGCGAACCATAGCGAAAGGTTGGCGATCACCCCGACGACGGCGGCGGTGATCGCGGCCAGCCCCCCTTTCAGCCGCGGCATCGCCTGCAGCCGGTCGATCCACGGCGCGAAGGCGAAGATCCAAAGGAAGCATGGCGCGAAGGTCACCCAGGTCGTCAGCCCCGCGCCGATCAACCCGGCGATCAGCGGCGTGAATGGCTCGGGCGCGCGGAACGCTGCGAGGAAGCCGACGAACTGCGTCACCATGATCAGCGGCCCCGGCGTCGTTTCGGCAAGGCCGAGCCCGTCCGCCATCTCGCCCGCGCTCAGCCAGCCGAGGCCCTGCACGGCCTCCTGCGCCATATAGGCAAGCACCGCATAGGCTCCGCCGAAAGTCACTGCGGCGAGTTGCGAGAAGAAGACGCCGATTTTCCAGAGGACATGATCCTGCCCAAGCGTCAGCCACAGCACGAGCATCGGCGCCGCCCAGATCGCCAGCCAGATGCCGGCGCTGATCAGGCTTCGCGGCAGCGAGGCCGGTGCGAATGGGCCGGCCGCGCCGGTGGGGATCGCCAGCCATCGCGGCCTTACCGTCGCGACGATCATCCCGACCGCCCCCGCGCCGAGCACGACGAGCGGGAATGGCAGATCGAACAGAAACAGCGCCATGAAAGCCGCGAGCGCCAGCGCTTTGCGGACAGGCCCATTGAGCGCGCGCCCGGCGATCCGCAGCAGCGCCTGGATGACGATAGCCAACACCGCCGCCTTCACGCCCAGAAAGAGCGCCGCGAACCAGCCGAGCCCTGCCGCATAGGCATAGAGGATCGACAGCACGAGGATGATCGCCGCGCCGGGGACGACGAAAAGCAGCCCCGCCGCCAGCCCACCTCTCAATCCGTGCAGCCGCCATCCGATCCAAGTCGCGAGCTGTTGGGCCTCCGGCCCCGGCAGCAAATGACAGAAATTGAGCGCGTGGAGATAATCGACTTCGTCGATCCATTTGCGCTCATCGACAAGGACGCGGTGCATCAGCGCGATCTGCCCGGCGGGGCCGCCGAAGCTGGTGAAGCCAATCCGCGCAAAGGTGCGGACGAGCTCGGGAAAATCGGGGGCAGCGTTCATAATACCTCCATGACCCGGCGGCGCGGGTGGCAAGAGGCAACGCTTGGGGCCGGACCCTGATCGGGAGGTTGCTTTGCCCCGATGCGATGCTGAGTGGCACTGCCGGTCGGTCCGCGCAAGCCTTACCGCCGCGCCACCACCTCCGTCCCCGCCTCGTGCCGCGCCACGGCATCGCCGAGCGTATCGAGCAGCCAGTCGCGAAAGCGCTTGATCTTGGCGACGTTGCGGCGGTGTTCGGGAAAGACCAGCCAATAGCCGTAGCCGCGCGACGAGACCTGGGTGAAGGGGTGCACCAGCCGGCCTTCGGCGATATCGTGACGCCACAGGAAAGTGGTCAGCATCGCCACCCCCTGGCCGGCCATCGCCGCCGCGCCCTCCTGCGCCTGCGAATCGAGACGGATGCCCGCGCGCGGCGGGCCGTCGGGCACTTCGACCCCGGCTTCTCGAAGCCAATGCGTCCACCAGCTGTCGTGCGGGCTGATCTGCGGCAGGTGCAACAGATCTTTCGGCTCAAGAGCGCCGCCATGGCGTTCGAGGAAGCCGGGGCTGCACATCGGCGTGAATGTCACGGTAAACAGCCGGTCGGCATGGACATCGGAAAAGGGTCCGCGACCACTGCGAATCGCGACATCGACTTCGTCGCGCGCGAAATCGGTCAGCGCATGATCGACGTTCAATCGCACCGCCATATCGGGATTGCGCAGCTGAAAGGCGCCGAGGTTCCAGGCCAGCCAGGTGTTGGCGAAAGTCTCGGTGGTCGAGATCGTCAGCATCGCTTCATTCTCGGCGCGGAGCCCGGCGAATGCGGCGTCGAGGCCGTCGAAAGCGCGGCTGACGGTGGCGGCGGCACGCGCGCCCGAATCGGTCAGGATCACGCGCTTCTTCTCGCGCCGGAAGAGCGGGACGCCCAGCCGGTCTTCTAGAAGCTTGAGCTGATAGCTCACCGCCGCCTGCGTCATCCCCAGCTCATCGGCCGCCCGGGTGAAATTTCCATGGCGGGCAGCGGCTTCAAAGACCCGGACAGCGGCGAGTGGGGGCAGCTTTCGCATCGCTCATATCATAAGCTGGGCTTATCAAGTCTGTCGAGCGTTTCATTGGCGCGAATGAGCGATCGGGACCATCTCCCTTTCATGCCGGATGGGCCGGCCGACCAAGAAAGGATGAGATTATGAAACGCCATAAATTTGGGTCCGCGCTTCTCGCCGCAGCGATCTCTCTCGGGCTCAGCGCCGCGACCTTCACGGCCACCAACGTAGCGATCGCAGCTACGCCCGCCGCTTCCTTCGCGCGTGTCTGAGAAGGAGGTGAATGATGATCCGCAATTTTCTTCACGCGCTTGCGCAGGTGCTGACAGCATTCGATCGCCTGCACGCCATTCAATATTATGCGCCCTGGTGCGAGGATCGGCGCTGATACCGATCGACATCCGGTGACCGCCCGCGCTGGGCTGTCACCGGATGTTTGCTCGGCCACTACCCTGCCATCCCGATACCAACCGCTCGACCGGGCGTTGCAGTTGAAGCCGGTAAAGAAAAACTGCGTTCTAATAGTCTACCGAATTAGTGGATGAAACCGCCACCGATTCCCATGGAGTAGATCATGACCGCTGATATGACCGGCCCCGACGCCCCCCGCCACGCGATCGACGCCCGCGATCCGCTACATCTCGTCCGGCATGCGCTGTCCAGTCTGCGCTTCGGCGCGATCCAGCTGACAGTCCATGAAGGCCGCCTCGTCCAGATCGACGTGACCGAAAAGCGTCGCTTCGCAGCCTGAGCGACCTAATCTTTAGCCCCCCAAGGCTCAAACTCGCGCTGACCGGACCACCGGAAGCGTCTCTTTGTCGATCAGACGAGGCACGCTTATGGTTTGTTTGTTTCGCTTGATGGTGTCGGCGTCCGTTGCCGCCTTGGCTGGACCCGCACTCGCGCAAGATGCGGCGTCAGTGGACGCAAGTCCCCAGGCCGAGGCCGCCGCGACCGATACGATCATCGTCACCGCGCGCCGCCGCGCCGAAGAGGTGCAGGACGTGCCGATGGCGCTCTCGGTCGTCGATGACAAGGCGATCGAGGCGACCGGCAGCTTCAACATCGCCAAGCTGACTCAGCTTCAGCCGACGCTTCAGCTCTATTCGACCAATCCGCGCAACACCGCGGTCAACATTCGCGGCCTCGGATCCCCCTACGGCCTGACCAATGACGGGATCGAACAGGGCGTCGGCGTCTATATCGACGAAGTCTATTACAGCCGCGTCGCCTCGACCGTGTTCGACTTCCTCGATGTCGAGCGGTTGGAGATTCTGCGCGGGCCGCAAGGCACGCTCTACGGCAAAAATACGACGGCAGGCGCGATCAACATCGCGACGCGCGCGCCGAGCTTCGAGCCCGAGGGCCGCGCCGAACTGAGCCTCGGCAATTTCGGCTTCGTCCAGGCCAAGGGCGCGATTTCCGGGCCGCTGAGCGACACCATCGCCGCGCGCTTCGC
>CBDUBW010000192.1:0-4680 GCA_965365485.1 uncultured Aquisediminimonas sp.
CCGCCATCTCGATCCGCGGCATCAGCTTCGAGGATATCGAAAAGAGCTTCGATCCGGCGGTCGGCGTCGTCGTCGACGGCGTTTTCATCGGCACCAACACCGGGCAGCTGCTCGACAGTTTCGATATCGAGCGATTGGAAGTGCTGCGCGGCCCGCAGGGCACGCTGTTCGGCCGCAACACCATCGGCGGCGTTATCAATGTCACACGCACCCGACCGACCGAGGATTTCGGCGTCAAGGGCCAGTTCGCCTATTCGCGCTTCGATACCAAGCGCGGCCGGCTGCTGCTCAACACCGGCAAAATCGGTGATTTCATCGCGATCAAGGCGTTCGGCTTCTACGACAAGACCGACGGCTTCTATCGCAATGTCACCAAGGGCAAACGCGAAGGCGAATATGAAGTTCTGACCGGCGGCGTCACCGCGCTGCTGACCCCGACCGACGGCATCACCGCGCAGATCACCTATGAACACATGCGTGAGCGCGGCGAAACGATCGTCTCGCCGCTGTCACGGACCGGCGGCATCGATCTGATCTGCCTGGCGCCCGGCGCGCCAGGCTTTTCGCCCGCGGCGCAGTGCAACCGCAATCAGGACGAGGATCTCTACACCACCTTCAGCGCGCTCGACACGCCCGTCCGCAACGATACCGATTCAATCTACGCCAATATCGACATCGAACTGGGCGATAATTTCGTGCTGAGTTCGGTGACCGGCTATCGCACCAACGAAGAATCGGTGCGGCAGGATTTCGATGCGAGTTCCGCCAATTTCTTCGATACGTTGCGTGTTCAGGATTACGAGCAGTTCAGCCAGGAGTTGCGTATCGTCGGCGACATAACCGATGGCATCAACGTTCTGATCGGCGGCTATTATTTCGACAGCAATTATCAGAATTTCCAGAACAGCTTCTTAGGGCCCGTTCTGGGGCCTGCGACGACCAGCCAATTCGTCGATCACAGCAGCAAGTCCTACGCCGGCTTCGCGGACGCGCGGATCAGACTGGCCGAGGGTCTGACGCTCGGCGTCGGCGGACGCTATACGCGCGACAAGAAGCGCATCTTCAACACCTATCAGCGCGTGCCTGCCCTCGTCACGCTCTCGATCCCGACGTTCACCGGGCGCGAATGCATTCAGGCGGCAGGGCCGCTCTTCCCCGGAGCGCCGCCCGCTGTCACGGCGTTCGCCCCGGCGAACAATTGCAGCGGATCGAAATCGTTCGGCAAGTTCACCTGGCGGGCCAATCTCGATTATGAATTCGATGACAACAGGCGCGTCTATGGATCGTTTTCGCGCGGTTTCCGATCGGGCGGCTTCAACGGACGCGGGGGCACTCCGGCGACGCTCGGGCCGTATCAGCCCGAAACGGTCGATGCCTATGAAGTGGGTTTGAAAGCCGATTGGCTCGACAGGACGCTGCGCACCAACGTCGCGCTCTACTACACCAAATATGACGACAAGCAGGAGGAAATCGTCGAGCCGTTGATGGGCGGTACCGGCAACCAGACGGTCGTTCGCAACGCTTCGTCAGCGACGATCAAGGGCGCGGAATTCGAGGCGACGGCGCAGCTTTCGCGTGATCTGGCCTTCACCGCATCGTTTTCATACACCGATGCTGAATTCGATCGGTTCTTCAGCGACGTGGTCGGTCTGACACCCGGCAGCGCTCCCGACGGCATTCTCGACGACGTGTCGAACCTGAAATTGAGAAGGGCGCCGAAAGTTCAATGGTCGGCGGGCCTGGACTACAGCCGCGAGATGGCCGGTGGCACATTTTCGGCCTCGACGCTGATCCGGTTCCAGAGCAAGTATCAAACCTGCATCAGTCCGGCGCGCCCACGAATTCCCGGCGCGATCATCACCGATCCGCGCTGTTTGACCGAAGATCGCGAAGATTTGCAGGCGCAGATCGGCTACGCATTCAATCTAGGCGATGATCGCGAGGTCAAATTCTCGGTGTTCGGTCGAAACCTGACCAACAATAAGGGTCTGGCCTCGACGCTTCCGGTTGCCGGACTGTTGACCTTCGGCACCGCGAGGCAGCCGCGCACCTACGGCATCGAAGCCGGGTTCAACTTCTAGCGGTCGCTATTATGAAACGGGCGGTCTCGGTTCGACCGCCCGTTCCTCGTCGCGGCGTCAATGACCCGCATGCTCACCGCCCTTGAACAATTCCATGGGTTCGGTGCGAAGGATGACATTGTTGCGCTTGGCGAATGAATCGTAGCGTGCCCTGAGATCGTTGAAGAGCTTCGGATTGGCGGCCGCCACATCGGTCAGCTCGCCCGGGTCACGAGCCAGGTTGAAAAGCTTCCACGCCCCGTCTCCCTCGGGAGCCCGCAGGCGCATGATCTTCCAGTCTCCAGAGATATAGGCTTCGTTGGCAAAGAGTTCGAAGCCCTGCCCGTCAAGGCCATCGTAGATCGCCTGGGTCTTCCCGCGCAAATAGGGCAGCATCGAACGTCCGGCCAGCGGCTCGGCTTTCGTGCCTGCGCGGTTCGCAGGGATTGCCGCTGCCTCGAGGATCGTCGGCGTTACATCCAGCAACGTCGCGAAAGCGCGCGTTTTGCCGCCGCCCTTCACACCTTCGGGCCATGATAGGATAAACGGCGAATGCAGGCCACCCTCGGTCACATAGGTCTTGTAATAGCGATGGGCCGCAGCGCCGACCTGAGCCCAGCCGCGGCCATAGAAGGCGTAGGAATTCGGGCTGCCCAGCGTCTCGACATTGTTCTGGAAGTTGGCCTCGATCCAGTCAGTCGCGCCCGGGAATTTGCTGTTCGATGTGAAGTCGAGCGCCTCTGGCCCGTTGTCCGATGAAAAGACGATAATCGTATTCGACAATTGCCCGGTCGCTTCGAGATGATCGAGCACGCGTCCGACATTCCAGTCGAGCCGATCGACCATCGCTGCGTAGACGGCCATGAGTTTGGCCTGATAGGCTTGGTCCGACGGCGATAAGCTTGTCCAGGCCGGAACTTCTTTCATCCGGGGCGGCATCTCGGCCTCAGCGCCGATCACCCCGCGCTGCTTCAGCGCCGCAAACCGTTCTTCGCGCAGCTTGTCCCAGCCCATCGCGTAACGGCCATCATATTTCGCGATCGTCTCGCGCGGCGCGTGGAGGGGCCAATGCGGCGCGGTAAAGGCGAGATAAGCGAAGAATGGCTTGTCGCCGGGCTGACCGATCTGGCGGATCGCCTCAGCCGCGTAGAAGTCGCTCGAATAAAAGTCCTTGGGCAATGCCATCGGCTTGCCGTCGCGCAGATAGGTGACGACGGGCTTGAAGGCAGCATAGCCTTTATTGTCGAAATGGCTGCCTGCACCTTCGAGCAGGATCGCGCTATCTTCAAAGCCGCGCTGGTGCGGTAGCGATTGCGCGCCGAGGTGCCATTTCCCCGCCATGCTCGTGCGATAGCCGGCGCTTTTCAGCCGCTCGGCAAGCGTCAGGACGCGGCTGTTGAGAAAGCCTTCATAGCCAGGCTGGCCTTTCTGGTTGGCGCCCGTGAACTCGGCCATTGCCCCGAAGCCGGTGCGGTGCTGCGCCACCCCCGTCAGAAGCATCGCGCGCGATGGCGAACACATCGGAGAGGTGTGGAAATATGTGAAGGTAACGCCCGATTTCGCCAACCTTGCAAGGTTGGGCGTATCGATTTCTCCGCCATAGGGAGAAAGGTCGCTATAGGCGAGATCGTCCGCGAGGATCACCAGAACATTGGGCCGTTTCGCCGAATCCTCGGCTTGCGCCGCAGCCGACACGACAAATGTCGCGACTGCCGCAATCAGGGTGCAGGAAATTCTGACTTCGATCATCGCCGCTCTCCTCCGAAGGACAGTATCGGCAGGGGCTTTCGCATGGCCAACTAGCAACTGTGATTGGCGCACCGCTTCATTTCGATAGCTGATTTTTGCCGCCGCTCGCGACAGGATTGCTCGATCCCAGGGAGTTCGCATGACTCAGGCGTTTTTCGATCACCCCTATCTGTCGGGGCACCATGAGCCCGTCCGCTTCGAAGCGACTGCCCCCGATCTGATCGTCGATGGTGAATTGCCGCGCGACCTCGCCGGCATTTTCTATCGCAATGGCCCAGAGCCGCTCTACCCGACGCGCGAGGGCGAGTATCACTGGTTCGACGGCGACGGCATGGTTTACGCCTTCGAATTCGAAGACGGCCGCGTCTCGATGCGCAACCGCTGGGTCCGCACTGAAAAGTTCGAGATGGAAAAGGCCGCGGGCAAGCGGCTGTTCGGCATGTTCGGCAACCCGATGACAGCCGATCCCTCGACCCACGGTAAGCGCTACAACACCGCCAACACCAACATCATCCTCCACGGCGGCAAGCTGCTCGCGCTGATGGAAGGCGCGCCGCCTGTCGCGCTCTCTCCGCGCGATCTCGATACGCTGGGCGAGCATGATTACGGCGGCAGGATAACCACCACCTTCAGCGCCCACCCCAAGGTCGATCATGCCAGCGGCGAACTGATCAACCTGGGCTTCGCGATCAACGGGCCGATGGGCGCGGCCGAGATCCGCTACGACCGCATCGACGCTACGGGCGAGGTGCTTGGCAGCGAGATCATCCCCGTCCCCCACATGGCGCTGATGCACACCTTCTTCCTCACAGAGAATTGGGTCGTATTCCCCGTCATCCCCATCGACACTGATCTGAAGCGCTTCATGAGC
>CBDUBW010000193.1:0-4634 GCA_965365485.1 uncultured Aquisediminimonas sp.
CCCGCCCATTCCCAAAATCACTTTCCAATGCTCGGCGCTCACCGGCACCACGCTCAGCCGCGTGTGGCGCAGGAGCAGGAACTCAGCCAGCTTGGGCTCGGCCTTCATGTCCGCCAGCGTCACCGGCGCGTTCATCGGCTTGACCGCCTCGACGTCGACCATCACGAAGCGCCCCGCCGCGTCGCCCGGATCGGGATAGGCTTCTTTGACAACCTGGACGACGCCGACGATCTCCTTGCCCTCGTTCGAATGGTAGAAGAACGCAGTGTCGCCCCGCTTCATCGCTTTCAGATTGATTGCCGCCTGGTGGTTGCGGATGCCGTCCCAGTGCGTCCGCTTATCTGCGACCATCTGGTCCCAGCCATATTTGTGCGGTTCGCTCTTGAGCAGCCAGTGCGCCATCACGCTGTCCCTTCTGCATTTCGCGCGACGAAAAGCCGCCCGCCTTCGGTAATGAAGATCGCGAGAATCGCCCCCGTTCCCGCGACGAAGATGCCGACATAAAGCGGCCCCGTCGTCCCGTCGAAGCTCAGCCCGATCAGCGCGCCGCACGTCGATCCGACGAGCGTCGAAAAGCTGCCCTGGAGCGAGCTCGCGATGCCAGCGACCCTGCCCATATTTTCCATCGCCATCGCCCCGAAATTTCCGACCGCGAACGAGAAGCCGATCATCATCGCCGTCTGCAGACCGACAAAAGTCCACAGCGTTTCCTGGCCGGTCAGCGCGACGGCGGCGTGCACCCCCGCCATGAGGGTGAAGAAGATGATCGCGCTATGGCCAATGAGCCGCATCCCGTAGCGCTTGACGATCGCGGCGTTGGTCAGCGAGCCCGCCGCCATCCCCGTCGCCATGATCGCGAAGCCGACCGGCAGGAAATCCGGGCTGTCGAACGTGTCGGCGAAGATCTGCTGAACCGAGACCAGGAAGCCCATCAGACCGACCGTCACCAGCGTGTTGGCGATGGTGTAGCCGACGCTCTGACGATCTCCGAGGACGATCGCCGCACTATCCTTCAAATCGCGCGGGTTGATTTCACGCCGGTTGGCGGGATCGAGCGTTTCGGGCAGCCGCATCAGCACCCACAGGCCCACGAGCGCGCCAAGAATTGCCAGCACCGCGAAAATCCAGCGCCACGGCGCCACCATCAGCACACCCTGGCCCATCAACGGCGCGAGGATCGGCGCGGCCATGAAGATGGTGCTGGCAAGGCTCATCACCTGCGCCATCTCACGCCCCTGGAAGCGGTCGCGCACCACCGAGTTGACGAGGACGCGCGCACCCGCCGTCGCCATGCCTTGCGCAAACCGCGCAAGCAGCAGCGTCTCAAAGCTCGGGGCGAAGGTCGCGGCGAGGCTGGTCAGCGCATAGCCGCCGAGTGAGATCAGCATCAGCCCCCGCCGACCATATTTGTCTGAAATCGCGCCAACGAAGAACTGCGCGACGCCGAACCCGATCATAAATGCGGTGATGACGAACTGTCGCTCATTCTCGACGATGACATGCAGAGACTCGCCGATCGCGGGCAGCGCTGGAAGCATCGAATCGATCGCGAACGCGACGAGCATCATGACGCTCGAAATGAGCAGCACGAATTCGCTCCGGCTGGGGCCGGTCGTGGCTGTGGTGCGGGGCATGAGAAGGCTTCCTTGGACGCGCGCGAAGCCGATGCCAACCGGCCTGTGCCAGAAATGTTGCACTGCAAGGCGGAACTGCAGCCCGACCGTACATGAACAGGAACACCAGAAAAGGTTCAGCATTAGTTCGCCATCGAATTGGGATGGCAATGACAATCACAAACGCATCGGCGCTGATTGCGCTTCTCGCTTCCACAAGCGCGCTCGCGCAGGTGGCGCCCGATGTGGCGCAAGCACCGCCCGAAGCGGTCGATGAGGGCGAAGTCGCCGAGATCGTCGTGACTGCGCCAAGGCTCGCCGGATCGGTCGAAACCGATATCCCGCCCGATCTCGAGCTCGAACCCGAAGCGATCGAGGCTTATGGCGTTTCGAGCATCGCCGATCTGGTCGAAGCGCTGGCGCCGCAGACCGGCACCGGACGTGGCCGGGGCGGGGGTGCGCCGGTGGTGCTGGTCAACGGCCGGCGTGTCTCGGGCTTCGCCGAAATCCGCGATCTGCCGCCCGAGGCCATCCGCAAGGTCGAGACCTTCCCGGAAGAGGTCGCGCTGCGCTACGGCTTTTCCGCCGATCAGCGCGTCATCAACTTCATCCTCAAGGATGATTTCCGCGCCTTCACCGCGGAGGTCGAATACGGCATGCCGACCAGCGGCGACCGCAGCGAAGCGGAGGTTGAAGCGACCTTCGTCGCCATCGGCGAGAATGGCCGCGTCAACGTGAGCGCCGAATATGATCGCGACACCGCCGTCACCGAGGCTGAGCGTGGCATCGTCCAGCCGATCTTGGGTCTTGCCGAGGCGCGCGACCTGCTCGGCGCAAGCGAGACGTTCGAGCTTGCCGGAACGATCAACCGCGGGCTGACCGAAACCATCCAGGGCACGCTCAACCTGACTTATGACAGGACCGACAGCCGCAGCCGTTTCGGACTTTCGACGCCGGATCTGGTGCCGCTCGAGCGCGACCGGCTCAGCCAGTCGGGCAATGCCGGCGCCACTCTCGACGGCAATATCGGCCAATGGCGCTGGACCGCGACGGGCAATTACGGCGTCAGCACCGTGCGCACGCTGACCGACACCGCCGCCGGCCCGGCTGCGCCGCGCGACACCGCGCGTTCGCGATTGACGACGAGCAACGCAAACCTTCTCCTCGCGGGGCCGATCGTACAGCTTCCCGCCGGGCCGCTGACCGCGTCGCTGCGCGCGGGTTACGAACGCCGCGGCTTCCGCAGCCGATCGAATCGCGGCGGCACGCTCAGCAGCGCCATCCTGTCGCGTGGCGACGCCTCGGCACGGGCAAGCTTCGAGATTCCGCTCGCCAGCCGCCGCCGCGACGTCGCGAGCGCGATCGGCGATCTCTCGATCAACGTAAACGGCGGCTACCGGCGGCTATCCGATTTCGGATCGCTGCGCTCGTTCGGCTATGGCTTCAACTGGGAGCCGGTAGACGGGGTCAATCTGCGCGCCAGCCTCTCCGCCGAAGAAGCGGCGCCGAGCCAGCAGCAGATCGGCGATCCGCTCGTCCTGACACCCAATGCCACCGTCTTCGATTTCGTCCGCGGCGAAACCGCAATCGTCAATCTGATTTCGGGCGGCAATCCGTTACTGCGCAACGAGGATCGACGCGACGTCAAGATTTCCGCCTCATGGCAGCCCAAGTTCGCCGAAGGCCTGCGGCTTTACACCGAATTTTACCGCAATCGCGCGAGCAATCCGTTGAGCAGCTTCCCCGCTCTCACTCCTGAGATCGAAGCGGCGTTCCCGGGGCGCATCGTCCGCGACGCATCGGGCGCGCTGGTTTCGATCGACGAGCGCGCGATCAACTATCTTTCGAGCAAGAGCGACGAAATTCGCTTCGGTCTGAACTTCAACAAGTCGCTCGGCCCACAGCCTGAAGGCGGGCGCCAGGGCCGTGGCGGGATGGGCCCCGGGCGCGGGCCAGGCGGGCCGCGTGCGGGCGGCGGTCGCGGCGGCGGTGGCGGGCGCGGATTTGGCGGCGGCGGGCCGGGCGAACGCGTCTCGACATCGCTGATCTACACGTTGAAGCTCGCCGACGAGATCGTCATCGCGCCCGGCGTGCCCAAGCTCGATCTGCTCAATGGCAGCACCACCGGCGGCCTCGGCGGGACAGCCGAGCACCGCATCGATCTGGAAGGCGGCTATTTCAAGGATGGCTTCGGCATCCGCGCGATCGGTGCGTTTCAGAGCGGCTCGACCGTGCGCGACGCCGTGGGTGACGAGCTTCGCTTCGGTTCACTGACCACGCTCAACCTGCGGCTGTTCATGAACTTCGACCAGCGCAAATCGCTCGTCGAACGCGTCCCCTTCCTCAAGGGCAGCCGCCTCTCGCTGCGTGTCGACAACGTCTTCGACACGATCCGCAACGTCTCTGACGGCAGCGGCGTGACGCCTTTCCGCTTCCAGCCCGGGTTCATCGACCCGCTGGGCCGCACGGTGACGCTGAGCTTCCGGAAATTGTTCTGACTCGGCGTTGAACGTGCTTGTCATCCCAGCGCAAGCTGGGATCGCTGTCCGCACGAGCGCAAACCTTTCCAGCGGCCCCAGCGTTCGCTGGGGCGACGTGCGCGTCCCTCAGTCCGCGAACAGCAGCACCGGCGTTTCCAGCAATTTGCGCAATAGCTGGACGAAGCTCGCCGCGTCCCAGCCGTCGACGACGCGGTGATCGCAGCTGATCGATAGGTTCATCAGCTTGGCGACCGCAATCTCGCCATCGCGGATGACGGGCCGTTCGATCACGCGGTTGGGGCCGATGATGGCGACTTCGGGACGGTTGATCACCGGCGTGGTCGCTATCCCACCCAGCGGCCCGAGCGAAGTGACAGTCAACGTCGAGCCCGACAGCTCCTCTGACTTCGCCTTGCCGCTGCGCGCAGCGTCGGCAAGTCGGACGATCTCGCTCGCCAACTGCCAGACGTTGCGCGCTTCCGCGTTGCGGATCACCGGCACCATCAGCCCGGCATCGGTCTGCGTCGCCATGCCGAGATGG
>CBDUBW010000194.1:0-4621 GCA_965365485.1 uncultured Aquisediminimonas sp.
CGGGCTCTTCGCCTTCCACCAGGACATCGCGACCGACGGACTGCAGGTGCAGGGGCCCGCCGCGAGCCGCTGGCTGCTCAACCCGGCGAGCGCGGCCGCCAACAACCCGGCGACGCTCGACGGGCTGACGTCGGTCAACGACATCGATTTCCGCAACACCAGCCTCGCCGCTTTCGGGCAGCTCGTCTATAGAGTGAACGACGCCTTCAGCATCCAGCCCGGCCTTCGGATCAATTACGATCGCAAGAAGGGATCCTACGTCGCAACCGTCACCAACGGGACGAACACGCCGCTCACCGCCGACCAGCGCGGCGTGCTGCCGCCCCAGGCCTACACAGCGAAATTCAGCGATTGGAACCTGTCCTACGACATCAAGGGTGTCTACGAGTTCAACCGCGACGTGCTTGCCTATGCGACCTATGCGCGCAGCTTCAAATCGGGCGGGATCAATCTGAACGGTCTCCCGCTCGACGCCGCCAACAACCCGATCCTCTCCGCGGCGACCGTTCGTCCGGAAAAGGTCGATCATTTCGAGATCGGCGTGAAGTCGCAATTCTGGGATCGCAAGGCGACCCTCAACCTCGCGGGCTTCTGGACCGATGTGAAGGATTATCAGGCGGTCGTGCGCAACGCCCAGCTTGCGGTGCTGCGCGGCTATCTCGCCAATGCCGGCAAGGTGCGCGTTCGCGGCGTCGAGGCCGATTTCGCGATCCGCCCGTCGCGGCGCTTCAACGCCTATGTCAACGCCGCCTACACCGATCACGAATATGTGCGCTTCACCGATGCGCCCTGCCCGCCCGAGCTTTCGGGCGGAGCCACCGCCGCGCCCGGTCAGGCGCCAAGCGCCCCCGGCACCCCCGGCGGGATCAGTCCCGCCAATTGCGACATCTCCGGGCAATGGCTGCCGGGCATCTCCAAATGGGCGGTCTCCTACGGTGCCGAGTACAATCACCCCGTCGGCCTTCTCGCTGCGGATGACGAAATCTATTTCGGCTGGGAGGGCAACTACCGCACCAAATTCTCCTCCAACCCCTCGCGTTCGATCTACACCGATATCGACGGTTACAGCGTCAACAATTTCCGGCTCGGCCTTCGAAACGGCCAGGCATGGGATGCGTTTCTCTGGGTGCGCAACGCTTTAGATGCCGAATATTACGAGGTGCTGGCGACGACGCCCGGCGATGCCGGCCTCATTTCCGGTCAGCCAGGTGACAGCAGAACTTGGGGCGCGACAATAAAGGCGCGTTTCTGATTTGGCGCATAGCTGCTAACGGCCTTGCGCGAAGGGATTTCTGTTGCTGCCACCGCTGACGCCGGACCTGCTAGACGCGTTGCTGCCCTTCATCCTGATCGGCTTCGTCGCGCAACTCGTCGATGGCGCGCTCGGCATGGCGTTCGGCGTGATCGCCAACACCGCCTTGCTCTGGCTGGGGACGCCGCCCGCGCTCGCGACCTCCTACGTCCATGTCATCAAGGTCTTTACCGGCGGGGTCAGCGGGGCGAGCCACATTTATCACCGCAATGTCGATTGGAAGCTGTTCTCGCGCCTTGCCATCTCGGGCGTGATCGGCGGCGTTGCCGGTGCCTATGTCCTGTCGCTGCTGCACCTCAACGATTCGAATTTCGCACGACCCTATGTGCTGACCTACCTCACGCTCATCGGCATTTATATTTTGTGGAAGGGCATCGGCCTCACCGTTCCGCTCGAAAAGCGGGCAAAGATCGTCGAGCCGGTCGGCGTCGTCGGCGGCTTCCTCGACGCGACGGGTGGGGGCGGCTGGGGCCCGGTCACGACTTCCACTCTTCTTATTCAGGGGCAGAACCCGCGAACCACGGTCGGCACCGTCAACAGCGCCGAGTTCGTCGTCGCGCTCGCGGTGTCGATCACCTACATATTGTCGCTCGGCATCGGCGACTTTCCGGTTGCAGTCATCGGCCTGCTGATCGGCGGCGTGCTTGCGGCCCCGCTCGGCTCATGGATCACCAAGCATGTCCCGGCTCGGCCGCTGATGATCATGGTCGGCGTGCTGCTCATCATCGTCAGCATTTTCTCGATCCTTCGCCACCTCAAGGTCATCTGATCGCCCGCGCCGCGCGCTTGCATTTTCCGGCGGCGTAACGAAATGGGAAGTTCGTCTCTCGACTCCCGAAAAAAAGGACACGGCGCCATGACCGCAGACCCCATCGTCATCTCCTCCTACGCCCGCACGCCGATGGGCGGATTGCAAGGCGCGTTGGCGGGCGTTGCCGCGACCGAACTGGGCGCAACGGCGATCAAGGCCGCGGTCGAGCGCGCGGGGGTCAAGCCCGAGGCGATCGATCAGGTGATCATGGGCTGCGTTCTTCCCGGCGCGCTCGGCCAGGCTCCGGCGCGTCAGGCGACGCTCGGCGCGGGGCTGCCGCAATCGGTCGGCGCGACCACGGTCAACAAGGTCTGCGGCTCAGGCATGAAAGCAACGATGATGGCCGCCGAAGCGATCATCGCGGGCACCAGCGACATCGTCGTTGCGGGCGGCATGGAGAGCATGACCAACGCGCCTTACCTCCTCACCAAGCATCGCGGCGGCGCGCGCGCGGGGCATGGCGAAATCAAGGATTCGATGTTCCTCGACGGCCTCGAGGATGCCTATGACAAGGGCCGCGCGATGGGCAGCTTCGCCGAGGAGACTTGCACCGAGTATCAGTTCACCCGCGAGGCGCAGGATGAATATGCCATCCGTTCGCTGACGCGCGCCAATGAAGCGATCAAGTCGGGCGCGTTCGAGCGTGAGATCGTTCCCGTCACCGTCAAAACCCGCAAGGGCGAGGAAACCGTCGCGGTCGATGAGCAGCCGGGCAAGGCCAATCCCGACAAGATCCCGGGTTTGAAAGCCGCGTTCGCCAAGGACGGTACGATTACCGCCGCCAATGCATCGTCGATCTCGGATGGCGCGGCCGCCTTGGTGGTGACGAAGGAGAGCGTCGCCAGGGAACAGGGACTGCCGGTCGCGGCGAAGATCGTCGCCTGGGCGACCAACAGTCATGAACCCGCCAAATTCACCTCGGCCCCGGTCAAGGCGATCGAGCGGGTGATGGCGAAGGCCGGCTGGTCGGTCGCCGATGTCGATCTGTTCGAAATCAACGAAGCCTTCGCGATGGTGCCGATGATCGCGATGAAGGAAATGGGCATCCCGGCGGAAAAGCTCAACGTTAATGGCGGCGCGACGGCATTGGGCCACCCGATCGGCGCATCGGGCGCGCGGATCATCGCGACGCTGGTCGCGGCGCTGCAGAATCGCGGCCTCAAGCGAGGCGTCGCGGCTCTCTGCATCGGCGGCGGCGAGGGCACCGCGATCGCGGTCGAAGTCGAATAACCGCGATCCGGTCCACCTCGTCACCCTGCACGTGATGCGGGACGACGTTTGGAATTTAGGTCAAGGCGAGGCGCCTACTTCTTCTTCGCCTTGGCACCTTTTTTGCCGAGCTCGCTCTGCGCAGCGGAGGATTTGCGCGGGTTCTTTTCGCCTTCCTTCGCCGCCTTGGCGTTCGCCTTTTTCGCGGTCTCGCTGCCCTTGCCCTTCTTCTCGGCCATGATCGCACGTTCCTCTACTGTGGAAGACCGGCAACGATCCTTTCCGCGAGACGTTCCGCGACCTCTTCCTTCGCCATCCGCTCCCAGCTCTCGACGCCCGTGGCGGTGACGATGTGCACGCTGTTCGCCGCGCCTCCCATGACATCGCCCGAGACGTCGTTGGCGACGATCCAGTCGCAGCCCTTCTTCGCGAGCTTCGCCTGCGCGTTGGCGATGACAGCCTCGGTTTCCGCGGCAAAGCCGATCAGCAGCGCAGGGCGGCGCGGGCTTTTTGCCAGTCCTGCCAATATGTCGGGGTTCTCGACCAGCGCGAGTGTCGGCGGCTTGCCCCCGGCATCCTTCTTGATTTTCTGCCCCGCGCTGTCGACGCGCCAATCGGCCACCGCGGCAACCATGATCGCGGCATCGGCTGGGAGCGCGGCCTCAACCGCGGCCACCATCTCCAGCGCGGTCTGCACGTCAATCCGCGTCACCCCCGGCGGCGTCGGCAGCGTCACTGGCCCCGCGATCAGCGTGACCCGTGCGCCCCTCGCCGCCAGCGCTTCCGCGATCGCGAAACCCTGTCTCCCGGACGATCGGTTGGCGATATAGCGGACCGGATCGATCGGCTCGTGCGTCGGCCCGGCGGTGACGAGTATGTGCGGGGCGGTCATGACCCCGGCGAAAAATCCGGCTGCCCTTCGAGCGGATCGCTGCCGCCCAGCGCGCGCTCGATCGCGGAGACGATCGCCTCAGGCTCTGGCAGCCGCCCGGCGCCATGTTCACCGCACGCCATCGGCCCTTCATCGGGTTCGAGCACTGTCACCCCGTCGTCACGAAGCGTCGCGACATTGCGGCGAGTCGCGGCATGTTCCCACATCCGCACATTCATCGCGGGCGCCGCGAACACCGGCTTGTCGGTCGCGAGGAGCAGCGTCGTTGCCAGATCGTCGGCGATGCCCGCCGCCATCTTCGCCAGCAGATCGGCGGTGGCGGGCGCGACGACGACGAGATCGGCCTCGCGCGAAAGCTGGATATGCCCCATCTCGGCCTCGTCCTTGAGGTCGAACA
>CBDUBW010000195.1:0-4574 GCA_965365485.1 uncultured Aquisediminimonas sp.
GGAGCGAACACCAGTCCTTCGGCCGGCATCTACATCGATGACATCTATCTGCCATCGGTCATCATGCTCAACACGCAGATCCAGGATCTGGATCGGGTCGAAATCCTCAAGGGGCCGCAGGGCACGCTTTACGGCCGCAATTCGACCGCGGGCGCGATCAACTTCATCTCGGCGCCCCCCGTGCAGCGGCACGAGGGGCGGCTCCGCGTTGGCTACGGCAACTATGACACCTTTTCCGCCGAGGCGATGGTCAACCAGCCGCTTGGCGATTCCGCGGCGCTGCGCTTGTCGGGCCGCATCACCGAACAGGATGACGGCTATTGGAAGAGCAGGCTGTTGCCCGGCACGCTCGGGCGCCAGTCCATCCAGACGGGCCGCGCCATGCTCGCGCTGGAGCCGCTGCCCAGCATCCAGACCCTGATCAAGGGCGAAGTGTACCGTCAGCGAGGTCAACTGGGCGTCGCCGAGTTCTTCGGCGCCATCGATCCGGCCACGTTCATGCCCTGCGCTTCGATCTTGGCCGGTCGCAGCGACGATGTCTCGTGCACCAATTTCTTCGGTTACACCGATGCCGACCGCGATCCTTTCATCGTCGACACCGAGCGCAAGGGGTTCCTCCGCAACGACGGCTGGGACCTGACAATGCGCAACCATATCGATTTGAGCGCGGCGACTCTCACTGCCATCACCGGGTATCGCCGCTTCAAGCAGGCGATCGACACGAACATCGATTCCACCCCGCTCCCGATCCTCGACTTCATCAGCTCGGGTCGGGTGAAAGCGTTCTCGCAGGAACTGCGCCTGCAGGGCACCGCGGGTGCGCTCGATTGGTTGGTGGGTGCGTTTTACTCATGGGACAACTTCGAAGGCCAGTCGCTAGGGGACAATCAGGCCCTCTTCAACACGAACCTGCTGATCACCGCAGATCAGACCACCAAGTCCGCCGCTGGGTTTACGCACCTGATCTACGCACTCACTTCCACGCTCGAAGCGGTCGGGGGCTTGCGTTACACGTGGGAACGGCGCACCTACGCCGGCGGGTCGTTCGACCTCAATCCGTTCGCCGGAAGCGTGCTGTGCGGCGGCTGCGCGATTGCCAACATCCCGCTTGCGGTGGTCGATGATCGCATCACCGACAACAATCTGACGGGCAACATCGGGCTGAACTTCCGGCCCTCGAACGATACGCTCATCTATGGCCTGATTGCGCGCGGGCAGAAAAGCGGCGGATTCTATTTCGGGCTGGCGACCGCGGTCGAACAGCTCGCGCCGTATCGTCCGGAAAAACTCACCTCATACGAAGTGGGGGTCAAAGCCGACGTGGCCGACGGCCTCGCCCAGTTGAACCTCAGCGCATTCTATTACGATTACAAGAATATCCAGACCTTCATCCGCTCGAATGCAGGGGCTATTCCGATCCAGATCCTGGGCAATGTGCCCAAGGCGCGCGTCAAAGGCATCGATGCGGACCTGTCTCTCAAGCCGATCGATGGGCTGACGCTGCAGGCGGCTATCGGCCTGCTCGACACGCGGCTCGGCGCCTACACCACGGGTAGCGGGCTGGTGGTCACGGGCAACGATCTGCCCAACGCGCCGAAATTCAGCTTTCGAGGTGCTGCGACCTACGAAATGCCGATGCAGCGCTGGGGCCGCCTGAGGTTCTCGGTCCAGCCCTCCTACAGCTCGAGCCAGTTTCGCGACGCCGACAACAACCCCCTACTCGGAACAAAAGCGTACTGGCTGGTTGATGCGCAAGTGGGAGCCGATTTTGCCGGAGGTTGGTCGGCCACCCTGTGGGGCCGCAATCTCACTAACGAGCAGTACGTTACTCAGGCGATCGATCTCACTTCGCTTGGGTTCGGCAACAAGAACTACAACGCACCGCGAACCTACGGCCTGACCATTGGCTTCGAATGGTAGCCAAGCAACTCCCTCACGCATCGTGAGCCGAGACCTCGATTTGGTGGTCTACGGGGCCACCGGCTACACCGGCCAGCTGATCGCCGAGTACCTGCAGGCCCCACAGCCGCTCTCCACGGCCGATTCCATGGGCGCTCGCCGGGCGCAGCGAGAAGCGGCTCGCACAACCGCGCGGCTCATTGAATGGTGGCGGGGGCGGTTCGAAGCCAACAGAATCCGCAACGATACACCAGCAGGCCTGTAACGATCGAAACGCTCTCTGCGGGGCTCAATTGAAGATTCTCAACAATTTGTCAGCGCGCGACTGAGCGGGGACGCCCTCGACGCGACACATCAACGATGCATTCGAGCACCGCTCAAAAAAGGGCGGGCAATTCAATCCCGTCCTGCGGCCAACGAACGAGTCGGCGTGTCGAAGGGCCAACGCCGGCGCTGATCGAACGCTGACGTGGGACGAACCAATGTAAATTGGACCGTATCGCTCCCTTCAGCTAGATGGACCCATGGATTTCTTCGCAATTCTCTTCGACCGTATCAATGAAATGGTCGCGGATTTCGTCCGGGTGCTGCCCCAGATCGGCATCGCGATGTTGGTTATTTTGGTGACTTGGGGCGCCGCCAAGGGCGCCCGGCGCATTCTGCGGCGCCTGCTGGGACATGCAGAGTTACGGCGAACGCTCCTGAACCTGTTCGAAACGATATTGAGCGTGGCGGTTTGGGCGGTTGGCTTGCTTATCGCCGCGACTATCATTTTCCCCGGGGTTACCCCCGCCAGCCTGCTTGCGCTGCTCGGTCTGGGGTCGGTCGCGATCGGCTTCGCGTTCAAGGATATATTCGAGAATTTCCTTGCCGGTATCCTGATCATGTTGCGCAACAAGGTGAATATCGGCGACCTGATCGAATGCGAGGAGGTCGAGGGACGCGTTGAGCAGATCACGCTACGCGACACTTATTTGCGGCACCTAAGCAACGAACTTGTCCTTGTCCCCAACGCTTACCTCTTCAAGAATCCGCTTAAAATCCTAACCGACGAGAAGCTCCGCCGCCACGAGGTCGAGGTCGGGGTGGCGTACGATGTCGATCTCGACAGCGCAGCATCGGTCATTACCGGCGCGGTCTCCGCGATTGATGTGGTGGAATCAGAACGGCCGATAGAGGTTTTCGCCAAGGAGTTCGGCGACAACTCGATCAACTTTCTCATTCGCTGGTGGGCCGGCTCGACCCCGGTTCAGGCTCACGCCAGCCGCGACAAAGTGGTACGCGCAATCAAGCGCGCGCTCGACGATGCGGGAATGGAAATTCCCTTCCCGCAGCGGACGCTATGGTTTCCAGAGGCGTTACAGATGAGACGCCAAGAGGCGGCCGCCGACGACAGTGTAGATGCGCCAAGAAGAAAAGGGAAAAACGCGTGACCCGCATTTCCTGCGCGAACCGGCGATCAGGCGGTAATAGTTAGGCTTGCCGACGCGCTCCAGTTAGGTTCTGACCGGCAGTTTGGCAAAAGGGGCCGAAGGGCAACTCATTCCGGCACGAGGAGCAGATAAGTGCCGAGCATGTTTTTGACAATTTTGCTGGTCTGGGCCGCATACTTGTGACGCGGCCGGAAGTTGACGCTGCGATCCACGGTGCGGGTTTTGGACGATGCGATCAAGTTTGCGCCGTTGTTCTCAGAATTGGATAAAAGCATGAGCGTTGTCGCTCAAACAGAAAATGAACTAACGACTTCAAAGTTTGTCGCTCGCTGATCGAAAAAGTGACTACTAACGGCACTTTTGATCGTTTCGGTAGTTATTTTGATGTACGCGCAGCGAACCGCTGCGCGCAGTTAATCGGAGATGAATTATGAAACGCACCATGCTTGTCTTAGCGGCTGTAGCGTTGCCTCTCTCTGCATGCGGCGGCAAGGGCGATGATCGCTTGGCCGACCGGGTAGAGGATGCTGCAGATAATCGGGCGGATGCGATCGAGATGCAGGCTGACCTGCTTGAAAATCAGGCGGAAGCTCTTGATGAGCGCGCCGAACAGGTCCGCGAGACCGGCGAACGCCGGGCCGATGCCATAGATGCCGCCGACCCCAACGCCAAGGCGATGAGCGTCGAGCAACGTGATAGGATGGTTGCGAACGAGGCTGCGGCGGTTCGCTAGACTGAAAATACGTCTTAGCGCTGGGAAGGCCATCGCCGGACGCTGCGTGAAGAGTAGATCGCGTGATCTTTTATGTACTGAAAGACGGTGAGCGAATTTACACGCTCAACATTCCGCATAATGGCGGTCCCGTCCATCTGCCGGACCTCGCCAAGATTGGTGTGACGGGTTTCCAAAGCCAGCATCCAGAACTGTCTCTCCGCGAGAATGACATCCTCTTTGGCTTTGAGAGCTCTTAACGGCTTGGCACCGGTCGCGGCAAACTGCGGTTATTCCTCAATACCGACCACCGCCTTCATCGCCATCGCCTGGAATTCGGCCCACGCACCATTCCCGATCATTGCCATGACCGTGGCGTAGGGAGGCCAAGCAAATGACAGTCAGCAGATCGTCGTGCGACTATCCGAGGCCAATCGAGCCTGAGTCAATGATGAGCCCCCGTCGCTGTTAAAAATCGCACCGGTAATGTTGCGGGCCGCGTCACTACAAAGACAGACCGCAAGATCGGC
>CBDUBW010000196.1:0-4541 GCA_965365485.1 uncultured Aquisediminimonas sp.
GACCTCACCCTCGCGCTCGGCTGCGGCACGCGCAAGGACTGCAACCCCGATGCGCTGCGCTACGAACGCATTGTCATCATGACCGACGCCGATGTCGATGGCGCGCATATCGCGACGCTGCTGATGACGTTCTTCTTTCAGGAGATGCCGGATTTGGTGCGCCGCGGTCATCTTTACCTCGCGCAGCCGCCGCTTTATCGTCTGACCGTCGGCGCCAAATCGCTCTACGCGCGCGACGACGCCCATCGTGCCGAGATCGAGGCGGGGCCGTTCAAAGGCAAAACGGTCGAGGTCTCGCGCTTCAAGGGGCTTGGGGAAATGAATCCCAACCAGCTCAAGGAAACGACGATGGATCCGAAAACACGGACCATGCTCCGCGTCACGCTGCCGCAGGAATATGAGGAACGCGCGGTCGTCCGCGATCTCGTCGATCGGCTGATGGGCCGCCACCCAGAGCATCGCTTTCAGTTCATTCAGGAGAATGCAGCGCGGGTAGATGGCGAGGTCATCGACGCCTGATTCGCGCGCCGCGATACCCCAAAGTTGACGAACTTGACGGGTACGTCCCGCGGAAAACGCAAGCGCTGATAAAACGATGCAGCAAGAAATGGCAGAGAGGATGGCGAACCAAAACATCCGCTAACGGTAGTAGGTAATTATCCTATTTGTCAAGAACAATATAGGAACAAACTCAGCCTAGCCACCGCCATGGCCCGACCAGCGGCAGGCCGAAGCGCGGATGCAGCCAGCTCGCGAGCAACCACAGCGCGACTCCCGCAAGCACCACGGTGCGCCCCGGCCACGCCGCGGCCCAGCCGATCCGACCGGAAAGCTGCGCGCCAAACGGAAAATAGCTCGTCTTGGCTTGCCATTCGCGCCAGCGATCGCCCATCAGCTTGGCCTTCTTGGCGTCCTGGCCGAGCGATCCGACGAGCGCGAGGAAAGCGACCGCGCCGCTCAGCCACAATGTCGCTTGATTGGGCGCGACCATCGCGTGCACCAGTGACCAGAGCGCGAAGCTCCACATCATCGGGTGGCGCGTGATCGCGAAGACGCCGCGCGGCGTTTGCGCGGTGAGCTTGCCCGCCCCCGGGGCGGGGAGCGCGGGATTGCCGAAGAACGAGCCGACCAGCAGGATCGAGCCGAGCAGCATTAGCACGCTTGCGAGCATCCAGACCGCGTCGCCAGCATTCCACAACGGCGCTGTGTAAGGCGCGGCGCGAAACGCCAAGATCGCCCAGCCGAAGGTCAGGAGGGCAATCACCGAGTAAAGCCACTGAAAAGCCTTCTCGCCGATTGCCCCGACCAGAGGCCCGCGCAGCGGATGCGAAAGCGCGAAGTGAGTGCCGAGGAAGGCAGCGAGAGCGATAATCAGCTGGGTCACCTTAGACCTCCTCCCTCCCCCATATTGCTCATCCCGAGCGAAGACGAGGGATAGGTTCGAGCGAAGTGGAGAACCTTTTGCCACGCGGAAACGACATCTCGACTACGCTCGATGCGCTCCCTAGTCTTCGCTCGGGCCGAGCGGATGTTTTGGTTCAGGGTCCTACCGATCATACGCCTTGGGCAGAGCGCCTTCACCGGGCTTGGTGTAGCGTTCGCGTAGCCGCGTCTGGCGCGTCACCAGCGGCTGCCTGACGCCGTCGATATAGACCTGCTCGGCGGCGCTCGTTACTTCCAGCGGATCGCCGTCCCAGATCACGACATCGCCGCGCCGTCCCGCGCGCAAACTGCCGATGTCGCCGCCCAGACCCATCGCTTCGGCAGGGCCGCTGCTGATCGCGGCGAAGGCTTGATCCCAGCTCAACCCGGCTGCGCCCGGCAGTCTGCCGATCGCGACCAGGTTGCCCGCATATTGCATCGAAAGCTGCGCCTGGCGCAGGTCGTCATCGTCGATCATTCCGATCGAGACCTTGACGCCCGCCGCCATCATCCGGCCGATATTGGATTGCGTCGAGGCGATCGTTTCGAACGATCCCGGGAGGTCGACCAGCGCCGACGCAATCACCGGCACCCCGCTCTGCGCGATTTCCGCCGCCGCGCGCCAGCCCTCGCTCGCGCCGACCAAAACGATGTTCAGCCGTGGCATTTCACGCTTGAGCTGAAGCACGGCGCGAATGTCGGCCGCGCTCTCGGCATGAACCGCAAGCCGCATCGCCCCTGTCACGACCGGAATCAGCGCCTGCGCATCTTGCCGGGTCAGCAGCATCTCTTCGCGGTAGACGTCGGTCTGCGCATCGCGCGCTTCCTGCAGCGCAGCCTTGAACCAGGCGTGAAGCGCCGGCCGGCTGCCGCCCGCACGCCGCGCCCCGGCCTGGCCGAACTCGACGAACTGGAACAGCCTTGGCGCCGCCACCGGCGCCGGGTCCGCCCCGGTATCGATCGCCGCGCCCATCCCGCCAAAAATCTTGTCGCCCGCATCGGGCGAGACGATCGCCCGCGTCACGCCTGCGGCACGGCTAACGGGGATGGCGGCGACATCGGGATTGATGGCAAGCGAAACATCAAGCGCCGCGCTGAAGGGCGAATTGCTCGCCGAACTGTCATTGGCGTCGCCGACCGCATCCACTGCGGCAAGCCCCAACCGTGAAAAGCCCGCGACGACGCCCGGGGTCACCCATTTGCCTGTCGCATCGACACGTTCGGCGCCCGCGGGAATCGCGACGCCACGGCCCGCCGCCGCCACCCGCCCGTTGACGACGACGACGGTGCCGCCGTCGATCGGAGGCGAACCATCGCCAATCACGACCTTGCCGCCGGTGATCGCGACCGTCTGCGCACTGACGGGAGTGGCGATCAGCGCGGACGCCGCGAGTAGGAGCGCCCTCACTTGACATCTCCTTCGCCCGGCTGGCCGAGCTCGAAATCGCTCACCGGCCGCCGCGAGCGGTCCATCGCATCGTACATCAGCGCGCCATCGATCCAGACTTTTTCGGGCCGGGTGTAGACGCTCAGGGGATTGCCGTTCCACAGCACGACATCGGCCATCTTTCCGGGCTTGAGGCTGCCCGTCTTGTCGGCGATCCCCAGCGCCTTGGCGGGGTTGATCGCCAACCAGGTCCACGCCACTTCGTCGGAAACCTGGATGCCGATCCGCCGACCGTCGGCGAGCGCCTTGGCGGCTTCCTGGTAGAGCCGCTGGATGCCGTTGGCGTCGTCCGAATGGACGATCGCGCACGCCCCGGCCTGGTGAACGAGCGGGATATTCTCGTTGATCGCATCATAGGATTCCATCTTGAACCCCCACCAGTCCGCCCACATTGCCGAGCAGATGTTCTCGTCCTTGAGGCGATCGGCGATCTTGTAGCTCTCGACCGCGTGGTGGAAGGTCGAGACCTTGTAGCCGAATTCCTTCGCCATATCGATGACCTGCGCCATCTCGTCGGCGCGGTAGCAGTGATTGTGGACGAGGATTTCGCCGGATAGTACGCCGGCGAGCGTCTCGAGCTGGAGATCGCGCGTGACGGTATCGCCCTTGTCGAGCTTGCGCTTGTAATCTGCGGCCCTGATCCAGGTCTGGCGGTTGACCGCCATATTGCCCATCCGCGTCGCGGGCATCTGGTTGCGGCTGCCGTAGACGCGCTTTGGGTTTTCGCCGCACGCCATCTTCATGCCGTACGGCGCGCCGGGGAACTTCATTCCCTGCACACTGCGCGCGTAGACGTTCTTGATCGTCACCGCGCGCCCGCCGAAAAGGTTGGCCGATCCGGGCAGGATCTGCAGCGTCGTCACCCCGCCATTGGCGAGTGCGCGGCTGAACCCCGGATCCTGCGGCCAGACGCTGTGCTCCGCCCAGACTTCGGAGCGCACCGATCCGGTTGCTTCATTGCCGTCCGAATGCGCATCGACCGCAGGCGAGGGATAGTCGCCGAGATGCGAGTGGACGTCGATCACGCCCGGCGTCACCCATTTGCCCGCGCCGTCGATGCGGTCGTAGCCTTCCGGCGCGCCGCCGCCCGCTTCGACCCGCTCGATCTTGCCGTCGCGAAAGAGCAGGGTCGCGTTATCGAAGCGCGCGCCCTCGCCGTCGTAGAGCGTGACGCCGGTGATCGCGGTCGGCCTCCCGCCATAGGGGCGGTAAGTCGAAGGGTAGGGGTCCTTCGGCGCGGCGGCCTGGGGTGCTTTGGCGGACTTGGCTTCAGGCTTTTCCTTGGCGGTCGCGCACCCCGACAAGGCGAGCGCCGCCGCGCCCGCCGCAACGATCAGTCTGTTCATATCCGCTCCGGTGCGGGGTGGATGCCGCCCGCCTGCGGCTCTGCGAGTTCGGACGTGCCGGGCAGATGATCGTCGCGCAGCGTATCGAGGTGCATCCAGCGTTTGACGATGGGGGAGAGCAGCAAAACGACGACACCGATACCGATCGAAATCCAGCCGAACATGCCATAGACGTCGAGCAGGACCTCTTTGTTCATTTCACCGCCGTGCCCGCCGGTCGCTTCGCCGATCTTGCCCGCGACGAAATTGCCGACCGCGGTCATGTAGAACCACGCCCCCATGATCAGCGAGGCGAGGAATTTGGGCGCGAGCCGGTTCATCGCCGA
>CBDUBW010000197.1:0-4472 GCA_965365485.1 uncultured Aquisediminimonas sp.
TCCGCATGACGGTGTCCGAGGTGTGGAAGGGCACATCCGACTCCGCGACGACCGAGTTTCCGCCGACTGTCAGCGTTCCGACCTGCGATCCGATATTGGCGAGCCCGCCGATCCCCGCACCGCCGCTGGCGTTGACGCCGGTGGCACCGCCCGCGCCGCCGGTCCCGGTCGCGCTGACCACCGCGTCGCCGCCCACGGAAACCGGGGTGCCGGCCCCTGTCGTCGAATTGACGACAAGCCGGGAATCACCGCCGCGACCGGTTCCGGAAATCCCGTCGCCGCCGCCCATGTTCACGCCGCCGACACCGTTTGTGTTGACCATCGCGCTGCCGGTCACGGTGACGCGACCGCCGGTATCCTGCGAAATAGAGGAGGTGCCACCCATGCCGTTGCCGCCATCGGTTCCGATGCCGTTCAACGTCGCGGCGCTGCCGTTGGCATTGACGCTTGCGTTGCCGGTGATCTGCACCACGCCGTTATTGCTCGCGACGATCCGGGCATCGCCTCCGGTGCCGTCGCCTGCGACACCGCTCGAGCCGTTATTGACGCTGCCGAAGCCGCTGGCAGCCATTGCCACGCCGCCGAGTGTGATTGTTCCGGCCGAATTGGCATTAATTGAGGAATTGCCGCCGCGCGCCAGATTGAGGCCGTTCGTTGCACCGGCGTTGCCCTGCGCCAGCACAGTGGCAATGCCGCCGACGGTGATCGAGCCCGTCCCGGAGGTCATGCTGATCGAGGCCGAGCCGCCCTGACCGTTGCCCGCCGTGCCCGTCGCGCTTGCGCCGCCATTGCCGTTGGCCTGTACAAGCGCGGTGCCCGTGACGTTGACCGTGCCACCTTGAGTGGAAATGCTGGCTATGCCGCCGGTTCCGGCACCGCCGCTGCCCGTCGTCGCAGCCCCGCCGGAACCATTGGCCAAGACAGTAAGCGTTCCGCCGATATCAAGCGTGCTTCCCGCGATCCCTGCCCCTGCAAACGCGTTTCCGCCGATAGAAGCAGCGCCAAGCGCGGACGCCTGTCGGCTCGCATCCAGCAGGACGTTGCCAGCGATGCTGACAACGCTTTGATCGGCGAAGATGTTCGCCAAATCGCCGGCGCGCACCGTGAGGTCGGAGGCGAAGCTCGTATTCAGTGATGAAACCCCGACATTCGCATCGTTCTTGGCTCGCGCCCGTACCGCAGAAGTAATGCTTCCCTCCGCCAGCCCGATATTGCCCTGGCCTGTGGCATTGGGTGCATCGACGAATGGACTGCCGGTGGAGACTCCGACCACATTGTGTCCGGCCGAAAGTATGATCGTGTTGCCATCCACCGCTGCCGCGCCGGCGATATCGAAACCCAGGCCGTTCGCCGCCGAAACGAACATCGTGAACACGGTGTTGGCGGGGGCCGCGACCATATAGATCCGGTGATTGTCACCCGCGCCGCTGCTCGCCGGGCCGGTCGTCGCGCCGTTATGCGTGAGCAGTGCGTTGGCGGTTTGCCGCGTGGCCGTGATGTCGAACAAACCGGCATTGTATGTGAAATCGACCGCCTCCGCCGCGACGAATGCGGCCGAGCCATTGACTGTGATCGCCGCGCCGCTTTGATTGAAGATGCGTGGCGCGACGGCAACGACATAGCTTCCTTCAGCAGCGGCATTAATTTGCGAGCCCGGCTGAAAATCTATGAGCGCCGTGCTGCCGGCTGCGCCATCGACGCTGAAATTGCCGCCCGCGAAAAATTCACCACCGCCATCGACCGCGACATCGTTTGTGGTCAGCAGCAAATTGCCGACGTTGAACTGCGCGGTCGATCCGATAACGATCCCGCCCGGCGTGTAGAACCACACCCCGTCCTGCAGCGTGGTGTTGACCGTGCCGTTATAGGCGACCGCCCGGCCCGTTGCAGCGCCGGTCGGCAGAACGCGGTTGAGGACGACGAAGTTGGTTCCCGCCGGCAAGCCGGTGCCAGAATTGAAGTTCGCGGTTGTTCCGGTCGGCAGGAAATCGACCGGGGCTCCGCTCGCCGCGGTGTCGTTGGGCGTCCAGTTGATCACCGCGCGCGGGGTGTCCACCGTGATCGTGGTTGTGTTGGTTCCAGTGCCGATCGAAACGCTGCCGGATTGAACCGCTGCGCTTCCATCGAACGCCTGCGAAAGCGCAGGTTGCGGCGCGAGCGCTGCGGCAAGCGTGGCGAGGCTTGCGCCGGGGGTCAGTCTCCGCAGGGCCAGGCTACGCATTACCGGTTACTCCAGGGCAGAATGTTGGTCGTCAGCGAGACGAGGAAGCGGGGGTCGCGCTTGCTGGCCTCGCCCGGCAGACGGCGGGTCGGGGCGGCAAAGGTCATGTCGAGCCGGGCGCGATTGCCGAACTGCGTGCGCAGGCCGCCGCCCAATGAACTGATCCGCGCTGGGTTCGCCGCCCCGCGTCCCTTGTCCCACACCCAAGCATTGTCGGCGAAGGCATAGGGCTGAAACGAAATGGACGAATTGGTCGAAAACCGCAGTCCTTCAGCGCGGATTTCCGTCGAAAAGCCTGCGCCTTCGTCACCCACGGTCGCGCCCGGATCATAACCGCGCCCGACCGTGTAGTTGCCGATCGAAAATTGCTCGAAAGCGTAAAGCCGCTTGCTGGTCAGCTGGACACGCGGCGCGACCGAAACGACGACGTTGGGCAGGATGCGTCCCTCCGCCACGCCGGAAAAGCGGAACACCGCCGCTTCGGGGTCGCCGTCGGGCAGGGCGGGGGGAACGAAGCCCGCAACCGAGCAGGCGGGGTTGACCGGGAAGCAATCGGGGCTCGCGTTGAAAATATCGAAGCCCTTGCGCGCCTCCACGCTACCCGAGATTCGCCAGCCGATCGTGCCCTTGGGACCAACACCCTTCAGATCGACCGCATCGCCATCGAGCCGGATATAGCCGACGCGCAGCTTGTCCTTGCTCAGTGGCAGGCCGGCGAAACGCACATTCTGATCGACGATATCGAGCCCCGCCCCCAGCCGCAGCGAAGAATTGAGGCGGCGGCGCAGCGGGTAGCTGGCTTCGGCATTGTAAAAATAGGTTTTGGCGCGAACGTCGGGGATCGCCGCCCCCAGATCGGGGCGCGAATCGGCGAAGGTGAAGCGTCCGCCGAGCCGCAATCCGCCGTTGCCCAGCAGGAAGTCATGGCCGATCTGGTAGATCTGCTGCTCTTCGAAATCGGCAGTGGTGTAGGCGCTGATCGTGGTGCGATCGCCATTGCCGATCAGTCCGCGAAACTGCGCGCGCAGCTGGGCGCCGATCCGGCCGGTGTCACGCGCGGCGTAATTCTGCGCGTTGAAATCGGCGATGACGGGGGTGTGGCGCAACGTCACTTCGCCCACCATCTCGCCCGCGCCGGTCCCCGCCGGACGCAGCGCCAGCCGCACGTCATAGCCCGGTACATCACGCGCGAGCAGGATGTGGCGTTCGGCGGCGAAGCGGTTGAACGGCTCGCCATTGGCCATCGGGCTCAGATAGGCTTCGAACAGATCGTCGCTCCTGCCTGCATCGCCCAGCACTCGGATGGAGGTCATCCGCGCGTAAAGCACTTCGAAGCTGACTGCGCCGTTTTCGATGCGCTGGGTCGGAACCTGGACTGCGGCGATATATCCTTTGCCACGCAGATAGGTCGCGGCCGCGTCGCGAATGTCGCAGATCAGGCTCACGGGTTGCTCGGTGCCGATATATCGCTGGTAAAGCGGCGTGAGTTCCGCGGCAGGAACAGGGCCTAGGTTATTGAAATTGACCGATGACAGCGTCAGCTTGATATCGGCATAGGCCGGATCGGCGAGCGCACAGGGCGCGCGCTCGATATCGCCTTCGATCGCTACCCGTGGGGGTGGCGCCGGCGCCGGATCGAACGGCTCCAGATCCTCGCGCGTCGGGTTTGCGGGTTGCGCTGATTGCGCGATTGCGGTGCCATGAACGAACGGAGTGAGCGCGAGTCCGCAGCCGACCGCCCAGGACTTGATCGATATCCGCCGCGCGGATTTATCGCGATTGCAGACGCTTACGCGCACTCAACACCCCCGTTTATGTTTTTTTGTGCGACCTGTATTTTTGGTGGTGATGATGGCTCATTAATCTTCTGTCAATGTTCGGGAGCGGCTTAGGCCATCGCGATCGGCGGGCTATCGCGCGGTGGCTTTTTAAGCTTTTTCGGCTAAGCGCGCGGCATGATCGAACCCGGCCCTCGCATTGCTGTACTGCTGCCTTGTTACAATGAAGAGGCAGCGATCGCGCAGACCGTTGCGGAGTTCCGCGCCGCACTTCCCGGGGCAACGGTCTTTGTCTTCGATAATAACAGCAGCGACCGCACCCTGGAGGTCGCAGCGGCGGCAGGGGCAATCGTCCGCTCCGAACGGATGCAGGGCAAGGGTCACGTCGTCCGCCGCATGTTCGCCGATGTCGATGCCGATATCTATGTCATGGCCGATGGCGATGCCACCTATGAGGCGGCTGCCGCGCCTGC
>CBDUBW010000198.1:0-4432 GCA_965365485.1 uncultured Aquisediminimonas sp.
GGCGCGCATGGTACAGGCACGCATCATCCAGAAAACGAAGAACGCCATGCAATCGGGCCGCGCCGGCACCGATGAGTGGGAGCTCGAGTTCGTCGCCAGCGATCCGCAGCGGCCCGATCCGCTTATGGGTTGGGCGGGGTCTTCGGACACGCGGCGGCAGATCAACCTGAAGTTTGCCACGCTCGATTCGGCGCGGGCCTATGCCGAGCGCAACGGCATCAAATATGTCGTCGTGCCCGCGGCGCCGAAGACGCTCAAGATCCAGGCTTATGCGGATAATTTCAGGTAAAAAAGCGCGCCTGGAAGTTCAGTAAGTTCAGCGACTCGAGGTCTATTTCGACGCAAAAATGCCCATTTTTGCGATGATCGACCAGATTGCGGAAGTCATCGGGATTTCACCTGCAAGATTGGAAGAGGGCAATTGGAAAACGCAATTGGCCAATGATAATAGGCATTATCCTCAATGTCAAGCGTTTTCTTCCTTCGGCAGCAGGGTGGACATGAGCAGGCTCAACAGCTTGGCGTCGATGCCGCAGCCTTCCGCCCGCTTCGCGACGATGAATTGAGCAACGTCGGAAAGCTTCACACGGTGGACGGTGATGTCCTCGCCCTCGACCCCGCCGCCCTCGCCTGTCTTGGTCAGGCCGTGGGCTTGGACGAAGTAGAAGCTCTCGCTGACCATGCCGGGCGACGAGAAGAACTCGCCGACCATCTCGATATGGTCCGCGATGTAGCCGCATTCCTCCTCGAGTTCGCGGCCCGCGGCGATCTCCACCGCCTCATCGCTGTTGTCGTCATCGTCGCCAATCAGCCCGGCCGGCAGTTCCAGACAGCGCTGTCCTATCGGCACGCGCGGCTGTTCGACCAAGAGCACATGGCCGTCGTCGATCGCGAGGATCACGGCGGCCTTGATGCCGCGCACGCGACCGACATATTCCCATTTGCCGCGCTTCTTCGCGGTGATGAAACGGCCCTGCCAGACGATTTCCTCTTCTTCGCTCATAGTTCGATCAGCCTGTCCGGAAGCTCGTTGAGGTCGTCCGCCGCACGCGGCAGATGGGTTGAGAGGATCGCGCCAATATCGGTGATCGCAGCAATCATGCCGTCGGCGATGCGGCCGTCCTTTGCAAATGCGACAAGCTTCGTCATCGCCTCGCCCCAGCTGCCGGGCGCAACCTGGCTGTGGATCGCCGAGTCGGCGACGATCTCGGCGCGGTGTTCGGCGAGCGAGAGATAAATGAGGATGCCGGTGCGGTCGCGTGTGCGCGCTTCCGCGCCGACCTTGAAATAGCGCACCGCGCGGCGGTGGACGCGGTCGGCGCGGATCGCGCGCGGGGTGAGCGCAAGCAGCAACGGTCGATAGAGGAGCATCAGGCGCACCGCCGCGAACTTCAGCACGAACGTGGCGAGCGCCATGGTCAGCGCCTCGGTGGGGGTCGTTTCGGTCACCCAGCCGCCGGTCAACACTTCGAGTGAAAGCTGGTGAAGGCCTGGAAATGCCGCCAGCGCCGCGACGGCGACGATCGCAGCGCTCACCGACCACCAGAGCGCCACGTCCTGATATCGATCGGACGCGTCGGCGACGATCGTCACGATTTCGCCCGCCGTCCCGCTTTCGGCCGCGCGCACGGCATCGCTGACGCGGGCATGATCGGCTTCGTTGAGGGCAATAGTGCGCGTCATCACCAATCCCCCGAGGCGCCGCCGCCATCGAACGAGCCGCCCCCGCCCGAGAAGCTGTCTCCGAAACCGCCGCCGCCCGACGACCAGCCCGATCCGCCGCCGCCCCAATCGCCCGGGCCCCAGATCACCACCGGCATCCCACTGCCAAAGCGCCGCCCGCGTTTGCGCCCGAAGATCGCCTTGAGCAGCGGCAGCACGAAGAAAAGAAAGAACATCAGGAAAAAAATGATCGTGCCGATATCGGGCCCGCTCGATTGCGACTGGCGTGTCACCTGCCGCGCCTGCGCCGCTGCCTCGCCCGGGGGGAGGCGGATCAGCGCGATGATCGCGTCGGTTCCGGCCACGATGCCGCCGGGAAAATCGCCTTCCTTGAAACGCGGGACGATCTGATTGCGGATGATGCGGCTGGCGAGAACGTCGGGGACGATATCGCCCAGCCCCGATCCGACTTCGATCCGCACCTTCTTCTCGTTCGGCGCGACGATCAGGATAATCCCGTTCTTCTCGCCCTTCTGGCCGATCTGCCAATTGTCGCCGAGCTTGTAGCCATATTCGGCGATGTCATAGCCTTGCAGGCTCGGCAGCGTTGCGACGACCAGTTGCCGCGTAGTCTCCGCCTCGAGCGTCGCCAGCTTCGCGGTCAGCGCCGCTTCGGTGTCGGGCGGCAGGATGTTCGCTGCATCGACGACGCGTCCGGTCAGCGGCGGAAAACTCTGCGCCTGCGCTGCCGAGGCGAGCAGGAGCAGCAACCAGACCAGGCTTGCCCGCAACGCTGACGCGGTCATTTGCGTCGCGCCTTACGCTAGGTTCCGAAGTTCATCTTGGGCGCGACATCGGCGTTGGGGGTTACGGCGGTGTAGGGCTGCATCGGCTTGGCGCCGTGGAAAATCTTGGCGCCGATCGCATCGGGGAAGGTTCGGATGGTTGTGTTATAGCCCTGCACAGCGGTGTTGTATTTGGTGATGGCGGTGTTGATGCGGTTCTCTGTGCCTTCGAGCTGGGGCAGGAGATCGCGGAAGGTGTCCTGGCTCTTGAGATTCGGATAAGCCTCGACATTGACGAGCAGGCGGCTGAGCGGACCGGACAGCGCGGCCTGCGCCTCCTGGAATTGTTGCATCTTGGCGGGATCGTTCAGATCGTCGGCGCTGAGCTGAACCGAAGTCGCCCGCGCCCGCGCGCCGATAACCTCGGTCAGAATCTCCTTTTCGGAGCCCGAGGCACCTTTGGCGACGGCTTCGAGATTGGGGATGAGGTCGGCGCGGCGCTGATATGCAGCCTGGACGTCGGCCCAACGCGCCTTGGCATTCTCTTCCGCCGTCGGGACCGAATTGAGGCCGCAGCCGGCGATGGCGACGGCGAGCGGTGTGACAAGCGCCAAACGAACCAGCATCTTCATTTCCGTCTCCCGACCTGCCCGATATGCGCAGATAGAGGCGCGCGCGGGCGCTTTGCAAGAGGCGCGGCCTCTGGCAGAGCAGCGACAAAAGGAGGTGCCGCATGGGCATGGTGAGCGAATTCAAGACCTTCATCTCGCGCGGCAACGTGCTCGATCTCGCCGTCGGCGTGATCATCGGCGCGGCGTTCGGAAAGATCGTTTCCTCGCTGACAGACGATCTGATCATGCCGGTCATTGGCCTCGTCACAGGCGGCACTGACTTTTCGAGCAAATATCTGGTCATCAACGGGGTCGCGGTGCCCGATGGTACCTCGCTGGTCGCCGCGCGCGCGGCGGGCGCGAACGCCTTTGCCTACGGGGCTTTCATCACCGCGATCGTCAACTTCCTGATCATCGCCTTTGCGATCTTCCTGCTCGTCAAGCAGGTCAACCGTTTCATGCCCAAGCCCGCCGAAGCGCCTACTGGGCCCAGCGAAACGGAATTGCTCACCGAAATCCGCGACGAACTGAAAAAGCGCCCGACCACTTAGGCGGCGACGCGCTCCTCGGCGACCGCGGCAGCGAGGCTCGTTCCATCGAGGATGCGTGCGGTATCGTCGCGCACGATCATCATCGCTCGCCTGATCTCGCAATTGGCCTCGTCACGGCAATCCTTGCAGCGCTTATAGGCGGTGCGGCTGACGCAGGGCACCAGCGCGAGCGGGCCTTCGATGACGCGGATAATGTCGCCCAATGAAATTAGATGCGCCGGCCGCGCGAGCGCGAAGCCGCCCTGCTTGCCGCGCGTCGAAATGACGAGGTTGGCGCTTTTGAGCTCCGTAAGGATGATTTCGAGGAATTTGCGAGGCACGCACGCCTCCGCCGCGATCCGGCTCATCGGCACCGGTGCGTGTCCTGTAGGTTCCTTGGCAAGAAGCAGCATGGCGCGAAGGCCGTACCGCGAACGCTGGGTCAACATGGGCTTACCCCTATCTCTTGGTGGACATTAGGGCAAGCGGACATGAGACACTTAACATTCAGCTTCACCGCGCTATATAGAAGCTGCCGGAGCGATCCGGCTATGGCGATAAATGATGCCGTGCAATAGATGCAGCGGACCCGGGGGCAGTACCCGGCGGCTCCACCATAGTCCGCCCTAGCCTTGGCGACGGCGGATTCTGACGGGGCCGAACCAGGATCGACGTGTGTTGAAAAGCGGTGTTTTTGCCCGGCATGAATAAGCCGTGAAATGGTTCAAACTCATAAGTGCCAACGATAACGAAGCACTTGCTCTTGCTGCGTAACCGTGCGGGCTAACGCCCAAAGGTTATTCAAATAGGACACGGCCGGGCCGAGCCGGGTAACAGAATCGGA
>CBDUBW010000199.1:0-4375 GCA_965365485.1 uncultured Aquisediminimonas sp.
GCTTCGCCCGCGGCTGCCGAGCGCTACTCGGGCGGCAGCGTCGTCATCCCGCCGCTGACCTTCTTCTGGAAGCAGCTGATGTGGATTGCGCTCGGTGTGCCGGTGATGATCGTCATCTCGATGATGCCGCAGGATAAGGCACGCCGCTTCGCCTTGTTCGGCGCCGCCTTCTTCAGCATCTGGCTGGCGCTGGTTCCGCTGGTCGGCTTCGAAAAGAATGGTGCCGTGCGCTGGATCAGCGTTGGTATCGGGCAGTTCCAGCCGTCAGAGTTTCTCAAGCCCTTCTACTTTGTCGCCGTGGCATGGGTGCTCAGCCTTAAGAACCACGACCCGAGATTGCCGGTGGTCTGGATCACCGGGGCCATGACTGCGATCTTGGCGGGGCTGCTGATGATGCAACCTGACTTTGGCCAAACGATGATCTTCGCGATCGTATGGCTGGCGCTGATGCTGATCGCGGGAATGCCGATGAAGCAGATGGGGCTGCTCGGCGGACTGGGCGCGGGAGGTATCGTCGCCGCCTATTTCCTCTATCCGGTCGCGACGCTGCGCATCAACAACTTCCTCTTTCAGAGCGGCGACACCTATCAAACCGATCAGGCGCACAACACGATCGTCTCGGGCGGGCTATTTGGCACCGGGCCGGGTGGGGGAGAGCGCAAGTTCCGGCTGCCCGAAGCGCATACCGATTACATTTTCTCGGTCGTTGGAGAGGAGTTCGGGCTGATCGCCTGCATGGCGATCGCCGCAATCTTCGTCGCCATCGCGGTGCGTGTGTTCATCAAATTGCTCGATGAGGAGGATAGCTTCCTCGTCTACGCCGCCGCTGCGCTGACCACCGAGTTGGTCGTGCAGGCTTTCATCAACATGGCGGTCAATGTTGGCATCGCGCCGTCGAAAGGCATGACCTTGCCGTTTATCAGCTATGGCGGATCGTCGATGCTCGCGCTGTGCGTCGGCTTCGGGCTGCTGCTCGCCTTTACGCGCAAGAACCCGTACCTGCTGCGGTCTCCCTATGTCGTCAAATGGAGCGGGCGATGAGTATCGTGCGCCACTTCGTCCTCGCCGCTGGCGGCACCGGCGGGCATATGATGCCGGCCTATGCCCTTGCCGAGGAGCTGCTGGTGCGCGGACATGTCGTCGCGCTCGTCACTGACGAACGCGGTGCAAAGATCCCCGGGCTGCCGGAGGGCGTCCAACTCCACACCCTGCCTGCCGGACGGCTCGGCGGCGGCCTGATCGGCTGGGTGAAAGCAGCGCTCTCGATCTGGAAGGGCCGCGGCATGGCGCTGCGGCTTTACGATAGCTTTCGCCCAACCGCCGTGATCGGCTTCGGCGGCTATCCTGCGCTGCCCGCACTGCTCGCGGCGCACGGCGCGAAGGTGCCGACGGCCGTTCACGAACAAAATGCGGTGCTCGGCCGGGTCAATCGCTTCGTTGCCTCGCGCGTCGCCGCGATCGCAACCGCATATCCGAAGGTGGCCCGGATCAGGCCGGCAGACGAGGGGAAGGTTCATCTCGTCGGCAACCCGGTGCGACCCGAAATCGCCGCGCTGCGCGAGATGGAATACCCCTATCTCGACGAGGAGAGCGTGTTCCGCATCCTTGTCATCGGCGGCAGCCAGGGTGCGACTATTCTTTCACAGGTCGTGCCAGAGGGGCTCGCGATGCTGCCCGAGGCATTGCGCCGCCGCCTGCAGGTCACACAGCAGTGCCGCGAGGAGGATATCGAAGCCGTCCGCGCGCAATATGCTTCGCTCGGCATTCCCGCCGAACTCGCCACCTACATGGAAAACATCCCCGAGCGGCTGAGCTGGACGCACCTCGTGATCGCGCGTGCGGGTGCTTCGACGATCGCGGAATTAACCGCAGCTGGACGCCCCGCAATCCTTGTGCCGCTGCCGAGCGCGACCGATGATCACCAGACAGAGAACGCGCGCGAGATGGTTCAGGCCGGCGGCGCGCGCGCGATCGCCCAAAGCAGCTTCACGTCGAAGGAATTGGCCAAGCAGATGCAGAAGCTCGGTCTCGAGCCGCGTGGCCTGGCGCTGGCGGCCGAAGCGGCGAAATCCTGCGGCCGTCCCCATGCGACGCGCGATCTCGCTAATCTGCTCGAGGAGCTTGGGCGCCCACCGGTGGTCGATGCCGTCACCGTCGACCCCATTCCCGCGGGCATGGCTGTCGCGACATGAAGGGCGTCGGCACCGATATCGGCACGATCCATTTCGTCGGCATCGGCGGGATCGGGATGTCGGGCATCGCCGAGGTGATGCACAATATGGGCTACCGCGTGCAGGGCAGCGACATCGCCGAAGGCTATGTTGTCGAGGGGCTTCGCAAGCGCGGCATCGACGTCGCGATCGGGCACAGGGCCGAGAACCTCAACGACGCGGCGGTTGTCGTCACCTCGACCGCGGTCAGCCGAAAGACAAACCCCGAGGTGGAGGCGGCCTACGAAAAGCGCATCCCCGTCGTCCGTCGCGCGGAGATGCTCGCCGAGTTGATGCGACTGAAGCGCACCGTCGCGGTCGCGGGGACGCACGGCAAGACCACCACCACGAGCATGATCGCGGCGATGCTCGATGCCGGCGGGATCGATCCGACCGTGATCAATGGCGGCATCATCAATCAATATGGCTCGAACGCGCGACTGGGTGAAGGCGAGTGGATGATCGTCGAGGCCGACGAAAGCGACGGCAGCTTCCTCCGCCTCGACGGAACGATCGCGGTCGTCACCAACATCGATCCAGAGCACCTCGACCATTACGGCGATTTCGATGCGGCCAAGAAAGCGTACATCGAGTTTGTCGAGAATGTGCCCTTTTACGGCGTCGCAATCCTCTGCCTCGATCATCCAGAGGTGCAGGCGATCATCCCGCGCATTCGCGATCGTCGCATCACCACATACGGGTTTTCGGCGCAGGCCGATATTCGCGCGGAAAACGTCACGCCCTTTCCTGGCGGCAACCGCTTCGATGTCGTCATTCGCGCCCGCGATGGTGGGCAGCGGACTGTCACGGGCATCGAGCTGCCGATGCCGGGGCGGCACAATGTACAGAACGCACTCGCCGCCGTCGCGGTCGGGCTTGAGATGGGCATGTCCGATGGCGATGTGCAGCAGGGCTTCTCCAAGTTCGGTGGCGTCAAACGACGCTTCACCAAAGTTGGTGAAGTCGATGGGATCACCATCATCGACGATTACGGCCATCACCCCGTCGAAATCCGCGCGGTGCTATCGGCCGCGCGCGAAGGGGCAACTGGCCGGGTTATCGCGGTCTGCCAACCGCATCGCTATTCGCGGCTCGGTGGGCTGATGGAGGAGTTCGCGACCGCCTTCAACGATGCCGACATTGTCTACATCGCCCCCGTTTACGCCGCCGGCGAAGCTCCGGTCGAGGGCGTGAGCGCTGCCGATCTGGTCGGCAAGATCAAGCGGCGCGGCCACCATTCGGCGCACGAGATCGCCGATGCCGAAGCGCTCGCGGCGGCACTGGCGGAAACGGCGCAGGCGGGGGACATGGTCGTCTGCCTCGGCGCGGGCGACATCACCAAATGGGCGGCAAACCTCGCCGATGGCATCGCGAAGGCGCGGGCATGACCGTTTGCTACGCCATGCCCCCGGTTCGTGGCCGCCTGACCCACGGCGCGCCGCTCGCGCCGCTCGTCTGGTTCAAGACCGGCGGTGCAGCCGAATGGTTGTTTGACCCCGCCGACGTCGAGGACCTTGCGAGCTTCCTGTTCGCGCTCGATCCGCAGGTGCCGGTGATGGCTCTTGGCCTCGGCTCCAACCTCATCGTCCGCGATGGCGGGGTGCCCGGCGTCGTCGTCCGGCTGGGCAAGGCGTTCGCAAGAGTGACTGCCGACGACATGACACTCTCGTGCGGGGCCGGCGCGTCAGGCATTCTGGTCTCCTCGACCGCGCGTGATGCCGGCGTGGCGGGGCTTGAATTCTTGCGCTCGATTCCTGGAACCGTCGGCGGCTTTGTGCGGATGAACGGCGGTGCCTATGGCGGCGATGTCGCGGGCATTCTTGTCGACTGCAACGTAGTGTTGCGATCCGGTGAGCAGCAAACGCTGTCGGTAGATCAGCTGCATTATAGCTATCGTCACTCCGAATTGCCGGCAGGCGCAATCGTCGTGGCCGCGCGCTTTTGCGGGAGGCCGGGGGAACCCGCCGCGATTCAAGCGGAGATGGATCGGATTGCCGCTTCGCGCGAAGCCTCGCAGCCGCTGCGATCGAAAACCGGCGGCTCGACCTTCAAGAACCCTGATGGTCACAAGGCGTGGCAGCTGGTCGATGAGGCCGGTTGCCGCGGCCTCCGCGTCGGCGGCGCGCAGGTCAGCGAGAAGCATACCAACTTTTTCATCAACATCG
>CBDUBW010000200.1:0-4359 GCA_965365485.1 uncultured Aquisediminimonas sp.
GTGATGGTGCCGCCGCATATCGCCGCGGGCACACGGATCGTGGTCGACGTCTACGAGCAGACTTATGTGAAGCGGGCCGACTAATTCGCAATGCCCTCTCATTCCGGCCTTATCACCATCATGGATCGCGCCTGCCGCAAAGCGGGTGGGAAGCTGCGACGCGATTTCTACGAGGTCCAGCACCTTCAGGTTAGCAAGAAGGGGCCGGCCGATTTCGTCAGCAAGGCCGACCGTCAGGCCGAACGAACGCTTTACGAGGAGCTGAAAAAGGCGCGGCCCGATTGGGGATTCCTGATGGAGGAGGCGGGCGAGATCGAGGGCGATCCCGCCAAGCCGCGCTTCATCGTCGATCCTTTGGATGGCACCACCAATTTTCTCCACGGCATGCCGCATTTCGCGATTTCGGTCGCGGTCGAAGAGCCGCTCGCAAACGGCAAGCGCGAGATCACGACTGCGATGGTCTATCAGCCGCTGACCGACGAAAGCTTCTGGGCGGAAAAGGGCAGGGGCGCGTGGCTCGAAACGCAGCGCGTGCGTGTGTCGGCGCGGCGCGATCTCGATGAAGCGGTGATCGCAACCGGAATACCGTTTCTCGGCCATGGCGATTTCGCGCAATGGACACGTATTTTCGGAGCGATTGCCCCGGAAGTGGCGGGCATCAGGCGCTTTGGTTCCGCAGCGCTCGATCTCGCCTGGGTCGCGGCAGGTCGCTATGACGGCTTTTGGGAACAGGGGCTGCAATATTGGGACGTCGCGGCGGGAATGCTGCTTGTCCGTGAGGCCGGCGGCTTCGTCACAGATTTCCGCGGCGGTGATCGCGCGGTCGATCGGAAGGAATGCCTGGCGGGTAACGACGCCATGCACAGTAAACTGCACAAATTGGTGGCGGGCGCGCTGAGGTGAGGCGGCTTGCCGCGTTCGCTTTGCTGGCGCTTTGCGGTGCGGACAGTCCCGATATTTCCGTGCCTGCCGAATTCGGTCTGATCGAAGGCGTGGCCTGGGATGAAGGCCGGCGCCAATTGCTGGTCGGAAGCGTCGAAGATGGCGCGCTGATCGTCCGCGAAGGTGATCGTTGGCGGCGTGCCACGCTTCCATATCGCACCGCCGGTCTGTTCGGAATGGCGATCGACCGCAATCGCGGCATCCTCTGGCTGACCAGCGGGGTCGCGCCGATGACGCGCGAGAAGAATGGCTTTCGAGGGCTTATAGGCGTGACCTTGCTCGGCTTCGCGCCGGTCGGGCGCGCGGCGGTGCCCGATGCGAAAGCGCAACCCGGCGATGTCGCCGTTGCGCCCGATGGTACGGTCTTCGTCAGCGATGGCGCGGCAGGTGGCTTGTACATCTGCAAGCCCGGGTGCGAGATTCTCAGTCGTTTCGTGCCCGAGGGCAGCTTCGAAAGTCCGCAGGGCATGGCAGTTTCGCGCGACGGTCGCACTCTGTTCGTCGCCGATTACGGCCGCGGCCTCTACCGGCTCGATGCGCGCAAACCCAAGGCGCCCGTGCTCGTCGCACCAGTGAAGGGCATAGACGGGCTTGTCCGCGATGGCGATGCGCTCGTGGCGATCGTCAACGGCGGTGGCCGCAAGGTGCTTCGGCTCACCATGGACGAAGCGGGCGCGATTACCGGACAGACCGAGCTGGCCACTCTCGCCGGGCCCGGCGACCCTACGCTCGGCATGGTGAGCGGGAATAAGCTGATCTACGTCGCCGATGCGCAGTGGGATCGGTTCGACAAGAACGGCAAGGCGACCACGCCACCGCGTCCGACTCGCCTTGCCTGGCAGTCCCTTCCTCCAGGGCCACGCCCTTCGGAAAAGCGAGTCCGCGAAGCGAGCGAACGGCGCACTCGCGCGCCGATACCCTAACCGTCACCATTCTCGGAACATACGACAAACGATTGCCCGCTGAAGCACTTGTTGCGCTTGCGAAGGCGGGGCGGCGTCCCTAAAGCCCGGCTCGATTCCGGAACATCGCTTTACCGGGTCCGTTCGGAGCTTGTATGTCCACCGTAGCCGCGGGATATTTGCCGATCCTGCTCTTTCTCGCCGTCGCGCTCGTGCTGTCGAGCGTGTTCGTCTTCGGGCCGATGCTGATCTCACGCGCAACCGGCACCAACAATCCGACGCCTGAAAAGCTGACCGAATATGAATGCGGCTTTCCGGCTTTCGAAGGCAGTCGTGCGCAGTTCGATGTGCGCTTCTACCTCGTCGCGATCCTCTTCATCATCTTCGATCTCGAGGCGGCGTTTCTGTTCCCCTGGGCCGTCAGCCTCGAATGGACCGGCTGGGCGGGCTGGGTGGCGATGATGATTTTCCTCGGTGAGCTCGCGCTTGGCTTGGCCTATGCCTGGAAGAAGGGAGCGCTCGAATGGGAGTGAACCCGCATCTAGAGGGCGCCACCACCGCGCTCGACGCGACCGGGCGCGCGAGTGGCCTGCCCACCGAGGACGCCAACATCCGACAGCCCGATCCTGCGTTTTTCTCGGGGCTCAATGACGAGCTTTCGAACAAGGGCGTCGTGCTCGCGTCGACCGAGGAGCTTTTCCAGTGGGCGCGGACGGGTTCGCTCTGGTGGATGACCTTCGGGCTCGCCTGCTGCGGGGTGGAGATGATCCACGCCAACATGCCGCGGTACGACCTCGAACGCTTCGGCGCTGCGCCGCGCGCGAGCCCGCGTCAATCGGACGTAATGATCGTCGCGGGAACGCTGTGCAACAAGATGGCACCCGCGCTGCGCAAGCTCTACGATCAGATGTCTGATCCCAAATATGTGATCAGCATGGGTTCGTGCGCTAATGGCGGCGGTTACTATCACTACAGCTACAGCGTTGTCCGCGGTTGCGACCGCATCGTGCCCGTGGACATCTACGTTCCCGGCTGCCCGCCGACCGCGGAGGCATTGCTTTACGGGATCATGCAGTTGCAGCGGAAAATCCGTCGCGTCGGGACGGTGGAACGTTGATGCCGGCCCATTCGGCCCCCCGGTACGCCGCGCATGACGGCATCCCTGCGCTCATCACAAAGGCGCTGGGCAACGATCTCGTCTCGCTTGAAGAGGCGCATGGCGAGATCGCGGTGCACGTCAAGCGCGAGGAACTGCTCGGCTGTATGATGATGCTGCGCGACACCTGCGGCTATCAGCAGCTGATGGAGATTGCCGGCGTCGATTGGCTGGGGCGCGATCCGCGTTTTGAAATCGTCTACATGCTGCTGAGTGTCACCAAGAACCATCGTATCCGCGTCCATGTCGAAACCAATGAGGATCAGCCGGTGCCGAGCGTGACGGGCATCTGGCCGGTTGCAGGCTGGCTCGAGCGCGAAGTCTTCGATCTTTATGGCGTACTCTTCGAGGGCAATACCGATTTGCGCCGCATCCTCACCGACTACGGCTTCCAGGGGCATCCGCTGCGCAAGGACTTTCCGCTCACCGGCTATCAGGAAGTGCGCTGGAGCGAAGAGCATAAGCGCGTGATGTATGAAAAGGTCGATCTGGCGCAGGATTTGCGCACCTTCGATTTTCTTTCGCCGTGGGAAGGCGCGAACTACGAGCTTCCCGGCGATGAAAAGGCGATCAAGGATGGCGGCCCCGTGCGCGGGACGCCGCCTCCGGTCGCGGAAGTCAAGGTCACAGACAGTCCCAAGCAGACGGGTGGCGGCGAGCCTGCCAACACGCTTGCCAAGGACCGTACCGTGACCGCGCCCGCCCCCAGCGCGGAGGCCAAGGAATGACGCTACAGCCCAATCTCGCCCCCACCACCGGCGACGAGCAGATCGAGAATTACACGATCAACTTCGGCCCTCAGCATCCGGCCGCGCACGGCGTGCTGCGGCTGGTAATGGAGCTTGACGGCGAAATCGTCGAGCGGCTCGATCCGCATATCGGGCTCCTCCACCGCGGCACCGAAAAGCTCATCGAGCACAAGACCTATCTTCAGGCGCTGCCTTATTTCGACCGGCTCGATTATTGCTCTCCACTGTGCATGGAGCATAGCTATGTGCTCGCGATCGAGAAGCTGCTCGATCTCGAAGTGCCGATCCGCGCGCAATATCTTCGCGTTTTCTTCGCCGAGCTGACGCGCTTCGGCAATCACATGATGAATTTGGGCGCGCACATCCTCGATCTTGGCGCGATGACGCCGATGCTGTGGCTGTGCGAATTGCGCGAGGATTGCTACGGCTTCTTCGAGCGCGCGAGCGGCGCGCGCATGCACATGGCGTGGTTCCGCCCCGGCGGCGTTCATCAGGACGTTCCCCTTAAGCTGCTGACCGATATCGCCGACTGGCTCGATAATCGCGCGCCCAAGATGTTCGAGGATGCGATCAGCCTCGTCGCCGACAACCGCATCTTCAAGCAGCGCAA
>CBDUBW010000201.1:0-4307 GCA_965365485.1 uncultured Aquisediminimonas sp.
CACACCATCGTCACCATCCTGTGCGACACCGGCTTCCGCTACCTTTCGACCTTGTTCGATGCAAAATGGTTGCGATCGAAGGGACTGCCGCCGTTCGAATGGCTGCGCGATTAGACAGCCGCTCCATCCGCCGTTAAATACGCACCGATGATCGATCCCGACCGGGCGTCAACCGCGGCAGGAGCGGACCGGCGCGAACGCATGCAGCGTATTCGCGTAGGACTGACGGGGCTGGCAGTCGTCTTGATGCTGGTCTTCGTAGCGACGCTACTGTTCACGCGCTTGCGAGCGCCCGAAACCATGAACAACGTGGCAGAGCCAAGCGTCGACGAACCCTTGGCCGACCTCGGAGTCGCGCCGACTGCGCCTGAAAACGAAACGGCTGCGCAAGCTGAAAACAAATCAAACGAAACGAAGTAATCTGAAACAGACGTGAACATTATGTGATTACTTGAGCAACATGCCGGAAAATGGGGCTTTGTCCCCAATTCGCCCGTAATTTCCCGTTGTGTCTGCTTTCTGCCCCTGTTACCCCTTCAGTCTCGAAGGGCGGGAGTTTTATGGATTCGCAATGACGGCGGGCTGAGCATTTGCCCTTCGTTGTGATCGGTCCGCCGCCCGCTGTTGGGGATGCATGTGGGCGATCGCGGGGCGTATATCGGCAACGGGCTGCAGGCGATCGACGCCAAGGGTCGTGTCGGCCTGCCCGGTGACCTGCGCGCGCAGATCGAAGCGAATAGCGGAGAGCGCAAACTCTACATCGATTTGCACGATAAAGAGGATTGCCTGGTCGCGTTCGATCACGGCTTCGTCAAACAGCGGCTCGAACAAATCAACAGTGACGAAGCGCATGCCCGCGCCATCGGACAGGCATTCGACCGGGCGTTCGCGCTTTCAAACGCCTTCGCCTCGGCCGAGCCGCTGCCTTTCGACGCAAGTGGCCGCTTCATCGTCCCCCCCAATTTCAGGGACGATTTCAGCAGTTTCGCCTTCTTCGTCGGGGCGCTCGATTATATCGAGATCTGGAACCCGGCGACCATGCTCGCCAGCCCGCGCGCATCGTCCAAGGCGAAGCGGCTGGTCGAATGGCATCTCAAGCAGAGAGGCCTGGCGTGACCTCGGCCGCACCGCACATTCCCGTCTTGCTCGCGGAGACGCTCGAGGCGTTGGCGATCGCGCCGGGCGAGCATCATGTCGACGGCACCTATGGCGCGGGCGGGTACAGCCGCGCGATGGCAGCGGCCGGTGCGCAGGTTACAGCCTTTGATCAGGATCCGGATGTCATCCAGGAGGCGAGAGCCAACCCCATCGACGGCGTCACGCTGATCGAAGCCCGCTTTTCCGAAATGGCATCGCACTTTGGCGAGCGCGTCGATGGCGTCGCGCTCGATATCGGCGTCTCTTCGATGCAGCTCGATCGACCGGAGCGCGGCTTCTCCTTCCAGGCCGATGGCCCGCTAGACATGCGGATGCAGCGCAACGGGCAGAGTGCGGCCGACTTCCTCAATACCGCCGAAGAAAGCGACATCGCCGACATTATCTATCGATTTGGCGACGAGCCCAAATCACGCCGTATTGCCCGTGCGATCGTCGCGGCCCGGCCGCTTGCCACGACGAGTGAGCTTGCCCGTATCGTGCGTCGCGCGGTCGGGTGGCGCGAAGGCGACAAGAAAGACCCGGCGACGCGGACGTTCCAGGCGATCCGAATCCATATCAATCGCGAGCTTGAAGAACTCGAAATGGGTCTTGTCGCCGCGGAAGAACTCCTGAAGCCCGGCGGCAGGCTTGCGGTGGTCACCTTTCACAGCCTCGAAGACCGTGTGGTCAAACGCTTCTTCAAGGAGCGCAGCGGCGCGATGCCCGCGGGCTCGCGGCACCATCCCGCCGTCGCCGAGCTTCGTCCCGCGACTTTCGAACGCGTCGCCAAGCCCGTTCGTGCCGCAGACGCCGAGATTGCGCGCAACCCCCGCGCGCGATCTGCCACGCTCCGTTCCGCCCGTCGCACCGCCGCCCCCGCCTGGGCGCAGATTCGAAAGGTCAAGCCATGATCGCTCAGCGCTTCCGCCCGCTTGGATGGATTGCCGGGGTCGCGACCGCGGCGTGCGCGCTTTACATGATCTCGCTCCAGGTGGCGAGCGAACGCGGGCGGCTCGAGGAGATCGACCAGAAGATCGAGAAAACGCACCGCGAAATTCGCCAGCTTCAAACCGAGCTCGGCACGCGCGCGTCGCTGCGCCAGCTCGAACGCTGGAATGCCGAGGTGCTGGCCTTGTCGGCGCCCGGAGCAGGGCAATATCTGCCGAGCGAAGCCGCGCTGGCGGGCGTCGATCGCGGCAAGCTCGGCACCGATGCCGCGCCGCCGCCACCAGTCATGATGGCGGTGCTGACACCGGAAGCGAGCAAGCCATCGCCGCCGCAGCCTGCGCCATCTCTGGTCGCGCGGCTGACGGCTCCCGCCGCCACGCCCAAGCCAATGACCAAGGCCGACCGCGCGGTTCAGGCCGCGATCGCGCGCAAGTCTGAAAGCGAAACGACAAAGGTCGCGATGCTCGACAGCCGCACGCTCGGCGATCTCGCGCTTGCCGCGAAAGGGGAAACGACCCGCGGCAAAACCCGCCCGTGACCACTCTCGTCGCACGGCCGCAACGCACGCGTCACGCCGGAGCGAAGGCGCAGACGATCGCGATCGCGCATCAACGGCTGATGCTGCTGATGATCGTGATCATGTTCGTCGGTCTGGTGATCGCAGGCCGGCTGCTGATGCTCAACTTCTACGGTGACGATCATGGCGGCGCGCGCGGGCCGATCGGGCTGGCGGGTCGCGTCGATATCACCGATCGCAACGGCGAGGTGCTCGCGCGGACGATCGATGCCTGGTCGATCGGCGTCCATCCCAGGAAGCTGCTCGGCAAGCCCGAGCTGATCGCGCCGCAGCTTGCGCGGTTGATGCCCGAGCGCAGCGAAGCGCAATATCTCCAAATTCTGCGATCGGGGAAAAGCTTCACCTATCTGCGCCGCCGCGCGATGCCCGAATTGGTCGCGGCGGTGAATGCGCTGGGTGAACCGGCTATGGCCTATGCGCGCGAACCGGAACGGCTTTATCCGCAGACCACGCTGGCGGCGCACGTCATAGGCTACACCGATTTCGACGGGCGCGGCGTAATGGGCATGGAGCGCGTACTCGACGATCAGCTCAACGACCCCGGGCGCAAGGGCCAGCCCGTCGCGCTGTCTATCGACCGCCGTGTCCAGGCGGCGATGGAAAGCGAGCTTTCCGCCGCGATGACCAATCTCCGTGCGGAAGGCGCAACGGGTTTGGTGCTCGACGTCCAGACCGGCGAACTGATCGCGATGGTGTCGCTGCCGGTATTCAATCCCAACAAGTCAGGTGACGCCGCGCCTGAAGGCCGCCGCAACAATGTTACTCAGAGCGTCTATGAACTCGGCAGCACCTTTAAGCCGATCACGATCGCGGCGGCGCTTGAGGCGGGGACGATCAAGAACCTCGCGCGCCGGGTCGATGCCACCGCGCCGATCCCGATCGGCCGCTTCCGAATCAAGGACGATCACGCGGCGGGCCGCTGGTTGAACGCGCCCGAGACGCTCGTTCATTCATCGAACATCGCAACCGCGCGCTTCGCCGACGAGATGGGGCAGGCGCCGATGGAGAATATCTTCCGCAAGCTAGGTTTCGATGAGCCGCCGCATGTCGAGCTCCGCGAGCGCGGGCGCACATTGTGGCCGCAAAATTGGGGGCGGGCGACGACGATGACGACGGCCTATGGTCACGGCATCGCGGTGACGCCGCTCCACCTCGCAAGCGCCTATGCCGCGCTCGTCAATGGCGGGATCTGGCGACCCGCGACGCTGATGAAGGTCACACCCGGGCAGGCCGCAAAAGGCCGCCGTGTCTTTTCCGCCGACACCAGCTTCAAATCACGCCAGATGCTGCGGTTGATCGTCACCGAGGGCACAGGCAAGAAAGCCAATGTCCCGGGCTTCCGCGTCGGGGGCAAGACGGGCACCGCCGAAAAGCCTGGGGCGGGCGGCTATTCCAAGACCGTCAACGTCTCGACCTTTGCCGCCGCCTTCCCGATGGACGCGCCGCGCTATGTCGTTATCGCCATGCTCGATGCCCCCAAGGGCAGTGCGGAATCGTTCGGGCTAACCACCGCCGCGTGGACTGCGGCGCCGGTCGTTTCGAAGGTGATCGCGCGAACAGGGCCGATGCTGGGTGTCTATCCCGATACCTCGAAGGAAATCGATCTCGCGGATATGCTGCCGCTGCTGTGGAAATCAAAGGCGGA
>CBDUBW010000202.1:0-4280 GCA_965365485.1 uncultured Aquisediminimonas sp.
GGCGGCTTCGTTAGGGGCGCGGGCGTGATCGACCAGCCCGAAACCGTCATCGTCAAGACCCGCCGCGTCGCCTGTGACGGCGCCAGCGACATCCCCGGCGGCGCGGCGCTCGGCCATCCCCGCGTCTGGCTCGAGATCGACGAAAAGGGCTTCGTCGAGTGCGGCTATTGCGATCGCCGCTTCGTGCTCAAGGACGGCCCAGCGGACAAAGCGGCCGAATAATCATGGCGGTTGCGGTTTTGCCGCCTATATCGTCATGATGACAAGCACGCTCGATCCCCGCTCCTTTCTCTACCGTGATGATCTGCTCGATCCCGAACGGGCGATCGCGGCAACGCGCGACATGCTCACCCGCTGCGACGATGGCGAGCTTTACATGCAATATCGCGCATCCGAATCCTTCGGCTTCGACGATGGACGCTTGAAGACCGCTGACTATTCGACCGATGCCGGCTTCGGCCTTCGTGGTGTCTCGGGCGAGATGACCGGCTTCGCCCATGCCAATGAGCTGAGCGAGGCGGCGATCCGGCGCGCAGGCGAGACTTTGCGATTGCTCGATCCGGCCAAGAGCGAGATTGCCGCGCCGCCGCGCCGGAGCAATCGCCATCTCTATACCGGCAGCGATCCGATGGCGTTGATCCCGTTCGCGGAGAAGGTCGCGCTCTGCCAGAAGATCGACGCCGCGGCGCGTGCCCGCGATCCTCGCGTCGCCCAAGTCAGCGTCGGGCTGTCGGGAAGCTGGAGCGTGGTCGAGATCGTCCGTCCCGACGGCTTCGTCGCAACCGACATCCGCCCGCTTGTACGGCTGAACGTCAGCATCGTTGCGGAATCGAACGGCCGTCGTGAATCGGGCAGCTTTGGCATCGGCGGCCGCTACCTTTACGATCGGCTTTTTGAAGAAGCGACGTGGAACCGCGCGATCGACGAAGCCTTGGCGCAGGCGCTGGTCAATCTCGAGAGCGTTGCCGCTCCGGCAGGTGAGATGACGGTGCTGCTCGGCCCGGGCTGGCCCGGCGTCCTGCTGCATGAGGCGATCGGTCACGGCCTCGAAGGCGATTTCAATCGCAAGGGCACTTCTGCCTTTTCGGGCCGGATCGGCGAGCGCGTGGCAGCACCCGGCGTTACCGTGGTCGATGACGGCAGCATCGCCGATCGCCGCGGATCGCTCTCGATCGACGATGAAGGCACGCCGACCGGCGAGACGGTGTTGATCGAAGACGGTATCCTCAAAGGCTATATGCAGGATCGCTTGAACGCGCGTCTGATGGGGGTGCCCGCGACAGGCAATGGCCGGCGCGAATCCTACGCCCACGCGCCGATGCCGCGAATGACCAACACATTCATGAAAGGTGGCAGCGACGATCCGGCTGAACTGCTGAGCCGCGTCAAGAACGGCATTTTCGCCAAGAGCTTCGGCGGCGGGCAGGTCGATATCGTCTCGGGCAAGTTCGTCTTCAGTTGCACCGAGGCGTACAAGGTCGAGAATGGTAAGATCGGCGCGCCGATCAAGGGTGCGACGCTGATCGGTGACGGTCCGACGGTGCTGACGCGCGTCACCGGCATCGGCAACGACATGGCGCTCGATGAAGGCGTTGGCGTCTGCGGCAAGGGTGGGCAGAGCGTTCCGGCAGGCGTTGGTCAGCCGACTCTGCTCGTCGATGGCCTTACGGTCGGCGGGACGGCGTAGGCCGGAACTCCGTTGGTCAACCGCCCATCAGCACGCGAACCTGCCCGTCGTCGCCATAAACCTTGACGCGGACGTCGTGCACCTTGGCACCGGCGAGCGCGGCATTGAATATCGCCATGTGCGGTTGCTGGAAATGGGTCTCGAGCGCCGCCCAATCCTGCCAGCGTTCGCTGATGATCAAGGTGTCGGGATCGCCAACGTCGCGCGAAAAGCCGTAATGATCACAGCCACCTTCGCTGAGCGTGGCGCTGACCTGCGCACGCATGGCGTCGCTCAAACGGTCGATTTCTCCCGGTGCCATCCGGGCATGCCCCATCACACAAATCATCTTCGCTCTCCCCCATAACTTGCACGGTTGAAGGCGAAGTGATAGGCGCGCGCCCACTCTGCGCAAGGCCTTCGCCGCGCTCCTCGATCAAGGTTCCTCGATGTTCGCAACCCCCGCATTCGCCCAAGCCGCAGGCGGCGCACCCGCCGGCGCGGGCGGCTTCTTCGTGCAGATGGTGCCGCTGCTTCTCATCTTCGTGATCTTCTACTTCCTGCTGATCCGTCCGCAGCAACGCCGTGCGGCCGCTCATCGGGCGATGATCGATGCGGTCAAGAAGGGTGATAGCGTGGTTACCGGCGGCGGGCTGATGGGCAAGGTCACCAAGGTCGATAACGAGACGGTCGAAGTCGAGATTGCGAGCGGCGTTCGCGTCAAGGCTGTCAAAGGCACGCTGACCGATGTCACTCCGCTTGGCGGCGGCAAAGCGGCGAACGACTAGATGCTCGAATTTCCCCGCTGGAAGGTCTGGCTGACGATCATCGCGATCATCACCGGGATGGCGATGGCGCTGCCATCGATCCTGCCGCCTTCGCTTACGCAGCACCTTCCCGCGCGCTTCGCCGCCACCAAGATCAATCTTGGGCTCGATCTGGCGGGAGGCTCGGAACTGCTGCTCGAGGCCGACACTGCCGACGTCGCCAAGCAGCGCTTCGAGCGGATGGAGGAAGCCGTCCGCACCGAGATGCGGCGCAGCGATCCGCGCATCGAGATCGGCGACATTTCGACCGCCGGTGGCGTGCTGAGCTTTTTCGTCCGCGACGTGCGCCAAGTCGACGCCGCGCTCGAACGCGCGCGGACGTTGACGCAGGGGATCGGCGTGACCGGCCAGCGCGATTGGAACGTCGCGGTGCGCGACAGCAACCGCGTGGTGATGACTCCCACCGAGGCGGGGCTTGCCGAAGAGATCGACAAGGCGATGGAAACGGCGCGAACCGTCGTTTCGCGGCGCATCGATCCCGATGGCACGAGGGAAGTTTCGGTCGCGCGGCAGGGCACCAATCGCATCCAGATCCAGGTGCCGGGTTTGCAGGATCCCGAAAAGCTCAAGTCGCTGCTCGGCAAGACGGCCAAGCTCGAATTCAAGCTGGTCGATCTGACCGCCGATCCGGCGCTGGTCGCGCAGGGGTCGGCGCCTCCGGGCAGCCAGGTCTTGCCATATCCCGACGATCCGGGTGGGGCGAAGGTGATCGCGGTGCAGCGCCGTGTCATGGTTTCGGGCGATCAGCTGATCGACGCCAGCCAGGGATTCGATCAGCAGACCAATGCGCCGATCGTCAACATCCGCTTCGACGGGCAGGGTGGACGGCGTTTTGCGCGCACGACGCAGGACAATGTCGGCAAGCCGTTCGCGATCATTCTCGATAATTCGGTGATTTCCGCGCCGAACATCAACGAGCCGATCCTGGGCGGGCAGGCCCAAATTTCTGGCAATTTCACTGTCGAGAGTGCCAATGAACTCGCGGTTTCGCTGCGATCGGGCAAATTGCCGGTCGCGTTGAAGGTGGTCGACGAGCGTTCGGTGGGGCCTGATCTTGGCAGGGAGTCGATCGAAAGGGGCATCACTGCCGGCATCGTCGCGACGCTTGCGCTGATGGCGTTCATGATCCTGACCTATGTGCGCTTCGGCATCTACACGACGCTGGCGCTGATCGTGAACGGTCTGCTGGTGCTCGGGATCATGGCACTGTTCAACGCGACGCTGACGCTGCCGGGCATCGCCGGGTTCGTGCTGACCATCGGCGCGGCGGTCGATGCCAATGTGCTCATCAACGAACGCATCCGCGAGGAAGTGATGCGCGGCCGCCAGACCATCCAGGCGGTCGAGTTCGGCTACAAGGAAGCGAGCCGCGCGATTTTCGATGCCAATATCACCAACGTCATTTCAGCGGTGATCATGTTCTGGTTCGGCTCGGGCCCGATCCGTGGCTTCGCGGTCGTGCTCGCGATCGGGATCGTCACTTCGGTGTTTACCGGCGTAACCTTCACCCGATTGCTGGTTTCGCAATATCTCGAGCGCAACCGCCCCAAAACGCTGAATATTTGAGGACAGGCCGCCATGCGCCCGATCAAGTTCGTCCCTGACAACACCAATATCGGCTTTCTGCGCTGGCGCTGGTGGGCGCTCGCGGTCTCGATTTTCTTGCTGGTCGGCTCGGTGGCGCTGGTCGCGGTGCGCGGGCTCAATTGGGGTGCCGACTTTACCGGCGGCCAATCGATGCGCGTCAGCTTCGCGCAACCTGTCGACGCGCAGGCGTTGCGCGACCG
>CBDUBW010000203.1:0-4243 GCA_965365485.1 uncultured Aquisediminimonas sp.
AACCCGACGGCGGAGACGGTCGATCTCGCCTTTTACGAACGGCTGGTCGCGTTCGCCAAAGCCAACAGCATCTGGGTGCTGTCTGATCTTGCTTATTCCGAGCTCTATTATGACGGCAATCCGACGCCTTCGATCCTGCAAGTTCCAGGGGCCAAGGACGTCGCGGTCGAGTTCACCTCGATGTCCAAGACCTATTCGATGGCGGGCTGGAGGATCGGCTTCGCGGTCGGCAACAGGACGTTGATCGGCGCGTTGACGCGGGTGAAAAGCTATCTCGATTACGGCGCCTTCACCCCGATCCAGGCCGCCGCGGTCGCCGCGATCAACGGGCCGCAGGAGATCGTCGAGGCCAACCGTGCGCTTTACCAGAAGCGCCGCGACGTGCTTGTCGAAAGCTTCGGCCGCGCAGGGTGGGACATTCCCAGCCCCAAGGCGAGCATGTTCGCCTGGGCGCCTCTGCCCCCGGCGCTCGCGCATCTCGGCAGCCTCGAATTTTCGAAGCAGTTGCTTACCCATGCCGGCGTCGCGGTGGCGGCGGGCGTCGGCTATGGCGAGGAAGGCGAAGGCTTCGTCCGCATCGCGATGGTCGAGAATGAGCATCGGCTTCGCCAAGCGGGGCGCAACGTGCGCAAATATCTGCACTCGATGGGGGTCAATTCGGGTGCGGCGAAGGCTGGCTGAGGCGTTTGCGATCGCGCTCGTCGCAAGCCCGCTCGCTGCGGCCCCCGCGCCGATGATCGTGACTGCGGTTGCTCCGGGCAAGCAGGCAATGGATCAGGACGCGTTCGGCGGCAATCCTTTCGCCAGCGCGCTGATCGAGGTGCTGCGTCGCGACGATCTCGCGCTGCCCGCAGGGCTCGCGGAGTTAAAAGCAGCTACGCAGGATTTGAGCGCGCAGTTCCAGACGCCGCAGCTTCCCGTTGCGAAAGAAACGGACTGGTCACTGGCCAAACCCGAGCGTGGCGAGCGCCGCGTCGCACTCGTCATCACGATGGGCGAGTATCGGATCGCGAGTCGTCTCGACCCGCTGCCGGGCGCGGCGTTCGATGCCATTCGCGTTTCGCGGGCGTTGCGCCTTGCCGGATTTCAGACCGAGATGCTCGTCGCCGCCGATCTTGCCGAGTATCGCGCTGCCCTGTCCGCCTTTCGCGGTCGCGCTGCCGAGGCCGATAGTGCTTTGATCTACACCACCGCGCACGGGATCGAGACAGGCGGCGCAATCCATCTGCTCTCGACCGATTATCCGCGCCCTCAAGGAAAGAAGGCACTGGCGAGCCACGCCATCGTGCTCGACGAGGTCGCCGCCAGCGCGACAGCAAAGCGGCGCAATTTGATCTTTTACGCCGGGTGCCGCGACGACCCGCTGCAATGACGCGCATGGACGTCGAGCGGCGCTGGCTCGACCTCACCCGAACCATCCTGCCGCCGCTCGCGCAGGCACGCGGTTGGCCGATCAGCGCCGATCACTGCTTCATGCGCGTCTTTCTCGACAATGCTTGCGACGGCCGCTGGGCCGATTGCATCGACAAGCGCCCCGCCTTCCGCCATGCGAGCGATGCCGTGCTGGCAAGCGCGGTGGCACTGGCGGAGGCGGTTTTGGATGGGAGCGAAGATTTGGCGCGGCTGAACACGCGCTCGCTCGCGTGGCGCGGTGAGACCCGCTGATGCCCGAAGGCTTTCGCTTCCGCCACACCATCCGCGTGCGCTGGTCCGAAGTCGATCCGCAGGGCGTCGTCTTCAACGCTCGCTATCTTGATTATGCCGATCTCGGCATCACCGAATATTGGCGCGCGGTGGGGTTCCGCAGCGACGTCTCCGAGATGCAGTTTCATGTCGCCAACGCGAACGTCGATTTCAGGAAACCGATCGATCCCGACGAGCGTATCGATCTCTGGGCCCGCACCGAGCGCTTCGGCACCAGCAGCATGACGCAGCTCATCGAAATCCATGGTGCCGATGCCGACGATATCCGCGCCGCGATCAGCACGGTGCAAGTCCATGTCGATCTCGCCACGCATCGGCCGAGGCCGATTCCGCAGATGGTTCGCGACAAATTCCTCGCCTTTGACGCGCGCGAGGAGATCGTGTCGACGCGTTAGTGAACGTGCCCCGAAGAAGGGTAGACCAGCGTCCGCAATCCGGACCGGTCGAACGGCTTCCAACTGCCTTCGGGCTGCGCGAGCCGATCGGCAACGGCGTAGAGCACCACCGGATTGACGCCCAGACCGCAATGGCTGCCGTAAACCTCGATATTGTCGGTCAGATCGTGCTTAGCCATCATGCAATTACGCCACGGAACAATGCCATCGCCCTTGGTGTAGATCGCGGTTGAGGGCATGAGCGGGGCGTCCGCCGCCGCATCCATATGGCGCTTGGCGTTGGCACCATCGACGCGATCACCGGTCAGCCCTTCGTAAAGCCGCCAGACGGTCGTCGATTTGGGGCTGCCTGAAAGTGGTGAACCGAGCGTAATGATCTGGCGGACGAGATCAGGGCGCTGACCACCGAGCATCTTTGCCATCAACCCGCCCAAGCTCCAGCCGACGAGCGAGACTTTCTGGCCGCATTCGGCGTGGATCTTCTCGAGCACTGCGATCAGCTTTTCGCCGTCATGCCCGATCGCACGCGGCCCCAGGTTGCGGCCGAGCGTCCATTCACGCGTGTCGTAATTCTTGCTGTTCAGGAAACGGCGCAGCAGCCGCGTTGAAACGTCACTGGTCGCAAAGCCAGGCAAGACGAGAACTGGATGGCCGTCGCCCGAAGGTGCCGTGGCGAGCAATGGCGCTGCCCAGGGCAGGCTGCCGAGTTCGAGCAGGGCACGGGGCAACTCGCTCAATGCCAAAAGCATCGAAGGCCGGCCCGCCTCTTGTGCGGAAGTATCGGTCATATGGGATTTTCCCCTCTCCACTAGGGAAGCTGCGCGGAAATGCGCCCGGTTGCAAGAGAATTGCTGAACGCAACCTATTGTTCCCGTCGCCGGCAATTTCAGCTACGGCTAAGCCCTTATAATAACAGAGGTTAGGCGATGGACGGACAATGCTGGTGGATTACGGGCGCTTCGTCCGGAATTGGCGAAGGACTGGCGCGCGCGCTGTTGAACGCAGGTTCCAAGCTCATCCTTTCGGGCCGCAACGTCGCCGCGCTCGAAGCCGTGGCCGCGGCCGCGCCTGAACGCTGCTATGTGCTTCCGTTCGAAGCCACCGATTATGCCGTCATTCCAGGTATCGTCGAGCAGGCGTGGGGCTGGGCGGGGCGGATCGATGCGCTCGTGAATAATGCCGGCATCTCGCAGCGTTCGCTCGCGATCGAAACCGAATTCTCGGTCTACGAGCGCATCATTGCCGTCGATCTGCTCGGGCCGATCGCGCTCACCCAGGCGATGCTGCCCAAGCTGGTCGCCGCGGGGGGCGGGCGGATCGTTGCCATCTCGAGCGTCGCGGGGTTAGCGGGCGTCCCCTTGCGCAGCGGCTATAGCGCCGCGAAGTGGGGGCTGATCGGCTATCACGATGCCGTACGCGCCGAGACTGCGCATCTCGGCATCGAAGTGCTCGTCGTGGCGCCGGGTTCGATCCGCACCAATGTCTCGCGCAACGCTTTGACCTCGGATGGTTCGACCCGCGGCGAAAGTGACGCCGTCATCGACGCCGGCATGCCGGTCGAGGAGGCGGCAGAGGCGATTCTGGCGGCAGTGCGCGAAGGCAAGCGCGAGCTTATCCTCGCGACCGGGGCAGAGTTGCAGACTGGGTTGCTTCGCCGCTCCGATCCCGATGCGCTGTTCGATCGCATGGCGGCGATGGTGCAGGCAGGCTATGCCAAACAGATGGGCGCGACGCGAGGGAATTGAGTCCCGATATCCCCGTTACCCACAGGGCTGAGAGGGGTGAATCCGCTGGTGCGACTCGTGGTTGCATGAGAGCTTTCGGATGTGGCCTGGGGAAGGCTCTGACGGCGACGTCGGAAAGCTCCTCAAGGCAACATGCCGGTGAAACGCGGCGCGGGATCGTAAGTGAACGCGAAGACGACATCGGTAGGATGCCCGACGAGAATGGCGCGGAACTTCGAAACCTTCGGGTCGAAGAGGATCGCGGATCTCTTGGAAAGGCATCCGGTCCGTCGGCTTGCCCCCCAGGCAGAAGACGGGCGAACATGTCCGGTTTTTCCGCTCAAGTCGTGCTTCGGCACGCAGGACGCGACAAACCGACATAGTGGCGGCCGGTGACAACACCGGCCGCCATTTTATTTT
>CBDUBW010000204.1:0-4200 GCA_965365485.1 uncultured Aquisediminimonas sp.
GTGTGCTGAAAGGCATCAAAACGGACGTGAGCGAGGGCGGGACACGCGTTCCGGCCTTTTTCGCCGGACCTGGGATCAAAGGTGGGCGCCGGATCGATGCGCCGACAGCCCATATTGACGTTATGCCGACTATCCTGGAGCTCGCGGGAATCTCGCATTCGCAGACTGATGGCATTTCGCTAGTCGATACCCTCCGCGGGATCAGGAAGATATCGCGCAGATATCTATTCTCGCAGTACTCCGGAAAGACAGATTTCACTGCGTTTCCTGGTGCCGTGCGGCTTGGCAAGTGGCTGGCAATCAATGAAGGCCGCGGATGGCAGCTGTTCGACATCGCTTCCGATCCTGGCCAAGGCCGCGATTTGGCCGGGTCACGCCCTGCGCTTGTCACGCACCTAGCAGGCAAATATTTGAAGTGGTTCGCCAGCCTGCCTGCTGAAGGCCGGCTCGCCACCGCAATCGAGCTGGGCCACCCAGAGGAACGGGTCGTCACTCTCTGGGCGCATGAAGCCCGGCTATCGGGACCGGGTATTCGCTATGCCGGTGAAGAATTGCACTCGCTGACTTACATCACCGGCTGGAGCGACCCGGGATCCTTCGCAGAATGGCCGATCGATGTCAGCCGAGGTGGAACTTACAGAATCTCCCTCGTGCTCGCCGCCGACAAGGACCGCGTACCCTCTAAGCTGGGCGTTGCCGTTGGAAGTAAAGAAGTCATTGGCAGGATGATTGAAACGCAGCCGCTGAAGGGCGCCCGGTTGCCGAGCCAATTCCCCGCCAGTCCGACGTTTGCGGAACGTTGGACGGAAATCGAGCTAGGCTCGCTCACTTTGGAGCAAGGTCTTGCGCAATTGCGCCTGTTCGGCGCGGAGAAAGGTGCCGAAACTTTCCCGGATGTCCGAGGTGTCAGATTAACGATGTCGCACCAAGATTGAGATGTGGTGACAAACACTCGGCACCGCGGTCAGCATCCGAGTGCCTGCGATGCGAGTTAAGGCCGAGATACATGGAGAGTTTGCGATGACAGACGAAACGCACTCGAACCGGCCTGGCTCTTTCAACCGCCGAACCTTGATGGCGACCGCAGCATCGCTTACGCTCGTCGCAGGATGCACGCGCTCGGGGTTGCTATCCTCACCCGCGGATAAATCGCTGGAAATAATCGAGGCCCATCAGCCGGTAGTGGCGATCACGCAAGCGCCGGACCAACATTGGTTCGGCTACTACGACAAGCGCCAAATCGACTTTAGTGGGCGCTACGCGCTAGGCGCACGGGTCCCGCCGATCTTCCGCTCTCCACGGCCTGATGACCGGCTCGAGATCGGATTGATCGACCTGAAAGAGAACAATCAGTGGCGTCCAATCGGAAGCAGCACGGCTTGGTCATGGCAACAAGGCTCCATGTTGCAGTGGTTTCCCGGCGAGCGACGCATCGCGATTTGGAACGATAGAGAAGGTAACCGGCTGGTCGCGCGAACGTATGACGTCGATACCGAGAAAACCAAAACCCTGCCCTATCCGATCTACACGCTCACTCCGGACGGCCGTGAGGCGTTGACGCTCGATTTCTTTCGGTTGCAGATTCTTCGGCCAGGCTATGGTTACGCACTGAAGGACATTCCCACTCAACTACCACGCGCACCAGCCGACGAAGGCGTCTGGCGTCTCGACCTGAGTACTGGCGCGCGACAACTGGTCGTTTCCTTGAAGGATCTAGCCAACGATGTCGGGGAGGGCGGTCCGCCCGGCTGGCATTGGGTCAACCACCTGCTCGTCGATCCTTCGGGCTCCCGCTTCATCTTTCTGCACCGTTGGCGCGACGAGCTGCTGACCGGCACTTCGGGTGACCCGGGCTTCTTCGATCGCTCTAACGCCTTCGCAACGCATGCGCTTACCGCCGATCTAGACGGCGGGCGGCGCTTCCTTCTGAACGACAGCGGGTATTTTTCCCACTTCGATTGGAAGGACCCGATGACTATTGCAGCTTTCGCCAAAGTTACCAAAACGAGCGGGCAAGGTTTCTACTTGTTCCGCGACCGCGAGGGCTCCGCTGAGCCCATCGACGAAGTCGCCATGCCTCACAACGGGCACAACACATATGTTCCCGGCACCGACCAAGAATGGATCGTCAACGACACCTACCCCTTGGGCGACCAGCGCCTGCAGACACTTTATCTGTATCACGTCCCTACCCGTCGGAAAGTGATACTCGGCCGTTTCCCGAGCCCGCCTCAATTCGATGGCGAATGGCGCTGCGACCTGCACCCTCGCTGCGATCAACAAGGACGTCGTGTCTTCTTCGATTCTGCCCACAGCGGCCTAAGGCAGATGTATATGATCGACATAGCGTCCATAATCGGAGCTTGACCTATTTCGCCCGGACCGCGAGACATGCGCTGACGCCCGAATGGCAACTATAACCGGGGGCTGGCGGTCGGTTATTGATCCAAATGGAGCGCGACTTTTACCCGGTCTACTGACCAAAAAGCAACGTCTTTCTCCTGCGCGGTGTAGTATAGGGAAAAAGTGCCGTCATCCTCTTCGATCATTCCCAGCGGCGTTCGCAGCTGCCGCGACCACTTGTCCTTGGGCTGTACATCGAGCGGTTTGAAGAGCGGCCAGTTGACCCCATCCTCCGACACGCTGTAGCCAATAGAGTCCCGATCTTGAGCGGCATCGAATTTCAGGCCAAACGCCACGTCGAAAACGGCAAGATACTTACCATTTTTCAAGCGGGACACGATGGGGTTTTCCCCGAAACGGTCGGTGATCGTGCTTGGACTTAGTCCGTAGGCGCGTCGCCAAGGACCAAACAAATCATCCGCGACCGCGACACCGAGCGGCCATTCCGCTTTGAAGGGATCGTGCCAGTGGCTGCAATAGAACGCATACCATCTGCCGTTCGCAGCATAAGGATGGAAACACCCGACCGACTGATTGCCTTCCCAGGGTTGCGCATTTGGATCGGGCCCCAGAACAACATCGACGTCGATATAAGGACCCTCGATGCCGGCCATGCCTTCCTTCGCCGAAACCGACCGGAAGACGCGACCGTTGTAATCGGCGTGCAATTCGCCGATAGCGTCCTTGCCAGCCTGGTAGGCCACATAGAACATGTTCCAGCGATTGGACGGCTTGTCGAAAATTATCGCCGTGACCCAAACTTCGTTCTTGAAATTGCGCAGCGATCGACCCGGGATAGATTCCTTGAGCGTGTCCACACGGGTGAAGGAAGAGCCGTCGGTGCTTTTCCACAGCGACACCCGCAGTTCTTGATGAGGACGATCGTACATTTCGTTGACGAACATGTAGGTGACATCGCCCACCTTGATCACCTGGCCCGTTTCAAAGCCGGAGCGCACGCCGACCCGAGCGCCGTCCTTGGGGCCGATGACGCGACCGTCGAATTCTTGGACTACCTCGAGCCGCTCCGTAAAAGTGCCGGGAGACGCGAGTGCATTGGCCGGAGCAACCAACGCCAGCGCCGCGATATTCACTATGAGTCTGTTCGGCATTCTGACATCCCTTTGCTAGGCGCGCGATACTTGCGGCCTGATGGCCTCCACAGCAACGAGGCCTATGCGCGGCGAAAGGCCATACAAAGCACGGAAGCTTTTCCCCGACCAGCGGCTGCCTGCGGGTCCACTCACATAGTGAGATCGAAGTTCTAGGCGCGCTTCCAAAGCTCGCCGCAACCCCGTAGCGCGTGAGCTCGCAAGCCGAGGTTAGTCCAGTAACGGCAAGTTCGATCGCCCATGAAAACAAGCATTGGTTCCATTGCCAATCGGTTTGGCCGCGAGGCCGCGCCCGCAGATCCCGCGATGAGAATTTCCGCGATCGATGTGTTCGAGCTCGACATTCCGTTCGCGGACGGGGGGGAAGACTACGGTGCCGCAAGCGACCGTTGGCAACGTCTCGAGTGCATCTACCTGCGTGTTCGGACGGCTGGCGGGCTGATTGGATGGGGAGAATGCTTCGCCTATGGATGCAGAGCGGCCGTCAGCGCGGCCTTGCGCGACATGGTCATTCCGCTGGCTATCGGTTGCGATGCCGGCGATCCGGAGGGCACCACGGGCCTTATTCAGAAGAAGCTCCATCTCTTTGGACGATATGGCATTGCGATGTTTGCAATCTCGGGGCTTGACATAGCCCTGTGGGATATACGCGCGCAGGCGCTGAATCGTCCTTTGTTCGCTGCGC
>CBDUBW010000205.1:0-4168 GCA_965365485.1 uncultured Aquisediminimonas sp.
CTGCGCTCAATCTCGGCGTACCGATGGTCGCCGCGATCGTCGGCGAAGGTGGATCGGGCGGGGCGGTCGCGCTCGCGGCGGGCAATCGCGTGCTGATGTTCGAACACGCAATCTATTCGGTGATCTCGCCAGAAGGATGCGCTTCGATCCTGTGGCGCTCGCCCGACAAGGCGGCCGATGCCGCCGAGGCGATGCGAATCACGTCCGCCGATCTCGAGCGGCTCGGCATTATCGACATGCTCGTGCCCGAGCCGCTGGGCGGGGCCCATCGCGATCCAGCCGAGGCGATTGCAACTCTGAGGAAGTGCATTTCTGCTTCGCTTGATGAGCTTGCGGGCCTCGATGCCGCTGCTCTGCGCGCCGATCGACGGCGGAAATTTCTTGCGATGGGCAAGCTCTGACTTAAGCTCGATTCGCCTTGTATTGCGGGAGTTCGGCCAATGAGAAACGCGCTTTTGATTGCTGCTGCCCTACTTGCGGTAGGGGCCAAGAAGCCTGCTCAACTGCCCGCGCCGCAAGCGATCAGTGCGAAGGATCGCGCGACCGGATCGCAAGCGCACCCTCAGCTGGTGGCCGAATTCGGCGGAGCATTCCAAGGGCCCCAAGCGGCCTATGTGACGCGTGTCGGCAAGCGGATCGCGGTCGAATCCGGCCTGTCGAATTCGCAAAATGATTTCACGATCACGTTGCTCAACTCGAACGTGAATAACGCCTTCGCCGTCCCTGGCGGCTATGTCTACGTCACCCGGCAACTGCTCGCACTGATGAACGACGAGGCCGAACTTGCTTCGGTCATGGGGCATGAGATCGGGCATGTCGCGGCGCGGCATTCGCAGCAGCGCAGTCGCCGGTCTACGATCGGATCGATCGGCGCTGTCCTGGCAGGTGTGCTTGGCGGGGCGGTCGGCGGCGATGCGGGAGCGCGGCTAGGCCAGCAACTCGGCGGCGCGGTCGCTCAGAATTTCGTGCTGAGCTTCTCGCGATCGCAGGAGTATCAGGCCGACGATCTGGGCGTCTCCTATCTGGCCAGGGCGGGATATGATCCGATGGCCTCTTCGACGATGCTGGCGTCGCTCGCGCAGCAGACGCAGCTCGAAATGCGGCTTACGGGCGGCAAGGCGCAACCGGTGCGGGAGAGTACCCATCCCGATCCGGCGAGCCGCGTGGCCCGCGCCGCGCAACGTGCGCGCGCGACGCCCGCAGAAGCCCGCAATCGCAATCGTGATGCATTTCTCAACGCCATCGATGGGATGATCTATGACGACGATCCCAGTCAGGGCGTGGTTGATGGCCGCAATTTCAGGCACCCCGAACTCAGGCTCGCATTCACGGCCCCCCCTGGCTTCTCGATGGTCAACACCGCGCAGGCTGTGGTGATCAACGGGAGTGGCGGCCAGGCACAATTTACCGGCGCCCGCTTCGACGGCGACTTGCAAAGCTATATTGGTGGCGTGTTCCGCGCTTTGGGGGTGAGCGCTGGCCGGGTTCAAACGTCCCAGATCAATGGCTTGCGCTCCGCTTATTCCAGCTCGCGCGCAAATACCCAGTCGGGGACGGTCGACGTCACCGTGTTCGCCTATCAATTTGGGCCTGACTCGGCGTTTCATTTTCTGGCCATCACGCCGGTTGGAAGAGCGGGAACCTTCGATCCGCTTTTCGACAGCATGCGCAGGCTGACAGCCGCCGAAGCCGCGGCGATCAAGCCGCGCCGGGTCGATGTGATCGTCGCCAGACCCGGTGATAGCGTCGCTTCGCTATCGGCGCGCATGGCCTATCCATCAGATCGTGAAGCGCGCTTTCGCACGCTCAATGCGTTGAATGCCGGCGAAACCGTGCGCGCCGGCGAACGTTACAAGCTCATAGTTTACTAAGACAAAAAAAAGGGCGGCGGAACCGAAGTCCCGCCGCCCCATCCAAAGCCGTAAGAGCTGAATTCAGCGCTTACGAAGTCTTCATGTTCGTGCTGACGTTGTTGAACGTCGTCGAAATCTTGTTGCCGAGGCTGCCCATCGCGGTGACGGCGGCAACGGCGATCAGAGCAGCGATCAGGCCATATTCGATGGCGGTCGCGCCCTTGGAGTTCTTCATCATCTTGCGAACGAAATTCATCACTGGTCTCCTGTTGGAAAAGCGTTGTTCAACTACCCGGTCGGGTCGGAAAACCTCCCGATCCAACACCAGCGGCTCTAGATCGCGGAAGTTTCCAAATGCTTAAGGCGTGTCGCAGTTTCTGAACGATGCGGCACTGGCGCCACCGCGCGCGCCGCTTTATGTCCCGCTGGCTTGGGCGGTGATCGGGGAACTGTTTTCTTCGGCCGTGCTGAGCCGGATGGTGACCCCGTCATGTAATTGCTGATCACGCGCCGCGACGAGAATTTGGAGACCGCATGAGCCACAGTCTGACCAAGGAAATGCGCGGCAAGGTGCTGCACCTATGCTTCGCCAAACCGCCGAACAACCATCTCGATACCGATCTGACGCGCGACATTGCCGATGCGCTCGACGCGGGCGATGCAGACAAAGCCTGCCGAGCCGTCGTGCTGTCGAGCGAGGGCAGGGTGTACTGCGCCGGGGCCGATCTTACGCGCGATTTCGATAACGGCCCTTTCTACGAACAGGTCATGCGCCTCTATCGGACGAAGAAGCCGATCGTCGCCGCCGTCGATGGTGCCGCAATAGGTGCCGGACTGGGGCTGGCCGTTGCGTGCGACTTTCGCATCGCCGCGCCCGAGACGCGCTTCTCGGCCAATTTCACGCGGCTCGGCATTCACCCCGGCTTCGGGTTGAGCGTGACCCTGCCACGGCTGATCGGTCATCAGGCGGCGACTTTGCTGTTTTACACCGGGCGGCGCATCGGCGGTGAAGAAGCGCTCAAGCTAGGCCTAGTGGACAGCCTCGTTACGCAGGATCAGGTGCTGGAGAGCGCCTTCGCCCTCGCCGAAGAGATTGCGGTTTCCGCCCCTAAGTCGGTTCAGGCCTTGCGGGAGACGTTGCGCGACGGGCTCGCCGACGAGATCACCCGCGTCAACGCGCGTGAAAAAGCGATCCAGCAGGTCGAATTTGCGAGCCCCGAGCGTGATGAAGGTGTTGCCGCGATGAGCGAGCGGAGGCTCCCCAACTTTCCCGACGCCTAGTCAGCGCCCTCCAAGTCGCACCTCCGGAGAACGTTCTGGCGCTGCTAATCAAGCCTCGGGCTTGCCAAGTTCCTCCTCGCCCGTGCTCGCACCGTCATCTGGTGAGATCTCGGCCGGGGTCTCGTCGATCACCTCGCCTTCGTCCTCACTCGTTTCGATACGCGCGGCGCTGACGATATGCTCGTCATCCGCCACCGCAAATAGCTTCACGCCCGCAGTATTGCGGCCGATCACGCGCATATCGCCGACGGTCATGCGAATGGTCTTGGCCTGATCGGTGACGAGCATCAGTTGCTGCCCCTGCGCGACGGGGAAACTCGCCACGACCGGGCCGTTGCGGCCAAGATTGTCGATATTGGTAATGCCCTGTCCGCCGCGACCGGTGCGGCGATACTCGTAGGCCGATGATCGCTTTCCGAAGCCGTTCGCACAAACCGTCAGGATGAACTGCTCCCTTTCCGCCATCTCGGCCATGCGATCGACCGAGAGCGTCGGCTCGTTGTCATTCTCCTTCCACGGCGCCGCGCGCAGATAGGCCTCGCGCTCCTCCTGCGTGGTGCCGACGCGGTGGAGGATGGAAAGCGAAATTACCTCGTCGCCGTTGCGCAAGGTCATGCCGCGCACACCTGTCGAGGTGCGCGACTGAAATTCGCGGACGTCATCACCCCGGAAGCGGATAACCTTGCCCTGCCGCGTCGCGAGCAGGACGTCGTCCTCCTCGGTGAGCAGCGCGACACCGATCAGGCGATCCTCGCTCTCGTCGTCGAAACGCATCGCGATCTTGCCGTTCGTCGGGATGTTGGTGAAGGCATCCATGCTGTTGCGGCGCACCGTGCCCTTTGCGGTCGCGAACATAACGTGGAGCTTGCTCCACTCGCCCTCGTCCTCCGGCAGTGGCAGCACCGTGGAGATCGTCTCGCCAGGCGCGAGCGGCAGCATGTTGATCATCGGTCGTCCGCGCGTATTGGGCCCGCCCTCTGGCAGCCGCCAGACTTTCATTCGGTAAACTTTGCCCAATGTCGAGAAGAACAGCA
>CBDUBW010000206.1:0-4131 GCA_965365485.1 uncultured Aquisediminimonas sp.
ACGAAGTGCGGGGAGACGCGGCCGGGGCCCTTTTCATGGAGGACGAGGCTTTCGCTCTCGATGCCCGGCAGGCCGCCGATGCCGCTGCCGATCGAGCAGCCGGCGCGGAAGCGTTCGGCCTCGGTCATTTCGGTGAGGCCGGCATCCTCGAGCGCCTGGCCCGCGGCGTCTATGCCGAAGACGATGAAGGGATCGACCTGGCGCTGGACCTTGTGATCGACGCGCTTGCCGGGGTCGAAGCCCCAGGCGTGATCGGCGGGCTTGACCTCGCACGCGATGGTGCATTTCTGGTCAGACGCGTCGAAGCGGGTGATCGGGCCTGCGCCCGATTTGCCCGCGATCAGGTTCGCCCAGCTGGTTTCGACATCGCCGCCGAGCGGGGTGACCAGCCCGAGGCCGGTAACGACAACGCGGCGCATGGGCGTGGGGGCCTCAGCCCTTGTTGGTTTCGATGAAGGCGATCGCGTCGGCCACGGTCGAGATTTTCTCCGCCGCATCATCGGGGATTTCGACGCCGAATTCTTCCTCGAACGCCATCACGAGCTCGACGATATCGAGGCTGTCCGCGCCCAGATCGTCGATGAAGCTGGCTTCGGTCGTCACCTTGTCGGCCTCGACGCCGAGATGCTCCACGACAATTTTCTTCACGCGTTCGGCAGTGTCACTCATCCGGGAGCCCTCTTCGTTCATGTGACGGCAATATTGAAGGAACGCCCTAATGGGGGGCGCGAAGGCTGGCAAGGGGGGACGGATCGTGCGTCAGATCATCGCCATCCCGCCGTTGATGTGTAGGGTTTGGCCGGTGACATAGCCTGCTTCGCGGCTCGAAAGGTAAACCACCCCGGCCCCGATATCGCTGCCATGGCCAAACGCGCCTACAGGGATGCGCGCGGTCAGCGCGTCCTTTTGCAAGTCAGGCAAGGCATCGGTCATCGGCGATGTGATGAAACCCGGCGCCACGCAATTAACGGTGATGTTGCGGCTCGCCAATTCCTGGGCCAGCGCCTTCGACATCGCGGTCAATCCACCCTTGGACGCGGCGTAGTTGGTCTGGCCGGGATTACCTGTCGTGCCGACGACGCTGGTGATAGTCACGATCCGCCCGAACCGAGCCTTCATCATCGGTTTCGCCGCGGCCCGGCATAGCCTGAAAGCCGCCTCTAGATTGATCCGGATGACATCGGCCCAATCTTCGTCCTTCATTCGCAGGATCAGCCCGTCGCGCGTGACCCCCGCATTGTTGACGAGAATATCGAGCTTGCCGCAAAGCGCGTCCAGCGCAGAGGGCATCAACGCCTCGACCGCTGTCGCATCGCCGAGATTGCAGGGAAGAATGGGACACTCGCCGCCAATCTCCCGAGCCACGTCGACCAGCGCCTGCTCTCGCGTACCGGACAGCGCGACGCGGGCTCCCTGTCCGGCCAATGCTTTCGCCACCGCCGAGCCAATACCGCCGGACGCGCCGGTGACAAGCGCGGTCATCCCTGTGAGGTCGAACATCACAGCGCCCCCGCCAAATTTTCAACATCGTCCATCGTCACCACGCTTGTCACTGTCGCGTCGGGTGCGATCCGCTTAACCATCGGCGCCAGAACCTTGCCGCCGAATTCCACAAAGTCGGTCACCCCCACGGCCCACATCGCCTCGACACTTTCACGCCAGCGCACCGTTCCGGTGACCTGTTCGACGAGCGCTGCCTTGATCATTTCCGGATCGCTGACGGGCGCCGCGCTGACATTCGCATAAAGCGGAACAAGCGGTGCCTCGACACGCGTTTCGCCGAGCGCCCTTTCCATAGCACGCGCCGCGGGCTCCATCAGCGCGCAATGGAAGGGAGCGGAGACGGCCAGCTGCAGCGCGCGCTTGGCGCCGCGTTCCTTGGCAAGCGCCATCGCCCGTTCGATAGCAGCAGCATGGCCCGAGATGACCACCTGTCCGCCGCCATTGTCGTTCGCCGCCTGGCATACATCCCGCTCCGCCGCGTCCGCCGCGACCTCGGCGACTGCCTCGAAATCCAGTCCGAGCAGGACAGCCATAGCCCCCTCGCCCACCGGGACAGCCGCCTGCATCGCTTCGCCGCGCAACCGCAGCAAATGCGCCGTGGTCCGCAAATCGATCGCGCCGGCCGCGCAAAGCGCCGTATATTCGCCGAGCGAATGGCCCGCGACGAAATCAGCCTTGTCGACCAATCGAATGCCGCCCTCACGCTCGAGTACCCGTAGGGTCGCAATGGCATTGGCCATGATCGCAGGCTGGGCGTTCCTCGTCAGCGTCAGCGCATCCTCTGGACCTTGCGCCATTATCTGGGACAGCCTCTCGCCCAGCGCATCGTCAACTTCCTGAAAGACTTCGCGCGCGGCACCGCTCGCCTCCGCCAGCGCGGACCCTATGCCCACTGCCTGGCTTCCCTGCCCCGGAAAAATAAACGCGCGCGCCATGCAAGTCTCCCTATCGGTGCGGTCTTTAGCAACGATGTTCCGTTTCGCAATCAACCCGGCTAAGCGCGCGGCAATGATCCTCGTCATCGATAATTACGACAGCTTCACCTTCAACCTCGTCCATTATCTGATGGAGCTTGGCGCGGAAGTCGAAGTCGTACGCAATGACGCGATATCGGCGGGGCAGGCGTTGTCGACAGGGGCCTCCGCCTTCCTCATCTCTCCCGGTCCCTCTACTCCCGACAAGGCGGGGGTGAGCCTTGATCTCGTCGCGGGTTGCGCCGATGCAGCCAAGCCTCTGCTCGGCGTGTGCCTTGGCCATCAAGCGATCGGCCAGCACTTCGGCGGCAAGGTGGTGCGCGGCGGGTTGATGCACGGCAAGACGTCGCCCGTGAGTCACGACCGATCGGGGGTTTTCGCGGGGCTCCCCTCGCCTTTTATCGCAACCCGCTATCATTCGCTGATCGTAGATGAAATCCCCGAGCAATTGATCGTGACTGCCCGCAGCGACGATGGTCACGTCATGGGTATTCGGCACGAGACATTGCCGATCCACGGCGTGCAATTTCACCCGGAAAGCATCGCCACCGAACATGGCCATGCGCTCCTTGCCAACTTCATGACGCTGGCCGGCTTGCCGGTTGCGGCTCGCGCCTGATGCTGCCCGATGCGGCTTCTCCGCTCAGCGAAAGCGATGCCGACCAGGCCTTTGCCGCACTTCTCGACGGCCCCATAAACGACGAGGCAGCGCGCGATTTTATTTTGACGATGTCGCTGCGCGACGAAACCGCGATCGAAATCGCCGCTGCCGTGCGTGCGATCCGGGCGCGAATGATCCCCGTCAAGGCGCCCGCGGACGCTATCGATGTGTGCGGGACCGGGGGAGATATGAGCAATAGTCTCAACGTCTCGACCGCCGTCGCCATTGTGGTCGCGGCGTGTGGAATTCCCGTCGCAAAGCACGGGAACCGTGCAGCATCTTCCCAAGCAGGTGGCGCCGATACGCTAGAGGCGCTCGGCCTTGATCTCGATCGGGCCTCCGCAACTGCCGAAGCCACGCTTGCCGATCTGGGCATCGCCTTCCTCTTCGCCCAAAAGCACCATCCAGCGCTTGCGCGGCTGGCACCAATCCGCAAATCGATTGCGCGACGCACGATATTCAACCTTACCGGGCCCGCGTGCAATCCGGCCGGTGTCACCCGCCAGTTGATCGGCGTCGCTCGTCCTGATTTTCTCGCGACCTACGCGGAGGCTTTGGTGCTTCTCGGCACCAAAGACGCGATGCTCGTCGCGGGCGACGAACCGCTCGATGAACTGTCGATCAGCGGCGAAAGCACCATCTTGCGGCTGCACCGTGAGCGCGACCGAATTTCCCCGGAGAATGCCGGTTTGCCCCGCCATCCGCTCACGGCACTGCGTGGCGGATCGGCCACTTACAATGCCGCCGCGCTTCGCCGCCTGCTCAACGGTGAGGCCGGAGCCTATCGCGACGCTGTCCTTCTCAACGCGGCGGGGGCGCTGATCGTCGCAGGCGAAGCGCGCGATTGGAGGGATGGCGTGGAAGAAGCAGCCGAGGCGATCGACCGCGGATTGGCGAAAGCGCTGCTGGATTGCTGGATCGCCTATCGATGACGGACATTCTCGCGCAAATCTGCGAAAGCACGCGTTCCGAGGTGGCACGACGCAAATCGCT
>CBDUBW010000207.1:0-4113 GCA_965365485.1 uncultured Aquisediminimonas sp.
CGCCCGAAATTGCGCTTCCCCAGCTTGACCCCCGGCGGGGCCTGTCTCCGCTTATACTCGGCGATGTAGAGCAACCGCTCAATCTTGCTTACCGTCGCGCGGTCGTGGCCCCTCGCCACCAGATCATCGACCGCGAGTTCATCTTCGATCAGGCCCTGGAGGATCGGGTCGAGCTCGGGATAGTCGGGCAGGCTGTCCGAATCCTTCTGGTCGGGCCGCAGCTCGGCGCTCGGCGGCTTGGTGATGATGCTCTCGGGCATCACGCAGGGCACCGGGTTCAGCGACAGCCGGGGGATGTTGCCGTTGCGCCAGCGTGAGAGCGCGAAAACCGTCATCTTGTAGGCGTCCTTGATCGGATTGTAGCCGCCCGCCATGTCGCCGTAGATCGTCGCATAACCGACGCTCATTTCGCTTTTGTTGCCCGTCGTCTGCAGCATCGGGCCGAACTTGTTGGAAAGCGCCATCAGCGTCACGCCGCGAATGCGCGACTGGATGTTCTCCTCGGTGATGTCGACGTCCTTGTCGGCGAATGAGCCTGACAGCATCGTGTCGAACGCCTCGACCGCGGGCGAAATCGCTATGGTATCGAGACGGCAGCCGATCAGCCGGGCGCATTCCGCCGCATCGTCGAGGCTCGCCTGACTGGTGTAGCGCGAGGGCAGCATCACGCACCAGACACGATCAGGCCCCAGCGCGTCGGCGGCGATCGCTGCGCAGATCGCGCTGTCGATCCCGCCCGACAGGCCAAGCACCACGCCGGGGAAGCGATTGGCGTTCACATAATCGCGCACGCCGATCATCATCGCATGCCATGTGTCCGAGGGATGCGGCTCCCACGGCGCGATCTCGCCTTGTTCGCATCGCCAGCCTTCAGCGCCGCGCTGCCAGCGCGTGATCCGCAGCGCTTCCTCCCAATCGGGGAATTGATGCGCGATCTCGCCGTCGCCGTTCATCACCAGCGAGGCGCCATCGAACACCAGCTCGTCCTGCCCGCCGACGCGGTTGAGATAGATGAGCGGAAGGCCCGTCTCGGCGACACGCGCGCCGACGACCTTGGATGCGCGGAACTCATCCTTGTCGATCTCGTACGGGCTGCCGTGCGGCGCGATGACGATTTCCGCGCCCGCGTTCTTCAGATGCGCGCAGACCTTGGGAAACCAGATATCCTCGCAGATCGGCGTCCCGAGCTTTACCCCGCGAAAGTCGATCGGCTCGGGCAGCGGGCCGCTGTCGAAATAGCGCTTCTCATCGAAGGTTCCGTAATTGGGCAGTTCGTGCTTGTGGCGAAACGCCGCGACCTTGCCGCCATCGAGCAATGCGAGCGAGTTATGGAGCAGCACCCCTTCGCGCACCAGCGTGCCGACCAGCATCGCCGGCCCGCCATCGCCTGTCGCTGCCGCGAGCTTTTCGAGCTCCGCCGCCGCACGTTCCGCGAGCGCGGGCTTTTCGATCATGTCCTCGGCCGGGTAGCCGATCAGCTGCATTTCGGGGAAGACGATGAGATCCGCGCCCTGCGCAGCGGCCTTCTCACGCATGGCGAGCATGGCGGCGGCATTGCCCGTAAGATCGCCAACGCGTTGCGACATTTGGGCGAGAGCGATGGTCAGCGTGTCGGTCATGGCGGATGCTTAATCACGGAACGCCATGCCGTGCCAGCCGTTCCCGTTATATGTCCGAAGTCTCCAATGCCGAAGATCTGCTGATCGACGCGCTTCAGGATCTGCGTGCGGCGGAAGTGGCGCTGGGCGAACGACTGCCCGACATTGCAGCCTGGGCGGATGACGATGCACTGAACGAAGCTTTTGCCGAATATAGCCGACACGCCAAAGCGCAGGCGCCATCGCTGGCAGCGGCGATCAAGGGGCTCAAGAGCAATCCTGAGGGCGCCCCCAATATCTGGATGAACGCCGTCCTCGACGATGCCGAGCGCGATACCAGGATGGTCAAAGGCGGGCGCTGGCTCGACATCGCGCTGGTGGGTGCTTTGCGGAAGGGGGCGCAGGCTGCGCGTGTCAGTTATGAAACCGCGGTCGTGCTCGCCGAGGCCGTGAGCGACGACGAAGTGAAGCAACTAACTTCCAATCTGCGTGACGCTCATTCGGCATTCGACGCTCAGCTCGCGGAGCTGCTTGGGCCGCTCGCGGGAACCGCACAAGGCGGTGGACGTTAATCTGCGATAATTCCCAAGGAGACGATCATGAGCGACGCTCGAGAGAATAAGCAAGGCACCAAGACGCTGGCCGAGATCGCCGAAGCGATGCGCGACATCGATTTCTCGATGCTCTCCACCACCGCGCAGAACGGCGCGATCGCCGCGCGGCCAATGAGCAACAATCGCGACGTCGAATTTGACGGCGACAGCTTCTTCTTTTCGGACGAAAGCGCGAATACCATCGCCGATATCGAGCGCGATCCAAAGGTCGGCCTGACGTATCAGGGCAAGGGCGGCCTGTTCGGCAAGCCGCCGATCTTCATCGCTGTCGAAGGCCGCGCCGAACTGATTCGCGACCGCGCGCAATTCGAGGCGCACTGGACCAAGGATCTCGAATATTGGTGGGACGGCCCCGACACGCCGGGCCTCGTGCTCATCAAGGTTCATGCCGAGCGCATCCATTATTGGGACGGCAAGGAGGAAGGTGAGATCCGCATGCAGGAAGCCGCACGCGGAGTAATCTAAAGCTTTTCCGCTAGGTCAGGCACATCCGCTTACTCAAAGCGGTTGTGCCGGCAGCCTTGAGATCAAGCGGGAGTCAGTTTCACCAGTCGCCCGGTCGTATCTTCGAGCACCCAAAGCGCACCATCCGGGCCCTGTTCGACCTCGCGGATGCGCGTGCCGAGGGGGATGCGGCGGACTTCGCTTGCCGTATTGCCGTTGACGCGCACCTGAACGAGGCCTTGCGACACGAGCCCCGAGAGCACGAAATCGCCGTTCCAGCCGACGAAACGTGTGCCGGTATATTGAATCATCCCCGCAGGTGCGATGTTGGGCGCCCAGAAGAAAGCGGGAGCGACGAACTCTGGACGCGTCGAGTGGCGGGGCAGCGGAACGCCGCCGTCACTGCCTTCCGAGACGATGCGCCAGCCATAATTGGCGCCACGCGTGATGATGTTGAATTCATCACCCTGATCGGGGCCCATGTCGCTCAGGAACAATCGGCCGTCGGCGCCGAAAACGAGACCGTAGGGATTGCGATGGCCGAGCGACCAGATTTCGCCGCGCGCGCCGGGCGTACCGACGAACGGGTTGGTCGAGGGGATGGTGCCGTCGGGATTAAGCCGAATGGTCTTGCCCAACGTGCCGATCAATTCCTGAGCGGGTTCACCCTGATGGCGCTCGCCCGCAGTGATGTAGAGAAAACCGTCCGGCGAAAAGGCGATGCGCCCGCCGTAGTGGCGCGTATCGCCGACGATCTTGGGCGCTTGGCGCCAGATGACGTCGACATTGTCGAGCCGCCCCCCATCATTGCCGTCTAGCACCAGCGTGCCGCGTGCGACCGCCAGTCCCGCAGCTGAGCCGCTGGCCTCGCTATAGCTAAAATAGACGCGGCTGTTGCTGCCATAATTGGGATCGAGCGCGATATCGAGCAGGCCGCCCTGGCCGGCATATTGCACGGCCGGAATTCCGGCGATCGGCGCGCCGACGGTCCCGCGTTGCGTCACCACGCGCAGCCGCCCGCTTTGTTCGGTTATGAGCAGACGTCCGTCGGGCAGGAACGTCATCGCCCACGGGTCCGACAAGGTTGCGACCGCGCTCGATTGCACCGACGTCGTCGGCGGAGCGGGCGGCGGCGGCGGCGGAGGCGGGGGTGGAGGAGGCGGCGGGCTCGATGTCGGCGGGGCGTCGCTACCTGCTCCGCCGCAGCTTGCCGCGGTCAGCGTCACGATCCCGAGCGCGATCAACCTGGCCGCGCCCTTCGCGCGATTTGCCCTGAGGGATTTCTGCATAAACCACACCTCCCCAGCTCGACGTGAAGGCTATAACGCACGTGTTGCGAAATGGTTCGCGCGGTGTCGGCCCGGGTGCGGTGCTGGCCAATCGCACGCGTCGTCGCTATCGGCCCGCGCCATGACGATCGTCACTCGCTTCGCACCTTCGCCCACGGGACGACTCCA
>CBDUBW010000208.1:0-4038 GCA_965365485.1 uncultured Aquisediminimonas sp.
TTCAAGCTCGCGGTGATCGACACGCCGCCGGCGATCACCATGGCGATCCAGAGCGTGATCGCGGTCGCCGAACTGATCGTCATCCCGACGCGGCCTTCGCCGCATGATCTCCGCGCGGTGGGCGCGACCGTCGATCTCTGCGAACGCGCAGGCAAGCCGCTGATCTTCGTGGTCAACGGTGCGACGCCCAAAGCCAAGATTACTTACGAGGCGGCGGTCGCGCTTTCGCAGCACGGAACCGTCGCCCCGGTCACGCTGCATCACCGCACCGATTATGCCGCCTCGATGATCGATGGCCGGACCGTCATGGAGATCGATCCAAAGGGCCGTTCGGCGCAGGAGGTCGAAGAGCTCTGGCGCTACATGTCGGATCGGCTCGAAAAGAATTTCAGGCGCACGGTTTTCGCCTCGCCGGCCGTCAGCAACGGCCAGCCCGCGTTCCAGCGTCCGCAGCCCGCGCAACACGGCTTCGGCCGTCGCGGACTCCATCAGTGAGGGCCGGGCGATGAACGAACCCAAACCCTTCGCTTCGCTCTCATCGACGCTGCTGGCCCGCAAGGGCATGGCCAAGCCCGCGATGCGCCCGCAGGCTTACCACCTGCCCGGCGATCTGCCCGGCGTGCCGCAGCAGCATCATGACGATCTCGGCTGGAACGATATGGGCGATGACCGCCCACATCTTCACGCAGTCGAAAGCGCGCCCGCGCCAGCGCCGGTGCCGATCCGTGACGCTCCGTTGCCCGCAGCGCCTGAGCCGCCTGCCGTCGTCGAGCAGCAAGTCCATCTCGCGCGTGAATTTGCGCCTCCCACAGTGCCCGAGACGATCCGTAACGCGCTCGTCCGCGCGGCGCCGGGATCGAAAGGCAAGGCGGCCTTCACGCTGCGGCTCGATGCTTCGCGCCATTTCCGTCTGCGGCTGGTCTGCGCCGCGCAGCACCGCTCGGCGCAGCAGGTCGTGACGCAGGCGCTCGACGAATTTCTTGCCCGCCAACCTTCCAACGAAGCGCTGGCAAGCCAGCAACAACGCTGAATATCAAGGACCGGAGACTGTCATGAACAGGGTGGAATTTCTCAAGATCGCGGCGTCTTCGCTGATCCTCGGAAGCAGCGTGACGACCTTCGCGCCGGCCTTGCTGGCAAAGGAGAGCGTTCAGGCAGGCAAAGGCGCCAAGGTGGCGGCTGTCGCTTCGCGCAACGCGCAAAAGGCGCTCGCAAAACAGCATTTCGACAAGGCGGTCGGCTTTGCCGAAGCCGCGGTTGCCGCGATGCCGGGCAGTGCCGATTATCGGGCCTTGCTGGGCCAGGCCTATCTTTCCGCCGGACGCTTTCAATCGGCCGAGACCGCGTTGACCGATGCGATCGCGCTTGATCCCGCCAATGCCCGCGCGCAGTTGAACCTCGCACTTTCGCAGATCGCGCTGGCCAAGAATGACAAGGCGCTGGCGACGCTCGACGCCGCTCGCAGCGTCATTCCCTCGGCCGATTTCGGACTCGCGCGCGCGCTGGCGGGCGACGCCGAAGGTGCGGTCACCGTGCTCGAGGCCGCGGCGCGCGGAATCGAAGCCGATGCCAAGACACGTCAGAATCTCGGGCTGGCCTATGCGCTTGCCAATCGCTGGGCGCAGGCCCGCGCCATGGCAGCGCAGGATCTCGCCGCGCCGCAGGTCGATCAGCGCATGACCGAATGGGCGCTGTTCGCGCACCAAACGGCAAGCTGGGACCAGGTGTCGAGCCTGCTCGGCGTCAAGCCCGCTTATGATAGCGGCATGCCGGTTCAGCTCGCGCTCAATCAGGCGCCGCTGCCCTCGTCGACTACCACGGTCGCGGTGGCGATGACCGCGCCCGATCCCGAGCCGGTAGCTGCTGCTGCGGAACCGGTGATGGAAGCCAGCGCGGCACTCGAGCCTGCGCCGGAAGCGCCGCGGCCGAGCTTCGCGACACCGGCTATCATCGACGCAATGCGTGCCGAAGCGGAAGCTGAGGTTGCTCCGATCGCCGAAGCTCCCGCTGCCATCAAGCAGGCGGTCGTTCCCGCCTTCGCGCCCAATCCGGTCAAGGCCGTGCGCGTCGCCAACCACAAGGAAGCGGTCGAAACCGGCCGCTTCGTTGTCCAGCTCGGTGCGTTTTCAACAGAAGCACGCGCCAATGTCGCCTGGAAGCGCGCTTATGGCCGCACGCGCGAATTGGGCGACCACAATGTCGGGACGCCGCGCGTTCAGGTTAACGGCGCTTCGCTCTACCGCCTCTCGGTCTCGGGCTTCACCAGCCAGGCCGAGGCGAACCAGGTCTGCCGCCGGGTCAAGTCGGCTGGCGGCGAATGCTTCGTCCGCTCGATCTCGAACGGATCGTCGCTGCAATGGGCCAAGCGCGGCGGAAGGACTCAGATCGCCTCGCGGCGCTAAAGGCGGCGTCCGCCTTTGATCGTGGCCGTGACCCGACCTTGGACCGGCAGCCGGTCGAAGGGCGTGTTGCCCGCTGACCGGAACTCTGCGCCATCGACGATCCAAGGCGTGTCGGGATCGTAGAGGATGAGATCGGCAGGCGCGCCTGCCTCGATCCGTCCGCACTCTAGCCCCAGCAGCTTCGCCGGGTTGCGCGAGAGCATGTCGAATAGCCGCGACGTATCGATCAGTCCATCGCGCACCAGCCCGAGCCCGAGCGGAAGCAAGGTCTCCGCCCCCGCCATGCCCGGCTCGGAATCGGCAAAGGGCAGCCGCTTGGCCTCGGGGCCGCGCGGGTCATGGCCCGAGCAGAGAATGTCGATCGTGCCGTCGGCGACCGCAGCGAGGCAGGCCTGGCGATCGCTTTCGCTCCTAAGCGGGGGGGAGAGTCTGGCAAAGGTTCGGAAGTCCGTCACCGCGATGTCGGACATCAGCAGGTGCGCGGGCGTGATGCCGCAGGTCACGGGCAGCCCGTCCGCCTTGGCGCCGCGCACCAGATCGAGCGCCGCCTGCGTCGTCACTTGCCGGAAGTGCAGTGCCGCCCCCGTCTCGCGCACCAGCGCGATGTCACGCGCAACCGCGAGCGCTTCGGCGGCCGCAGGAGCGCTCGCGAGTCCGAGCCGGGTCGCGGTTTCGCCGGACGTGGCGACCGCGCCGCCCGCCAGCCCGGCATCTTCGGCGTGCGATATGAGCGTCAGGCCAAGCGATCCCGCATAGGTGAGCGCTTTCATCATCACGCCCGAATCGGCGATCCATCCCCGGCCGGTCGAGACTGCTTTCGCGCCCGCCCGCGCCATCAGCGCATATTCGGCAAGTTCTTTGCCCTCTAGTCCGCGCGTCGCGGCAGCGATCGGGTGAACCCAAAGATCGGGCTTGGCGGCAAGCGCCGCGCGCTGAACGATGCCGGGATCGTCGAGCGGCGGCGAAGCATCGGGCATCAACGCCACCCGCGCGATCCCGCCCGCGATGCACGCCTCGCGATCGACTGCGAAGACGCCGAGATCGACGATCGCGGGGGCAAGATGCGCGCCCTTGGCATCGAGGATGTCGACGCCCGGAGGCGGCGAGGAAACGATTTCGCCGATGCGATCGCCGTCGATGATCAGCGCGCCGTCCCAATTGGCGGCGTTGACAATCGCCCCGCCCCGGCTCACGCCCGGCCCCGCGTTAGCACGTCGAGGCACGCCATGCGCACGGCGACCCCCATTTCGACCTGCTCGGCGATCACTGAGCGGTTGACGTCGTCGGCGACGTCCGATGCGATCTCGACGCCGCGGTTCATCGGCCCCGGGTGCATCACAAGCGCATCGGGTTTGGCGCGCTTCAATCGTTCGTAGGTGAGACCGTAAAGCGCGTGATATTCGCGGGCTGAGGGAATGAATCCGCCCTCCATCCGCTCGGTCTGCAGGCGGAGCATCATCACAACATCGGCGTCTTCGAGGCCCGCATCCATATCGGTAAAGGCGGTCACCCCCATTGCTTCGATGGCGGGCGGCATCAACGTCGCGGGGGCGACCACGCGCACCTCCGCCGCCAGTGCCGTCAGCGCGAGAATGTTCGATCGCGCCACCCGGCTGTGGAGGACATCGCCGCAGAT
>CBDUBW010000209.1:0-4020 GCA_965365485.1 uncultured Aquisediminimonas sp.
AGCATCTCGTTTACACCGAGAGGGTCGGCGGTTCGAGCCCGTCAGCGCCCACCAGTTTTACGACAAATGTTCGCTTCGGCTTTAAGAACTTTAGGTCTGCTCGGTCGTTCCATATGCGTAACAGAAGGGCCCCGTGATGGATCAGCACAAGATGAACATGGGGTGGGGCCAGTTCGCGGCCATGATCGCCACCTCGACGGCGATTATGTTCATGCTGATGTATCAGCTCGTCTATACTTGGGAACACGCGCTGTTCAGCCTCACGCGGCTCATCTCGTCGCTGGTCATGGGCTGCGTGATGACCGCCGTGATGCTCGTCTTCATGTGGCGCATGTATCGGCCGGAAGCTGCGAAGATTGGGGTGCTTGCACTGGCGATCATTGGGGGAGGAACGCTGCTCGCAGTCAATCGCGGGCAGTCGCTGGTTGGCGATACCGCCTTTCTGCAAGCCATGATTCCGCACCACTCGATCGCGATCAACAATGCGCGAAAGGCGGATATTCGCGATCCGCGGGTCCGCTATCTGGCGGACCGGATCACCCGTGATCAGGTGAAAGAGATCGCAGAGATGCAACTGCTGATCGATGATATCGAACGGCACGGCCGCCGTGCCGATCAGCCTTTGCCCGCCGGCCCCGCGCGTCTGGACGCAAATGGCGCGGCCGAAGCGCGCGACCTGCTAAGCGGTGCGTTGCTTGGACAGCAGCCTCTGTAAAGCAACCGGCGGGCGTTGTCTCGGGCGAGAGGACGCGGCAGCGTGAGGACGGTTGCCCGAGCAGGCGACGAAGTCAGGCGCTACTTCGCTGGCGCGTCCATCGCTCTCGCGAGCGCGTCCATTTCTGCACCGCAGCGCTGGAGTTCGGTTTGCAAGTTCATCGCGTCGAGCGTGGGCGCAGCAGCCGTCGTCGCCGCGTTATAGTTGAACCGCGGATCGCGGCCGAAAAGCTTTCCGGCGAAATACATGCCGCCTGTCTCGAGCGCGGCCTTGTCGGTGGCGGGTGCCGATTCGGCGGCGGACGAGAAGGCGATCAGGCATTTGATATCGTCGAGCTGCGCCGATCCGCCTGCGCCTCCGACCGAGCCCGCCGCCGCCAGCGCATAAAGCCACATCATCGTCACAACCCCCTTATCAGCCGCACCGCATAGGCAATCCATGCGGGGCCATCGAAGATCTGCTGTTTGCCGCCCGCTTCCAGTGGAAGCAACTGGATACGCTGGCCCTCGCGCCCGATCATTCGCCCGAACGCGTAGCGGCCGGCGGGGCGCGGTACCAGCACGTCGCGATTGAGAGCCCTGCCGAAATCTTCCGGGGCAAGCCGGTTGCACCAGATCTCGTCTCCGCTGCGATACTCGCCGATGCTCGATTCCACCAAGATGGCGATTGCGCCATCATCGGGTGCAGGGGCAACGACCGAGATCGGATGGCGCGGCGCGTCGATCCCGTCGCGTCCGAGAATGGCGGCGACGGCGAGATCGGCGCGTCCAGGCAATTTGACCAGATCGGCAGCTTCGACGCCAAGTGCCTTGGCGATGCGATTGAGCCAGATCACCGAAACGGTGCGCGTGCCTGTTTCGAGCCGCCCAATGGTCTGCGCCGTCGTCGGCGGCATGCACCGCGCGCCCACCTCGGCCAACGTCAGGCCCTTGGCGCGGCGCACTTCGCGTATTGCGGTGATCATTGCATGACCCTCTTAACCGTTGCGGTTTTCTTCTTGCACTTCCGGTCGAATCTGACAAGACGAACAAAGGAGGAACTTTCCTATGATTCGTGAATTGGTCGAGCGGGCATTGCCGGGCGATGTCGGCGGCGGGAAGGCGCGGCGCGTCCGCAGCGTCACCGTCAATATTGGCGAATCACCTTTGTCATGGCTGCACGCCCGCAGCTTGATCGACGATCGCCAACTCGCGGCAGGCGAGTTGCTGCGGCGCGATTATGAGCGCGCGGGGCTTTCGGGCCGGGTGACGATGGTGTGGGATGCGCCGCCGAGCGACGGCAATGCGCGCGGACCGCAGCGCGCCGGTCTCGAATCGAACGGGCGGATCGATGCCAAGGCGCGTTTCCACGCCGCCGTCTCGCACGCCGGGCGCGGGTTGAGCGACGTGCTGTGGCGCGTGGTCTGCGCGGGTGAACGCCTGCCCGAGGCCGAAAAGGCGCTTGGCTGGCCGAGCCGCAGCGGACGGTTGGTGCTGACGCTGGCGCTCGACCGTGTCGCCGATTACTACCGCGTTCCGGGCTAGAGCCGATTTTCGCGGAGACATAGCCGTCAAGTTCGTCAACTTTGGACGATGGGGAGAAGGATATGACACGCACGATCTGGCTTGCGAAGAACAATCTCGGCACCACGCAGGTTCATGAGGAAGCGCCGCCGCTGCTCGGCGACGGTGAGGCGCGGTTGCGGGTCGAAAGTTTTGCGGTGACCGCCAACAACGTCACCTATGCGGTGATCGGCGATATGTTCGGCTATTGGAATTTCTTCCCGGCGGAGGGTGAATGGGGCGTGGTGCCGATGTGGGGGCATGCCATCGTCGAGCAGTCGAAGCATCCCGGCCTCGCCGCTGGCGCGCGGGTCCATGGCTATCTGCCGATGGGCGAAAGCTTTGATGTGCTTCCCGGCGATGTCTCGGCGGGTGGCTTCACCGATATGGCGGCGCACCGCCAGCCCATGAGCCCCTTCTACAATCGCTACAGCCTGCTCGCCGCCGATCCCGAACATGATCCGGCGCGCGAGGATGCGCGGATGATCTTCGGGCCATTGTTCAAGACCGGGTTCCTGATCGAAGCGATGTTCCGTCGCGAAAACTGGTTCGGCGCCGACACGCTGATCATGTCGAGCGCATCTTCGAAGACCGCGCTTGCCCTGGCGCATTGCGCGAAAGAAAGCTCGCCTTCGATTCGCCGCGTCGGGCTGACCTCGCGCGGCAATCTCGAATTCGTCCGCGGCACGGGCCTCTACGACGAGGTTCTCGATTATGCGAATTTGCTTCCACTTCCTGAGAATTCCGCCGTTTTCGTCGATTTCGCGGGAGACTCTCAGGTCTTGCGCGCGGTTCACGAAACGCTCGGCGAGCGCCTGAAATATAGCTGCCTCGTCGGCGCGACCCATGTCGAAGGGCGTGGCGGCAGCGGCGATCCCGTTCCAGGTCCGACACCGACCTTGTTCTTCGCACCGAGCGAGGCAGGGGCGGCAATCGAAGCGCTCGGCCCCAGGGGCTTCGCCGAAGCCGTCGGCAGAAGCTGGCAGAGCTTCGTCACCGCAACCGACGACTTCATCTCGGTCGATCACCGTAACGGTCTCGAAGCCGCCCGCGATGCGTTCCTGCAGACGCTGGCGGGCAAGGTCGATCCCGCCACCGGTATCGTCATTCGTCCATGAAGGCCGCGCTGGCCTGGCTGGTGCAGCTGTTCGGCGCGGTCTGCACGATCATCGGCATGGCGCATATCGCGATCGGCCCCGCGGCGATCCCGGGCGGCGTCGTCACCAATGCGACGATGGACAGCGAGGATCGCTTTTATGCGACGCTGTTCGTCGGCTTCGGGCTCGCGATGATCTGGTGCGGGCGCGATCTCGTGACGCGTGCGCGGCTGTTCCACTGCCTGCTTGCGATCTTTTTCGCGGGCGGGATCGCGCGCCTGGTGTCGATCGCGCAGGTCGGCCTGCCCAATGCCCTGTTACAGCTACTGACCGCGGTCGAACTGATCCTCCCCGTTTTGCTCTGGTGGTGGTTCGCGAAGCTGTATCCGGAGCGGCGCTAGAAGATGCCCATCGCCAGCCCGGCCGAGAGCATCGCGCCAAGCTCGCGGCAGCGGTTCAGCTCGGGCTCGGCGATGGTCTTGGGCGCAAGGATCGCTTCGGGGGACTGCGCGTGCGTGCAAACGATCAGCGGCTCAGCCACCGCCTTCAGCCGCCATCCGGTCGCAATGCGCGCGATCTGGCGCGCTGCACCCTCCCCATCGGATCCGGCGCAGATCATCGTCGCATAGGGTCGCCCCTCGATCTGCCCGAGCACGGGGTAATAGCA
>CBDUBW010000210.1:0-4009 GCA_965365485.1 uncultured Aquisediminimonas sp.
AGTCTTGCCCCTCCGGGCCAGCACGTCGCCAGCCTGTTCTGCCAGCAGTTCAAGCCCGATCTCGATTGGGACACGCATGAAGCGGCGGCGGCGGAGACGATCATCGACACGGTCGAGGGCCACGCCCCAGGCTTCCGCGCCTCGATTCTCGGGCGGCAGGTGCTGAGCCCGCTCGGGCTCGAGCGGCGCTTCGGGCTGGTCGGCGGCGATATCATGCACGGCGCTATGAGCCTCGACCAGCTCTGGGCGGCGCGGCCGGTGCTCGGCCATGGCGCTTATCGCGGGCCGCTCAAAGGGCTGTGGATGTGCGGCGCGGGGACGCACCCCGGCGGCGGCGTCACCGGCGCGCCGGGGCATAATTGCGCTCAGGAAGTGCTTGCAGACAGATCCTTTATCGGCAGGCTGCTGCGCCGCGCCCACCAGTAAAGCGGCAGCGCCATCGCCATCAATGCAAGGCTGAGCAGCGCGCCTTTTCCGGATCCGAGCAACGCCCAGGCGCAGAAGGCGAGCCCGGCCAAGGCCGGAACCATCGCCACGCGGAGCTTGAGTGCAGCGAGGCAGCAGCCGGTGTAGAACCATAAGGTCGCCGCCGCCGTCAGATTGAGCATGAAGCCAAGCAGGCCGCCCTCCGCCGATACGCTGAAGAACAGGACCGTGCTTGCGCACAGGCTTGCCAAGACCAGCATCCGCACAGGTACGTCGCGCGCGCCGGTCTTGGCGAATGCGGCAGGCAGCAAACCCGCCCGCGCCATGCCAAGCGGGTGTTCGCCCTGCAGCAAGATCCAGCCATTGAGGCAGCCAACTGCCGCGATTACCGCGAAGCCTGCGACTGCAAGCGAGGCCCCGCGTCCCAGATAGGTTTCGACGAAGAGTGCGACCGGCGCCGCCGATGCCGCCAATCGGTCTGCGGGAATCGCGATGGCGATAGCGGCGCAGACTGCGATGTAAAGCGCACCAGTGAGTGTCATACCGAGCAAGGTGGCGCGAGCGACATTGCGCGCCGGATCGCGGACTCGCTCTGCGGCAACGCCAGCGGCTTCGAAGCCGACCAGCGCGTAAAATGCGAGTGCGGTTGCCGCGCCTAAGTCACCAATCGCGAACGGCGCGAGCGCAGGAGCCTGTGGCGGACCACCAGCCGCCGCCACCCATGCGAAAATCCCGATCACGGCAATCAGCGGCAAGAGTTTGAGGATGGTCGTGACCAGCTGGAAGCGTCCAGCAGCTTTGGCGCCGCCCAGATTGATGACTGTAATCAACCAGAGCAATCCGATCGACCAGAGCGCGATAGACTGCCCGCTTACCGCAAGCACCGGGAAAAACACCGAGAGATAGCGAACCGCCGTTTGCGCGAGGATTGCGTTGGCCGACCAGATGCCGACCCAATAACTCCAGCCGACAAGCACTGCCGCAAGTGGGCCAAGCGCTTCTCCGATCACCGCCGGTGCCCCCGTCGCGCCGGGCCTGGCTGCGATCAGGCGGCTGATGACGATCGCCAGCGTCAGCGTGCCCGCTATCGCAACCCCCCAGGCGGCGATGCCTGTCACCCCATAGGGCGCGAGCTGGCCGGGAAGCACGAATATGCCCGCGCCGATCATGCCTCCGACGACGAGTGACGCCGCCGTCCAGACGCCGAAGGGGCGGGCTTCCGTGGTCAGAATCGCGTGCCCAAACGCAACCCTATCGTTCGCGGCTGATTGGGGATGATGTTCACCCGCAGATCGCATTGTCCGCAATTCTGGAACCGCGTCAGATCGCCCAGCTGATCGAAGACATTGTCGGCGAAGATTGCGGCGGTGAAATTCCGCCATTCATAACCGGCAACGAGATCGACGGTGGTGACAGGCTCGAGCTTGCCCAGCACTGCCGCCTTGGCGACGCGAATGTCGGCGGTCGCGCTGCTCTGGTGGGCGATGCCTGCCTGAACATGCGCTTTGCCGCTGCCCGCGTCGAACTCATACCGCGCCGTCGCGCTGCCTTTGAACTTGGGAGTGATTGGAAGTCTTGTCCCATCAGGCGCGGCGACAGCAGAGGCCGAGCAATCGGCCGTCGTATCGGTCACGCCCTCGCACAGATTTTCGCGCAGCTTGGCGTCGGTATAGGCCGCGGCCGCCGATAGCGAGAAGCCCGTTCCGCTGTTGTAGTTGGCGTCGACCTCGATGCCCTTGATCCGCGCGTCGACACCGTTCTGGATCTGGGTGAAGCTGTTCTCGCCGAGGAAGCTGTACTGGAAGCGCTTCCATTCCTGCAGGTAAATCGCGCCGTTGAGACGGAAGCCGGGGGCCAGCGTCGTCTTCCAGCCGAGTTCGTAATTGGTGATGAAATCCGACTGGTAGGGGGGTATCGTCGCACGGCGATTGATGCCGCCGGGGCGGAAGCCGCGCGACCACGTGCCATAGAGCAGCACGTCTTCGCTTGGCTTCCATGTCAGGTTGAGCCGGTGGAGGAAGCCCGTATCCTTGGTTCGCTTGGGCACGAGCTTGCCGTTCACGAAATCGGCGAGGTTGGTGCACGGCGTGCCGGAAATGACCGCTGGGGCAAGTGTCCGCGTCCGCCCCTGAAGCTCGGCATCGCGCAATGTGATGCCTTCGGTGGTGAAGCAGCCGGCGACGCCGGTGCGAGAGCTTCCCGCGGCATTGGGCGGAGGATTGCCCGCCGCACCTTGGATAAAAGCCGGATTCCGCCCGAAGCCGAAAAAGCCGACCAGGCTGTTATTATATCGGTAGTAGCGTCCGCCGCCGGTCAACGTCACCGTCGGGGTGATGTCGAAGGCAAGTTCACCGAACCCCGCATAATCGCGGTCGACGCGTTCCTGCTTGGTCAGCCACAGCGTTCCGGGACGGCCATTGACCGAAAGCAGAGGCGCGAGGCCGGGAACGATATAATCCTGGAAAATGTCATTGCTCTGGCGCTGGTAGAAGGCACCGGCAACGGCGCGCAGACGCTTATCAGCGGGGGAAGCAATCCGCACTTCCTGGCTCAGTTTCTTGAAATGGTCGCCGCCCGCGATGAACTGGCTGGGATTGATGTCCATGCCCGCGGCATTCTCGAAATAGAAATAGCCGGCCAGCCCGCCGTAATCCGCGTAGAGCGCGTCATAGGCCTCGGCGTAATCGGTATAGTCGCTGAACTGCTTGATCTTGCGGTCGAGATAGGCGCCCGCATATGTCAAATCCCAATTGCCGATCTTGCCTTCGATCGTCAGCGCCGCCTGGACGAAGCGGTCGCGGCGGAATTCGTCCGAGAAGCGGTTGACGTTGAGTTCGCCCTGGCTCGGATCATAAGCGAAGCTGCCTTTGTTCTTGAGCCGCTGGTAGAGAACGCTCGGCGTCGCCGTCCAATTCTCGTCGAGGTCGATGCGCAGCGCCGCGCGCCCGCCGATGATGTCCTGCTCGTTGATGTCATTGTCGACGAAGGCCGCGTTGTCGAGGATGATGCCCCCCGGTTGCGGCAGCAGCGCACGGGTGCCGCGAACATTGTCGATGAAACCTGCGGCATGTTCATACCAGCCGACGACGCGCAGCGCCGCGCTTTCGCCCAGCGGGAAATTGAGCATTCCCTCGACCTTGCCGCCCTCACCGCCGTGCGCGACGGTGTTGACCTCGGCATCGGCGCGGCCCTCGAAGCCTGCGCTGTCGGGTTTGTTGGTGATGATGCGGATCGTCCCCGCCTGCGATGACGCGCCGTAAAGCGTGCCCTGCGGCCCCGCGAGCGACTCGATCCGGGCGATGTCGTAGATATGGACGTCGAGCGTGCCGCCGATTGTCGTTACCGGTTGCTCATCGAGATAGACGCCGACCGACGGCAGCGACCCCGAATGATTGCCGTCGCCGCCGCTCGCGACGCCGCGCATATAGACCGTCGTCGAACCCGGCTGCGAGGTCTGGAAGGAAACGCTCGGCAGCTGCTTGGTGAATTCGTTGAAATCATCGATGCCAAGCTGGTCGAGCTTGCGCGTGCCCAGCGCCTGAATGCTGATCGGGACGTTCTGAAGATTCTCCTCGCGCTTCTG
>CBDUBW010000211.1:0-3986 GCA_965365485.1 uncultured Aquisediminimonas sp.
ATCTGGCGCATCCGCCACTTGCGCCGATGGGGCAGGCAGCGCCGGGTCGCTCATCAGCCAGTTACGCCACACGCCGTAAGCGACCGCAATCAGGATCGCGATCGCAGCCGCCGTCCATGCAAGCGTGCGACTGGGCACGCGTGACGGATCGGCATCGTCGAAATCGCGCGATTCACCACGCTGTTCGGGTTGACGTTGCCCCAGTTCCTCGCGCAACACCCGGGCGACGGCTTCCGGATCTTCACCGACGACCCGAGCATAGGATTTGGTGAAGCCGATCGCGTAGGTCGTCGACGGCAGCGCTCCGAAATCCCCGGCTTCGATGGCTTCGAGATGACGCTGGGGCACACGGGTGCGCGTCGCGACATCGCCAAGATCAAGCCCGGCCTTCAGCCGCGCGACGCGCAACCTTTCGCCCGCGCGCATCGGGAACAGGGCCTCGTCGGCATCCTCGGAATCGGCCAAACTCATTTCTCCCCGCCCCGGGGTGAACCCTGTTATGACGTCATTTTCCAGCGAAGCTAACGCAAGTCAACATTTGCCGCCGCGATCCTCGCCCATGTGGCGAGACAATCAGCTTTTCGATGTTTTGCGGGAACAGGGCAAGAGCGAGTCGGTTCAGTAATTGAACCAATAAGAGGATCGCACAATGGCAGACAATCAATTTTCCAATCCCGGCACTGCTTCGACCACGGACGGAAATCTGAGTTTTGAAAATGGCAACACGCCATCGCAGCTCGCGGCCGATTCCAGGCCTGCCTTTAATTTCGAGAGCGGCCGCGCCGATGAAGCCGGTACCACCGCGCTGACGCAAGAAGGCGGAGGCAGCGCGTCGGCGCTCAAGGACAAAGCGCTCAACCGGCTTCAGACCGAGGCGGACAATCGCAAGGGCGCTGTCAGCGGACAGCTCAAGCAAGTGTCGAGTGCGCTCGCGGGTATCGGCGGCGATCAAAGCGGCGAAACCCCGCAATGGCTTTCAAGCGGCGTTGGCCAGGTTACCCAATTCATCGACAAAGTTGCCGACAATGTCGAGAACCGTAACAGCGCCGAACTCCTTAACGACGTCCGCGATCTCGCGCGTGCGAACCCGGCCTTGTTTCTCGGGGCTTTCGCGCTCGCCGGGTTCGTCGCGGTCCGCGTGCTGACCGCCGCGGGGGACGGGCAGTGAACACGATCAACGACGAGCCTACCGTTGTCGATTTGCTGCGGCGGCTGACCGATCAGGGCACGCATCTGGCGCAGCAGCAGGTCGCGCTGGTGCGCGCCGAGATCAATGAATCAGTCAATGGCCTCAAGATCGCGGTTGGTGCGATGCTCGTCGCGGCGGTTGTCGGCGTCGCAGGATTGGGCGTGTTGCTGATGGCGCTGGCCCATCTTCTTGCCGAGAATAGCGATCTCGGCGTCGGGCCTTCGACGCTGATTGTCGGAGTGGCGACCCTGCTGCTCGCCTTCGTCCTCTACAAAAGCGCGATGAGTAAGATGAGCGCGACCGAGCTTGCGCCGCAGCGCACCCAAGAAACCATCGGACGGACGCCGCAGGCGGCCGCCGGCAACCTCTGACTTTGGAGCAACACATGACCCAGGACAATGTAGGCGCGGACATGATCGAGAAAGACATCGTCCGTACGCAGAACGATATAAGCGAAACGGTCAGCGAACTTCAGGAAAAGCTGCAGCCGCAGCAATTGCTGCGCACGGTGGTCGGCGATCCGCAGCAGGTCCCGAGCCAGCTATTCGACGCGGTGAAGCGCAACCCTGCGGCCGCGCTTCTAATCGGCATCGGCGCGGTTTGGCTGCTGAGTGGCCACCAGCCAAAGATGCCGAAACTGGGCAGAAACGGCAAGAACGGGCAGGATTTCGTCGATCAGCAGTTCGCCTCGATTCCGCGCTATGAAGGCGAGAGCGAAGAAATCTATCAGGCCCGGCTTGCGACGGCGCGCGACAACCACGCCGCGTCTTCGGACGAGGGCGTTCGCGGTAAGATCGGCGGCTTCACCCAAGGGCTGCGCGACAAGGCGAAGCAACTCGGCGGGGGATCCCTCACGCTCGGCGAAGCCAAAAGCGCGATCGCGACGCGTGGCCGCAGCGCGGCCGCCTGGAGCAGCGCCAAGCATGACCAAGAGCCGTTGGTGACCGCCGTCGGCGCGGTTGCGATCGGGGCGCTCGCCGCGCTCGCGATCCCCAAGACAAAGGTCGAGCGCGAGAAGTTCGCGCCGCTGCGCGAAACCGCGATGTCGAAGGTCGCCGGAATCAAGGAGCAGGCGCTGCAGGCGGCAGGCGAGAAACTCAGCGGCGAGTCACATCGGCAGTCGGCGAACTGACCGATTAAATCTCCACGCCGTTTTCCAGAACCCATGCCGACAAGGCCTTGCGCATGTCGGCGGGGGGAAAGGCGAGAAGGTGGCGAAGGTGGTTTTGGATCGCGCCGACGTTGAGTGAGCGCACCATCGCCTTGATCGGCCCGACCGCGGCGGGTGTAATCGACAACCGCTCGATGCCCAGCCCGATCAGTGCCATCGCCTCCAATGGTCGCCCGCCCATCTCCCCACAGACGGTCACATCGACACCGGCTTCTTTGCACGGTTTGATAACACGTGCGAGGAAGCGCAGGATCGCGGGCGACAGCCAATCGTACCGCTCGGCGAGCTTTGGGTGAGCGCGATCGGCGGCGAACAGGAACTGCGTTAGATCATTGGTGCCGATCGAGATGAAGTCCAGTCTTGGCAGCAGCAAATCGAGCGTCTCAGCAAGCGACGGAACTTCGAGCATCGCGCCGTAGCGAATTTGCGAGGGCAACTGCTTGCCGCGCCCCACGAGCCATTTGCGCTGAGCTTCGAATACCTCTTTGGCGGCATCGAATTCCCACGGCTCCGAAATCATCGGGAACATGACGTTGAGCGTTCGCCCCGCGCCCGCTTCGAGCAGGGCACGCGCTTGTGCTTTCAATAACCCCTCGCGGCCGAGCGCGAGCCGAATGGCGCGCCAGCCCATCGCCGGATTTTCCTCGTCATCGCCATCGCTGCGCAAATAGGGAAGCGCCTTGTCACCACCGATATCGACAGTGCGGAACACCACGGGGCGCTTGCCCGCGGTCTCCATCACGTCGCGGTAGAGTCGCTGCTGGCGCTCCCGCTGCGGCATCGTCGCGGACACAAGGAACTGAAATTCGGTGCGAAAAAGTCCGATGCCGTCGGCGCCTGTCATGTCGAGCGCGGCGACGTCATCGCGCAGCCCGGCATTGACCATCAGGGTCAGGCGCAGACCGTCCTTGCTGATCGGCGGCTCCGACTTCAGCGCCGCGAACTGCGCCTTGCGGCTTTGCGTCACGGCAAGTCGCGTTTCGAACGCTTCCTCCATTTGCGCGTTTGGGCGAACGAATGCAGTCGCCTGTGTAACATCGAGCAGCAGCAGATCGCCTTCGGAGACGAACTGGCGCACGGCTTTGCACCGTCCGAGCACCGGCACTCCCATCGCCCGCGCAACTATGATGACGTGCGCGGTCAGCGATCCTTCTTCGAGGATCACGCCTTTGAGCCGCCGGCGGTCATATTCCAGCAGTTCGGCCGGGCCGAGATTGCGCGCGATCAGAATGGTATCCTGGCGCAAACCGGCGTTCGCCGCCGAGCCGAGCTGCCCCGACACGATGCGCAGCAGGCGGTTCGCCATATCCTCCAGATCGTGCATGCGATCAGCAAGCAGCGGATCGTCGATCTGCCGCATCCGCATCCTTGTATGCTGCTGAACACGCTCGATTGCGGCTTCGGCAGTGAGGCCGCTGCTGATCGCCTCGTTGATGCGCCGTCGCCAGCCCTCATCATAGGCGAACATGCGATACATATCGAGCACTTCGCGATGCTCGCCCTCGCCGCCGAACTCGGCCTGGCTCGCCATCTTGTCGATTTGCTCGCGCATCCGATCGAATGCAGAATAAACGCGGTGGCGCTCGGCCTCGATGTCCTCGGCGACGGTGTGTTCGATGACGATGC
>CBDUBW010000212.1:0-3924 GCA_965365485.1 uncultured Aquisediminimonas sp.
ACGTTCGCGCGAGCCAATCCGTCGCGCGCGTCGGCAGTCTTGCGGGCCGTGCTCGGAGGGGGCCCGGCCTCTGTCGCAGCGTGTGCGAGTGCCGAGCTGAAGGCACGGGTCGATACTTTGCTGGGAACGCGGCCGATCGCCTGCATATATGCGTTTTCCGGACAGATGGCGCAATTCGTTCCCAAACCGTGCGAAGTGCGTTTTGTGATGGATTTCGTCGATATGGACTCGGCGAAGTTCGAAGCGTTCGGAGGATTTGCGGCGCGTGAAGAGGCGCGGCGGCTGCTTGCTTGGGAAAAGGCGACGGCTGCCAGAGCCGATCTGAGCCTGTTCGTCAGCGACGCCGAAAAGGCGCTGTTCAGCGACAGAACCTGCATCCATAGCGTTGAATCGTTGGAGAACGGCGTCGACCATGCGCGCTATGACCCGAGCCTAAGCTTCAACCAGGTCGGCGTTGCGAAGCCTACCATCATTTTTACCGGGCAGATGGACTATCGCCCCAACATCGAAGCCGTCACGCAATTCGCGCGCGAGGCCATGCCGCAGGTCCGCGCTGCCGTGCAGGATGCCAGCTTCATGATCGTCGGCCGTGGCCCACCGCCCGGGGTCGTCGCGCTCGAAGGGCTACCTGGGGTCAGGGTGACCGGCGAAGTGCCCGATCCGCGTGACTGGCTGGCAGCGGCGGACGTCGTCGTCGCGCCGCTGTTGCTGGCCCGCGGCGTCCAGAACAAGGTTCTCGAAGCCATGGCGATGGCTAAGCCGGTGGTCGCGTCGTCCGCCGCCGCCGAAGGGATCGAGGCGACGCCTGGCTTGGAGCTGGTGGTCGCCGATGGTCCGGCCGCGCAGGCCGAGGCGGTCGCGAGCTTGCTGCGCGATCCCGTGCGGGCGGAACAGATTGGCGCGGCGGCAAGGGCGCGGATCGTGGCGCGCTACGGCTGGGACGCGCGGCTGGCTGGCTTGGAGCGCATTTTGGGCTTCGAATCGAATCAGTCTCCGACGGATGCGGCGCGACTTCGTGAATCCACGACGTGACAGAGGGGGCACACAGTTTGGAGCTGGCCCCTCCGTCAGTCGCTTCGCGACTGCCACCTCCCCAACGCGTTGGGGAGGAACTCCTTTGGCGCGCTCCTCTGATCCGCCTCACGCTCACGACGCTCGCCATCTTTGCGATCTTTCATCGCGACGTCGCCGATATGGCGAGCATTTGGTGGAACAGCTCGACCTATAATCATTGCCTGTTCCTGCCGCCGATCGTCGCGTGGCTGATCTGGCAGCGCCGCGATGAGGTTGCGCGGCTTACGCCGCATGGCTTTGCGCCGGGACTGGTGCTGATCGCGGTCGCAGGGCTGATATGGCTGCTGGGTCAGGCGGGCGGGATAGCGCTGTTCCGCCATGGCGGCGTGGTGTTGATGCTGCAAGCGTGCGTACTCACGCTGCTCGGCCCGCAGGTCACGCGCGGCCTGCTCTTCCCGCTTTTCTACCTCGTCTTCCTCGTGCCATTCGGCGAGGAATTTGTGCCGGCGCTGCAGACGCTGACCGCCAAGCTGAGCATGGCGTTGCTCGGTGTTGCGGGAATTCCGGCGCATATCGAAGGCGTTTTCATCCAGACGCCCGCCGGGTTGTTCGAGGTCGCCGAGGCCTGTTCCGGCGTGAAGTTTCTCGTCGCGATGGTTGCTTACGGGGCGCTGGTTGCGAATGTCTGCTTTCGCAGCTGGCCGCGCCGGATCGCCTGGATGGCCGCGTGCGTGGCGGTGCCGATCCTTGCCAACGGTATCCGCGCCTATGGCATCATGCATATCTCCGAAGCGACCAGCGCCGATTTCGCGGCAAGCGTTGATCATGTCATCTGGGGGTGGATGTTCTTCGGTTTCGTGATGGCGCTGACCTTGGCGCTCGGCTGGCGCTTCTTCGATCGTGGTGTCGACGAGCGCTGGCTCGGCGAGTGGGCCGATGGCGCACGATTGGCACCGTCGCGCCGCGAAGGGGCCGGACTGGCAGTGGCGGCGATCTGCCTTGCGCTGGTGCCTGTCGCTTGGACAGCGGCGGTAGCGCGGAACGGCCGGGTGGCGGTGACGCACGCCATTTCGCTTCCCGATGTGCCGGGTTGGAGGCGCGTCCCGCTTGCCCAAAGCTTTCCCTGGTCGCCGCGCTTCGATGGCGCCGATCACCGTTTGCTCGGCGCCTATGCCGATGCGAAGGGCGCCCGCGTGGAACTCGCAGTCGCGCTTTATGGCTGGCAGCAAGAAGGCAAGGAATTGGTCGGCTTCGGGCAAGGCGCGTTTCCGCCCGAATCGCGCTGGTCATGGGCAAATGACACGCCGCCGCCCCGCGGCGGCCGCGGCGAACGGATCTTTGCTCCCGGGCTCGAGCGCGAGGTGGTCTCCTTCTATATCGTGGGGGGGACGTCCACGGGATCGTCATCGCAGGTCAAGCTCGAGACGCTGAAGGCGCGCGCGCTGGGCGGAGACCAGGCGGCAGTCGCGATCCTCGTCTCGGTCGAAGGCGCGAAAATGCGTCCAGCGATCGACGCCTTCATCGCCGCGATGGGGCCGCCGGAAGCCATGGCGGCGCGCTTCGTCGCGCAGGCGCGCGGGCGCTAATCATGTGCGGGCTTGCGGGCATCTTTCATCTCGAAACCGCCAAGCCCGTCGAAGAGCGGCGCGTGCGCGCCATGGTCGAGGCGCAGGCGCATCGCGGACCCGACGGGTCCGGGGTCTGGACCGCGCCTGGGGTCGGGCTTGGGCATCTGCGCCTGTCGATCATCGATGTCGCGGGCAGCCCGCAGCCGATGCACGACGGCGAGGCGGGGCTGACGATCATCTATAATGGCGAAATTTACAATTACCGCGAAGTCCGCGCCGAGCTCGAGGCGCTGGGCAATGTGTTCCGTACGGCCGGCGATACCGAGGTCATATTGATCGGCTATCGGCAATGGGGCGAAGCCCTGCTGTCGCGACTGAACGGGATGTTCGCATTCGCAATTCATGACGCGCGGGCAGGGGCGCTGTTCCTCGCGCGCGATCGCTTAGGGGTGAAGCCGCTCCACTACGCCGCGTTGCCCGATGGCAGCATAGCTTTTTCATCCGAACTCAAAGGCTTGCTCGCGCACCCTGCGGTACGGCGCGAACTCTCTCCCCAGGCAATCGAGGATTATCTCGCGCTCGGTTACGTGCCCGATGACGCGTGCTTCGTAGGCGGCGTCAAGAAGCTTGCCGCGGGGCATTGGCTGCGGCTGCAACGCGGCAAGCCGCTGCCACCACAGCAAATATGGTGGGACGTCGATTTCACGCGCCGCGCGAAGGGTTCGGTCGCCGATCTCGAAGCGGAGCTGCGGCACCATCTGCGCGCGGCAGTGACGTCGCGAATGGTCTCGGATGTGCCGCTCGGCGCGTTTCTTTCGGGCGGGGTCGATAGCTCGACCGTGGTCGCGCTGATGGCGGAGGCGAGCAGAGACGCCGTGCAGACCTGCTCGATCGGCTTCGATGAACGCACGCTCGACGAAACCGCTTACGCCCAGGCAGTCGCCAAGCGCTTTGCGACCGATCACCGCAGCCGGACCGTCGATCCGGATGATTTTGCCGCGATAGATGTGCTCGCCGGAGCGTTCGACGAGCCTTTCGCCGATGCCTCGGCATTGCCGACCTGGCGCGTCTGCCAGCTCGCGCGCGAAACCGTGACGGTAGCGCTGTCGGGCGATGGCGCGGACGAGGCCTTTGCCGGCTATCGCCGCTACCGCTTCCATGCAGCCGAGGAGAAGGTGCGCGGCGCATTGCCTGCCGACATGCGCAGCAAGGTTTTCGGCGTCCTTGGCCGCAACTATCCCAAGGCCGATTGGGCACCGCGACCGCTGCGCGCCAAAGCGACATTCGAGGCGCTCGCGCGCGATGGCGGCGAAGCCTATGCCCGCGCGGTCGGCGTGATCAC
>CBDUBW010000213.1:0-3807 GCA_965365485.1 uncultured Aquisediminimonas sp.
CCACCCCAAGCCGGGGGCGCACATGCGCCGGCCCGGGTTTTTTCGTGACCGGTGCGCGCGGAAGGATTTTGGTTCGCGCAAGGCCGCTGTCTTCCGCCAGAGGACGAAATGGCGCTAAGCGGCCGGCATGCGAATCGAAGGCGACTATGCGACGGATGGCTATGCGACGATCAGGGGGCTGGTGCCGCCCGAAGTCGCGTCGATGCTGTTCAAGCAGATACAAATGGATTTGGGCGCCGCCGGCAAATCGTTCGACACCTTCGCCAAAACCCACCCGCTTTCGAGGCAGCAGACGATCGACATCTCGGGCCATTTCTACCGCCCGCTGACGACGTTCCTCTGGGGCCTCACCCCGATCATCGAGCAGATCACCGGCGCGGATTTGCTGCCCAGCTACGATTATTTCCGCATCTACCAGAAGGACGATGTCTGCCGCGTCCATTCGGATCGCCCGTCGTGCGAACACAGCGTCTCGCTGACGCTCGTCTACAGCGATGGCGTGCCCTGGCCGCTGCAGGTCGGCTCGCGGCGGGTGGAGGCCGAAGGGCCATGCTTCGACGATTTCGGCGATGAGCCCAACAGCGCCGTCGCGATGCAGCCCGGCGACGCGGTGCTTTATCGCGGGATCGACCTGCGCCACGGCCGCACGCAACCCAACCCCAACCGCTGGTCGGCGCACCTCTTCCTCTTCTGGGTGGAGCGCGGCGGCAAATTCCAGCAACATGCCTTCGATGAACAGCGCCTCCGCTCCGAACTGAAGCGCGTTTCCAATTTCGAAGGTTGAGGTTACGAAGCAGATCATGGCGGAAAACAGTTCGGGGCCGGAGGGCATAGGCCCCGGCACCATCCTCAACGGCACCTACCGCATCGAGCGGCTGATCGGATCGGGCGGGATGGGCGATGTCTATCTCGCGACCAATATCGAGCTTGACGAGCAGGACGCGGTCAAGGTCATCAAGGAGCAGTGGGCGACCGAGCCCAAGATCGCGACGCTGCTGCGCAAGGAGGCCAAGACGCTGCGGTTGCTGGTCGCGCCCGAAGTGGCGCTGTTCCGCGCCTGCGCGACCGATCCCGATCTCAACGCGCTCTACCTCGTCACCGAATATGTCGCGGGCCAAAGCCTCGCCAACCGCATCAACGGCGTGCCGACCCCGGTCGAGGACGTGCTGGTGCTGCTCAAGCGGGTGGCGACCGGGCTCAAGGCCGCGCACGATCTCAACATCGTCCACCGCGACATCTCTCCCGACAACATCCTGCTGCCCGAACGCCGCTTCGATCGCGCCAAGATCATCGATTTCGGCATCGCCAAGGATCTGGGGCCGGGCGCGGAGACGGTGATCGGGGAAGGCTTTGCGGGGCGCTGGGATTATTCGGCGCCCGAATTGTTCAGCGCGGGCCAGACGCCGGTCGGGCCCTGGTCGGACATTTACAGCCTTGGCCTCGTCGCACTGGCGCTCGCCAAGGGAGCGCCCGCGAACATGGGCAGCACCATGCCCAGCGCCTATGCCGCGCGCCAGCGCGAGGTCGATCTCGAAGGCGTACCGCACGCGCTGCAAGGGCTGCTCGCCGATATGCTCCACCCCGATTATCGCGAGCGCATCCAGTCGATGGGAGAGCTGCTACGGCTGATCAAGGCGGTCGATGCCCATGCCCAGCCGGCGCCCGCCGCGCCGCCCAAGCCCTCCGCCGACGAAGCGCTCGACGAAACCATCGTCGCCGATGAGACCGCGCTCGCGTCCGCGACCGGCCGCTCGACCGCGCCGCCTCAGGCAAGCCCCGAAAAGACCCAGGCCGCGCCACCACCGCCTCCGCCGCCGCCGCCGCCCGCCCCCGCTCCGGAGCGGCAGGTTCAGGCGCAAGTCCCGCCGCCGCCTCCTGCTGCGCCGCCTCACCAGCCCGCCGGGCCGACCGAGCAGCGCTCGACCATCCCGCTCGTCGTCGGCGGAATTGCCGCGCTGCTTCTCCCGATCGGGCTGTGGCTCAGCTGGCCCGGTTCGGAACAGGACGCGTCTCCGGTCGAGACCTCCGCGCAAAATGAAAGCGGCGCCGCCGGGGCGGCCGAGGCGACCGCGGCTGCGCTGAAAGCCAATGCCGAAGCGGCCAAATCGGGCTACCGATCCGCTGCCGATGTCGGTCCGATCGATGTGCCTCTCAAGATGATCGGGCGATGGGCTCGCAAGCCCGACTATCCGAACGAGCCCGACTGCGCCAACGCAACGCTTATTGCGCGGCTGCCCGGCGCGATTTCGATTATCGGTTCTCCTGGCCGGCCCCCGATCAACGAACAGATCACTTCGGCTTCGGGCGCCGATCAGATCAATACCGAGACCAAAATCTATTCGCTGCAGGATGAAGCCACGCTGTTCATCACGCGAAAAGGCATCAGGCAGACTCTGGACATTTACAAGCGATGCACATGACTCGCATCCTGATGCTGGCGGTCGCGATCACCCTTGGCACCGCCAGCGCCGCGCCCGGCGAATTGTCTGCTGGGTGGCTGACTGCCAAGCTCTATGGATCCGACAATTATGTCGCGGCGTTGCGAAAGGTGACGATCACACGGCCCGGGCCGGGCGCGTACAAGGTCAACATCGCCAACCAGTTCAACTTTACCTGCGATCTCGTCGCCGATGCGAAGGGCGATCCCGGCGAGGTGCGCAATTGCGTCAGCGGCGACCCTTCGACCTATGCCGATCGCGACGTCATCGCACTCAAGTGCCGGACGACGAAGAGCGAACGCGTTTGCCAGGGCAGTTTCAGCCTCGATTCGAAATATGACTATACCGATCCCCAGACCGGCGAGGCGAAGACCGGCGTATCGAAATTTCCGGGCACGATCACTATTGCGCGCCGCCTACCGTAACCTGTGGCGGCCCATCCCACCACGCCTGACGGACGTTACTTCGTCGTGCGCGGGCGGCTGTGGCGCTGCTCGAACCCCGCGCTCCCGGCAGAAGAACGGCAGCGGCTCGTGACGGAATTGATGGCGGCGCGGCGCGCTGTCGGCATGGCTCTGAAAGCGGGTGACAGTGATGCTATCAAAGCCGCGCGCGGCCGCGTCGATGCCGCCAAAGTCGCGCTCGGTGAGCGCGGGCCGGTGTGGTGGAGCGACGGCGCGCCCGATTACAATCGGCGCATGGCGAAGAACACACCCTACGCCGATTGGCTCGCGGCGCTACCGCAAGACTGACTTATTGCGGCGTGCTCGCGCGGGCTTCGGCGCCATCGCCTTCGGGCGCGGCGATGATGTCGCGGGTGACGCTGCCCTTGTCGACCACTGTCGTATCGGGATCGCCCACGTCGGAACGAATGCCCGGCTGCGCGCGCGCGGCACCGGCCTGCGTCCCCGCATTGGCTTCGAGGGGACTACGCTGCGCCTGTCCGCCGAACATCGCCTGCAGAGCCTGTGTCGAGCTGTCTGCCTCTTGCGGGCGCGGCGCGCCGGGGGCGGGCGGGGCGAGCGCAAAATCGGGCGGCACCACCAAAGGTGCGGCACGGCTGACGGCGAACTCGTCAGGCCGGTCGCGCCCGAAGACGCCGCTCGACGATCCACAGGCGGAGAGCAGCGCCATCGCGCCGCAAGCTACAACCAAGTTACGCATGTTCGGTCTCCGCATTTTTACTCTTGTCGCGCACCAATAGCGCGCGCGCGAGCAGGATCAGTACGCCGATCGTTATAGCGGCATCGGCGACGTTGAAAACCAGGAAGGGACGGAAGTCGCCGAAATGGAGATCGGCATAATCGACGACATAGCCGAAGCGGATGCGATCGAGCAGATTGCCGATCGCCCCGCCGAAGATCGCGCC
>CBDUBW010000214.1:0-3803 GCA_965365485.1 uncultured Aquisediminimonas sp.
GCTCGTCAGGCTCATAACCTGAAGGTCGTAGGTTCAAATCCTACTCCCGCAACCAGGCCTCAGACCGCTACCCGCGTTTGTTGAGCGCCTTGGTCACGAAATCGCCACCCAGCTTCAATCCGCTTGGGTCGACGGTGTGACCAACCCCCTGTGAGATGTGCGTGGTCACCGAAATCTTCAGGTGATCCAACGCTGCCTTGGCAGCGTGCAGCGCTGCGACGGGCACGACCGGGTCGTTTGACCCGTGCACAAGCAGCACTGGCGGCTTGACGATCTTCGCGTGCGCCAATTCATGAGCGCCGGTCAACATGCCCGAATAACCGACGATGCAGGCGGGCGCGGCCTTGCGCCTCAGCCCGACATGCAAAGCCATCATCGTCCCCTGGCTGAATCCGACGATCGCTAGATCGGCCTCGCTCAAATCATATTGATCGAGTTTGCGGTCAATGAACGCGTCGATTGCAGGTGCAGCGCCGAGCGCCCCGGCAGCGAGTGCCTGTGGTGAAAAGCCGCTCAAACCCCACCATTGGTAGCCCGCGCCGCGCAATCCGCAGCGCTGCGGCGCGTTGGGCGCCAGGAACAGCGCATCGGGAAGGTTGTGTCGCCAGTGCGGCGCGAGCGCGATCAGATCCGCGCCGCTCGAGCCATAGCCGTGGAGCAACAGCACGATCTGCTTGGGCTGGCCACCCGACATCGGTTGCAGGCTGGAGCCATTAACGATCTTGTTCACCGGGCAGGCTCGCGCATGGTCGGGTCAACGATTGCGGCGTTGCGGGGTTCCCGGCGTGATGCCATGGCCTTAGCGATGCTGCTCACCGAACGCGTGCTCTTTATCGATGCCGAGGCGCTGGTGATCGACAAGCCCGCTGGGCTGCCGGTCGATCCGCCGCGCGATGGCTCGCTCAGTGTCGATGCCCATCGCGCCGCGCTGGCGTTTGGCTTCCATCGCTGGCCGACCGCGGTGCACCGTCTCGATCGCGACACTTCGGGCTGTCTGCTGCTCGCGCGCAACGCCAAGGCGCACGTCCGCTTCCAGCAAGCGTTTGAGGCGGGCGGAGTGGAGAAGCGCTATCTTGCCGTGCTCTCAGGCATTCCCGAAGCGAGCGACGGGCGGGTTGACTTGGCGCTGTCCAAGGTGAGCAGCAAGGAAGATGGATGGCGAATGATCCCGGCGCGCAAGGGCAAGCCCGCTGTCACCCACTGGCGGCTCATTGACAGCAAGAATGGCCGCGCGCTGATTGAGATGCGGCCTGAAACCGGCCGCACCCACCAGCTTCGCGTCCATGCTGCATCCGGAATCGGCATCCCGATTGCCGGCGATCCGGTCTATGGGGCCGGTCAGGGACGAATGCTCCTCCATGCCGCCTCGCTACGCGTGCCGCGCCCCAACAAACCCGACATCATCGTCGAAGCGCCGTTGCCCCCCGGGTTCGGCGGGTTTTCCTGAAAGGTCTGAATATGCGCCGTGCTGCCATCGTCTCCCCCCTCCGCACGCCTGTCGGAAAGTTTCAGGGCGCGCTTTCGAGCATGACCGCTGCCGATCTCGGCGCGGTCATCATCAAGGCGCTGGTCGAACGCAGCGCGGTTGATCCCGAGAGGATCGACGATGTCGTCTTCGCGCAGGGCTATGGCAATGGCGAGGCACCCGCGATCGGACGATGGGCGCTTCTCGCGGCGGGCTTGCCGGTGACGATTCCCGGGTACCAGCTTGATCGGCGCTGTGGATCGGGGCTCCAGGCGGTGATCGACGCCGCAATGATGGTGCAGACGGGCGCTGCCGATTGCGTGATCGCCGGCGGGTGCGAGAGCATGTCTAACGTCGAATATTACTCGACTGACATGCGCAAGGGCGCGCGCATGGGCGCGGTGACAATGTACGACCGGCTGACGCGGGGGCGGGTGATGTCGCAGCCGGTAGAACGCTTCGGTGTTATCAGCGGGATGATCGAGACGGCGGAAAACCTTGCCAAGGATTATGACGTCTCACGCGAGGCGTGCGACGAATATGCGGCGATGAGCCACCAGCGCGCCGCTGCGGCCTGGGACGCGGGCAAGTTCGATGCCCAACTGGTTCCGGTGCCGGTCCCGCAGAAGCGTGGGGAAGCCGTGATGTTTTCGAAGGATGAAGGGTTTCGCCCGGATGCGACGCCGGACTCTCTGGCCGCGCTCAAGCCGATCGAGGGCGGGGTGGTGACGGCGGGGAATGCGAGCCAGCAAAATGACGCCGCCGCTGCCTGCCTTGTCGTTGCCGAAGACAAGCTGGACGAGTTGGGGCTTCAGCCGATCGCCTGGTTCCACAGCTGGGCCGCTGCCGGGTGCGAACCTTCACGCATGGGTATCGGGCCTGTGCCGGCGGTCGAGAAGCTGTTCGCGCGCACCGGGCTGGGTTGGGACGATATCGATCTGGTCGAATTAAACGAAGCGTTCGCGCCGCAGGTGCTGGCCGTGCTCAAGGGCTGGGGCTGGGATGATCGTAATCGCTTGAACGTCAACGGCTCAGGCATCTCTCTCGGTCATCCCATCGGCGCGACCGGAGGCCGCATTCTCGCCGATATGTGTCACGAACTGCAGCGCCGCCAAGGCCGCTACGCGCTCGAGACAATGTGCATCGGCGGCGGGCAGGGGATCGCTGCGGTGTTCGAGAGGGCCTAAAGCGCCCCAACATATTCGCGCAGCATGTTCTTCGCGATCGCCAGCTGCAGGATCTGCGTGGTCCCTTCGTAAATCCGGTAGATGCGCGAATCGCGGAAGAAGCGCTCGGCCTCATATTCGGCAAGATAGCCCGCGCCTCCGTGGATCTGGACGCAGCGATCGGCGACGCGCCCGCACATCTCCGACGCGAAGACCTTTGCGGCCGCTGCCTTGCGCAGAACTTTCTCACCTGCATCGGCGCGCGCGCAGGCGTCTTCGATCATGCATTCGGCGGCGTAGATTTCGATTTCGCTATCGGCGAGCATCGCCTGGATCAGCTGAAAGTTAGCGATAGGTTCGCCGAACGCCTTGCGCTCATTGGCATAACGCATCGCGGTATCGAGAATGCGGCGGGCATAGCCTGCGCTGGCCGCCGCTACCGAAAGCCGGCCGTTATCGAGGCTCTGCATCGCGGTTGCGAAGCCGCGGCCCTCTTCCCCACCGAGCAGCGCGTCGCCCGCCACATGAACGTCGTCCATGACGATATCGGCGATGTGCGAGCCGGCCTGCCCCATCTTCTTGTCCGATTTGCCGACGCTCACCCCCGGTGAGTCCATCGGCACTAGGAACGCCGAGACATGCGCATTCTTGGGCAGCGCTTCCTTGCTCGTCCGCGCCATGATCAGTGCCACTTTCGCGAAGGGCGCGTTGGTGATGTAGCGCTTGGTGCCGTTGAGCACGTAGCCATTGCCTGATCGCACAGCCATCGTCTGCATTGCCGCGCTGTCAGAACCCGACCCTGGCTCGGTGAGCCCGAAGCTCGCAATTTCGCCCGCTGCCAGCCGGGGCAACCATTCGGCCTTCTGCTCCTCGGTTCCGCCCTTGAGGATCGCCGAGCAGACCATGCCGATGTTGATCGAGGTGATCGAGCGATAGCAAGGCATGGCATAGCTCAGCTCCCGGATGGTGCGGACATATTGGCTGATATTCATGCCTGCGCCGCCATATTCCTCGGGCATGGTAAGGCCGAACAGCCCCATCTCACGCATTTCACCGAGGATATCATCCGGAATGAGATCGGTTTCGGCGATCTGCTTTTCGGCGGGGATCAGGCGTTCGCGGACATAGCGTTGCAGCTGTTCGATGAAGGCGTCGAAAATCTCGGGATCCAT
>CBDUBW010000215.1:0-3774 GCA_965365485.1 uncultured Aquisediminimonas sp.
GCTCATCCTGTTCCCGCGCTTCGGCGAGGCGAAGGACGTCCGTGAGGTCGGGCAGAGCGAGACCTTCGTTCGCCTCACCCAGGCCTCGACCAATTATGTCACGCTCGGTGAAGCGGGCTATCTCGCGCTGACGCGGCTCGTCACGAAGCTTCCGGCGCATGCGATCGACTATCCCGATGCGGTGACTGGGATTCGTGCCGTCGAACGACTTTGGAAGGCGCTGGCGTGATCGACGCGCGCCACCTCGCCCGCGCGCTTGCCGATCCGTCCTACGCGGGTGGCCTTGACGAGCGCGGCTGGACGGCGTTGCTGGCGATGGCGCAGGCTGAGCGGCTCGCGGCCAGCCTCGCGTTCCGGCTCAGCGGCATTGCCATGCCGGACACCGCAAAGGAGGTTCTGGCGAATGCGCTCGCCTCCGCCGAGACCGGCCGCGTCCATGCCCTTTGGGAGGCGGAGATGGCGCGCCGCGCGCTTGCCCCGCTTGGCATTCCCGTGATCCTGCTCAAGGGCACGGCCTATGTCGCGGCCGGGCTCGACGCGGGGCGCGGGCGCATGATCGGCGATCTCGACATTCTCGTCCCGCGCGACCGGCTCAACGAGGCGGAGACAGCATTGCTTGAAGCGGGGTGGGAATGGGTCAAGCCCGACCCGTATGACGACGCTTACTACCGCCGCTGGATGCATGAACTGCCGCCGCTAATTCATGCGACGCGCGATCGGATGATTGACGTCCATCACACGATCTTGCCGCCGACAGCGCGGCATGGTCGGGTCAACGCCGACACGCTGGCGGCAGAAGCGGTTGAACTCGGAGACGGGCTCTACACCCTTTCGCCCGAGGACATGCTGATTCATGCCGTCGCGCATCTTTTCGCAGATGGTGACCTCGCGGGCGGCCTGCGAAACCTTTGGGACATCGATCGCCTAATCCGCGAGCATTCCGTGCAGGATGGATATTGGCAGCGCCTCGTCGAACGCGCTCGTCTACACGGCCTCGTGCCGCAGCTTTCGCGCGCGCTGCGGCTTACCCATCATCTCTTCGATACCCCGGTCGATGAGTACCTCGCCTACCAGCCTCGGCGCGCCGACATCTTCTTCACCAGCCGATTGCTCGCGCGCGACGGCTGGGGCCGCGAGACGCGCAAGCTGCTGCGCTTTGCCTTTTACCTGCGCTCGCACTGGATTCGGATGCCGACCTTGCTGCTGGCTCGACACTTGTTCGCCAAATGGCGCAGGGCTAAGCGCGCGCCATGACCGAGATTGCCGCCATCATCCTTGCCGCCGGCCGTGGCACGCGCATGAAATCCGATACGCACAAGGTGCTTCACCCGATCGCCGGAAAGCCGATGCTGATGCACCTGCTCGACAGCGTCGATGCACTCAAGCCGGCGCGCAAGGTGGTGGTGGTCGGAGACAAGGGCGAGCAGCTTCGCACCGCGCTTGGCGAGGATGCCGAGATGGCGGTGCAGGAGCCGCAGCTCGGCACCGGCCACGCGGTGCAGCAGGCCGAAGCCGCGCTCACAGGCTTCGATGGCGATGTGCTGATCCTTTACGGTGACGTCCCGTTCGTCCCCACCGAAACGATGCATGCGATGCTCGACCGGCTCAATCGCGAGGACGCCCCCGCCGTCGTCGTGCTGGCGTTCGAGCCCGAAGACCCGCTGCAATATGGCCGCGTCGTTGCCGAAGGCGATCGTGTAATCGCCATGGTCGAGCACAAGGATGCGACCGAAATCCAGCGCGCGGGCAAGTTGTGCAATTCGGGATTGATGGCGGCAAGGGCGAAGGATCTTTTCGCACTGCTCGAACGTGTCACCGACGATAATGCGGCCAAGGAATTCTACCTCGTCGATATCGTCAACATCGCCAACCGCGACGGACGCCACTGCGCGTTGGTGCGAACCGAACCTTACTATGTCACCGGGATCAACAGCCGCGCCGAATTGGCGATGATGGAAGCCGCGTGGCAGGCGCGCCGCCGCTCCCGGGCGATGGCTGAAGGCGCAACGCTGATAGCGCCTGAAACCGTCTGGTTCTCGCACGATACACAACTCGGCCGCGACGTGACGATCGAGCCCAATGTCTTCTTCGGCCCCGGCGTCAGCGCCGGCGACGGCGTGACCATCCGCGCGCATTCGCACATTGAGGGAGCCAGCATTGCGGCAGGCTGCGAGATCGGCCCCTTCGCGCGCCTCCGCCCCGGTGCGATACTCGAGGAAAAGGCCAAGGTCGGCAATTTCGTCGAGGTTAAGAAAGCACGGCTGGGGAAGGGCGCTAAGGCCAACCACCTGACCTATCTCGGCGATGCCGACATCGGCGCGGGCGCGAACGTCGGCGCGGGGACGATCACCTGCAATTATGACGGCTACTTCAAATACAGGACCGTGATCGGCGACGGCGCCTTTATCGGCTCGAACAGCGCGCTGGTGGCGCCGGTAAAGATTGGCGATGGCGCGATCGTCGCGGCGGGCAGCGTCGTGACCTCAGATGTTCATGCCGATGCCCTCGCCATCGCGCGCGGCAGTCAGGAGAACAAACCGAACTGGGCGGCGCGGTTTCGGGCGGTCATGTCGGAGCGGAAGAAGGCTTGACATGATATCACGATATGATATCGCGATATCATGCGCATTCTGGTAGACCTTCCCGCAGATGACATTCGCTGGCTTGACGCCGCCGCCAAGGATCAGGGCAGATCGCGCGCGGCGGTGATCCGCGATGCCGTATCCTTTTTCATCCGGCGTGAGGAGAAGGCTGGGATCGAGAAATATTTCGGTTTGTGGGAACGACACGGTTCGAAGGTCGATGGGCTCGAGTATGAGCGCCGGTTGCGCGATGAATGGCCGGACGTGGTTGAAGTTGACGTCTCGAAAAAGCGCGACGCCGCGTGAGCGAGCGGTTTTTCGATACCAACATCCTCATCGATATGCTGCACAATCGGCCGGCGGCCTGGGCGGAATTTCGAAACGTCAATCGTGCCTGGATCAGCCGCATGACTTGGATCGAAGTCATGTCGGGCGTGCCCGACGATGCGGCCGCCGACACCGAGGAATTCATGCGCTATTTTGCCATGAGCGAGATCAATGAAGAGATAGGCCGTCGCGCCGCGACGCTTCGCCATCAGCGGAAATCGTTGAAGTCGCCAGATGCCATCATTCTCGCGTCGGCTCAGGTAAGCGGCAAGATTCTGGTCACCAGAAACACCAAGGATTTCCCGGCGACAATGCCCGGCATCCGCGTCCCCTACTCGGTTCCGGGAGAATAATTCGATGTGCGGCATCATCGGCATCATCGGCAAGGGGCCCGTCGCGGATCGCCTTGTCGATGGACTCAAGCGAATGGAATATCGCGGTTATGACAGTGCGGGCGTCTGCACTGTTGAGGGCGGGCAACTCATCCGCCGCCGTGCGCAGGGAAAACTCGCCAATCTCGTCAAGGAACTCGCTGCCAACCCGGCGCCTGGACAGATCGGCATCGCGCATACGCGCTGGGCGACGCATGGCGCGCCGACCACCTCCAACGCGCACCCGCACGCGACCGGTGAGGTTGCGCTGGTTCACAATGGCATCATCGAGAACTTCAAGCCGTTGCGCAACGCCCTGATCGCGCGCGGGCGCAGGTTCGAGAGCGAGACCGATACCGAAGTCGTCGCGCATCTCGTCAGCGAGCGCGTCGAGGCCGGTGACAGCCCTCAGGACGCGGTCAAGGCCGTGTTGCCGCAACTGCGCGGTGCGTTCGCGCTTGCCATCGCCTTCCGCTCGCATCCCGATCTGCTGA
>CBDUBW010000216.1:0-3753 GCA_965365485.1 uncultured Aquisediminimonas sp.
GGCGACTGCGCTTCCAAAATGCGATCGAGGCCGAGATAATCGCCATAAGCCATGCGATCGCCGAATTGCGTTTCGGCACCGTCATCGGCAGGATCGAGTTGCGAACGAGGCATTGCTAGGCATCCCAAAAGGCAGCGTGAGCGACCCGATCAGAATCCTAATCGGATTTATCGGTGTGCAACACTCCCCTTAAGGCCCGGGCACCCATCGCAGGTTCGCAGCGTATCGAAGCGACTGGTTCGGTAAGCTGGCTATCTTGGGTCTCGTTCAAATGATGGCCAGATGCCGATTGGAAAAATCGTGAGGATAATCGGCCTTCACCTTCACCTTGCGCTCGATCGCCGCGATGATCGGCTCGGAAAAGTCGACACCCGCCATCTCGGAGCAGCTGACCAGATTCCCGGGGGAAAAAACATTCACCTCGAGAATCTTGTCGCCGACGATGTCGATGCCGACCAGAAACATACCGTCGGCAATCAGCTTGGGCCGGATCAACTCGGCCGCCTTAAGTTCGCGCTCGGTGATCGCCACGGGCTTGGCCCTGCCGCCGGCGTGAATGTTCGAGCGAATGTCGCCCTTGGCCTGCTCGCGCCGGAGCGCGCAGTATTTGCCCTCGACGCAAAGCGGCTGCCCATTCAGGATAAATAACCGAATATCGCCTTTCTTGGCGGCATCGACATATTCCTGCGCGATTATGTAACCATCCCGCCCGATAGCTTCGATCATCTGATTCAGGTTCGCGCTGCTCGCCTGATCGACCTTGAACACTCCCGATCCGCCGGAGCCCTGTAGCGGCTTGACGATGATATGCCCCTTGTGCCGGGTGGCGAACGCCTTGATGTCGTCGCCGTTTCGCGAGATGATCGTCTCGGCGCGGACTTCGGCCGGGAAGCTTTGAAAATAAAGTTTGTTGGTGGCGCGGCTGAGACTGTCGGGATCGTTGAGCACGATCACGCCCCGCTTGACCGCCTCGCGCCCGAACAATATTCCGCTTTCCGCCGCCCATGGTCGGTCCTGTGCATCGTTGGCGGGATCGTTGCGCAACAGCAGAACATCGACCTCAGCCATATCGATTTTGACCGATCTCGTCTTGCTCGAGCGTAATATTTCGAAAAATTGATGATGATCGGCCGACTTTCCGTTCGGCACAGCGCGAACGTGCGCTTGAAGGCTCTCATCGGTCTCGAGCACCCAGTCGTCGGGCGTGACGTACAACACCTCATGCCCGCGCTGGCGCGCCTGCCAGGCCAGCATTGTGGTCGCATAATTGGCGTATTCAGTGGCGAGGTCGTTAACGAAAAAGGCGATGCGCATTGGTCGTTTCACTTCGCGTGCAAGAGTGTTTCGATGGACGGCTTGGCGACATAGCGTTCAATGCGCTCGACGACAGCAGGACGGAGCATGAATTCGGGGATCAACGCGGCGTCGTGAAGCAATCCGCGTTGATGAAGCTTCTCAAGAACCGGCACATGAACCATTGCGATTTTGGCACGCCAGAACGGCGCAAGGTCACCGCCATCGGCGATCCACTCCATGACGCGGAAGAACCCGCGTAAATATATCGCGTCTTTAGCCAGCCCGCCCGAACGGTAAATGCGCGCGACAATCCCGAATGCGCGGCGCGGGCGAAAGCCCCACTCGTCATGGAGCAGACGGTAGCACTCCAGAAAATCCGCGCCTGCCAGCATCGCGTGAACCGCCACGACGCGCCCGGCGAGCAGTCGAAGCCGCGCGTTTGTCAATCCGCCGACCGCCCATTCGGAAAAGACGCCCAACCCCTCTTGCACCTCCTCATAGCCCGCAAGCCCCGACGAGAAGATCGACAACCCCTGCCGGGCACCGTTGAAGCCGGTGAGCAGATGTACGCTGATCTCATGGGCCAGCAACGGATCGACGCGTCGCTCACTGACCTTGGCGGACTGGTCGATCAGTAACCGAGGGTAGGACACCAGTAGTCCGGCGACGTCATCGCGTATCTCGACTGTGGGACTGAAGGCCTCATCCTGCTCGCGGTAATGCGAGATCAGCCTCATGGCGCGATCACGAAGCTCGACCGCACCAACCGTTTCCTGCGTGCCCTGATCGGTTTCGGCGGACGCGAGGATTGCCTTTGCGGAGAGCAGCAGTTCTTCTGACACCGAACCATAAAGCGTTTGCGAATGTTCTTTGAACTCGGGCGCGCCGCGGCATTCGAGCATGTGGAGCTGGGTGTTAAGCTCGCGCCGCTTCTCGATCAACAAGCCTTCGACAAGCGGCTCATGGAGGTTGGTGAAGTCGATCTTGAGCAAGCGTTGGCGAAGGGCAGCCGGGTCGAAAGCGATTTTGCGGTAGTCGAATGACGGACACTCCTCGCCATGTCGCTTCATGAATGCGACCATCGCTTCGGTGGTGTTGATCGGTGAAATCGCAAGCAGAAAGTCGAACGCGTTCGAGATTGCGTGAAGCTCGGCGTCCGCCAGATTGCACGCATCGATGAGGGCGCTGTGATCGGTGTGCGTACAGACGCTCGCGAGGACCGTTTCGGTCATGCCCGTTCCAGCAATTCGGTGGCGGTGTCGGCGACATGCCGCATCAAGCCGCGCATTGCGTCGAGCGCCGCAGGATCGGGCTCGCCCGTCCATTCATCCATATATATCTTCTTGAATTCTAGGGCGATCGCACAAGCCCGACCCGGATAGCGCGCGTGGACGAAGCGGGTCTGTTCGCCCTTGCCCTGAAAGGCAATGTTCTCGCGCACATCGAGCTCGCGCCCGTTGAAATCGAATTCACGCATCGCCTGCATAAGCGGATCGACCAAGAATGACCACTCTTCTCGCGGCATGGAAAAAGTGCCGATGTTGATGTCGGGTGCGTCCCCCTGCTCCATCGGCGCGGCCTGTGCGCCCGCGCGACGGTGATTATAGCTGTGCACGTCGAGGAGAACGAACTTTTGATGGCGTTCGGCGACATCGTCGAGCAACGATGAAAGATGGGAATAATAGGCATCGAAATAGGCAAGCGCTTGCCGGCAAACCGCCTCCGAAGGTTTGGATCGCCAGACTTGCAGCCCCCAACTCTGTTCGGGAGTGCGGTAGATCGCGTCGTCGCGCGAACGGTTGAGATCGATCTCGAAGCGCGAACGGCAAGCGATGATCGTTGTTGGAAGATCTTGAAGCGCACTCCCTGTATAAGGGTCTTCCTCGCGCAGCCGCTCTGGCTCGCTCAACGCCATTTCAGCGAGCGCCGCGCGGCTGACCAAGTGGCCGTCGTGGATCGCCGTTGCGACGATTGGTCCCGGCCCTCGCCGGGCGACCCACCAACCAGCTTCACTGTGCATAGCCTCTCAACCCGCTATCGGGCTGATGGTTGCAGCCATAGTCGCGGCTTTGCAATGGACCCCGGCACATCGCGGGCTGCTGCTATCATCAGATGCCACGTTCATAGCCCCACGGCGGGCGACCAGCTTTATCGGTGTGCGCGCAGGGGCGAATATTCGGTGTTATTGAAGATGCCTCCGAGACTGAAAGCCCATGTTGCGGAGATTCCCCAGCAGATGGTGATGGTGCAGGGTAATGAAGCATTCAATAGCGACGCCTGCAAAGAGGCGTTGGTCGATCAAGCCTTCATCGTTGCGGGAGGGGAGATTCTCACGACCGCGCGCAACTGGCTTCGCGACGTGCTCGACGCCTCCCAGTGAAGCCAGATCATGTTCATGGACTACGAGCACATCCTGAACTCTCAGTGACTTAAAGCTAGCTGGCGGAGAGGCAGGGA
>CBDUBW010000217.1:0-3735 GCA_965365485.1 uncultured Aquisediminimonas sp.
CGGCCAACTTGCAGCGCTTTCGGAAAGGCTTGGCGGGCGGCTGGCACTGGTCAGCGGCCGCGCGATCGAGAATCTTGAGGAGCATTGCGGCCCCCTGTCGATAGCTTGCGGCGGCTCTCATGGAGCCGTTCTGCGGACCGCGGATGGAAAGATTTTTATGACTGCAGATCCGCTACCAACGGCTATCGTTTTCAAGGCTCGTGAATGGGCACACGCGCAAGGCATTTCCATCGAGAACAAGCCGCATGGCGTTGCTCTGCACAGCCGGGCCACCCCCGAACTCGAGGAAGACTGCGCTCACTATCTCGCGGGTTTGGCCGCGCGGCATGGCTTGGCGGTAAAGCGCGGCAAGCGGGTCGCCGAATTGGTCCGCCCCGGAGCCGACAAGGGCAGAGCTGTCCGCGAGTTCATGGCAAAGTCGCCTTTTATGGGGTCCCGTCCGGTCTTCGTCGGTGACGATGTCACGGATGAGGATGGGTTCGCGGCTTGCAACGAACTGGGCGGGTTCGGGATCGCAGTGGGCGAACGTTCCAGCCACGCAGCGCGCTACCACCTTTCCGATCCCGCAGCCGTGCGCCAATGGGCTGGCCTATGATCCCTATTTCTTCAAGTTTGGAGCTTTGGCCGATTGGCAACTGTCAGGTCTCGGGGCTGATCGACGCGTCCGCTGGGCTGGTGTGGGGCTGCGTTCCACGCGTGGATGGCGATCCCGTATTCTGCGCGCTGCTCAACGGGGACAAGCAGGACGCGGGCGTGTGGCGCTTCGAACTCGAAGGTCAGATCAGCGCCACGCAGCGCTACGAGCGCAATACCCCGATTCTTGTCACCCGGTTGGAAGCCAAGGACGGAAGCGCGGTAGAAATCAGCGACTTCTGTCCGCGCTTCGAGCGGTCGGGGAGAATGTATAGGCCGGTCGCTTACGGGCGCATCGTTCGCCCGATCGCGGGTGCCCCGCGTCTAAAGGTCACCCTGCGCCCCATGCGCGGCTTCGGCGCCGATGTTGCAGCTACGACAAGCGGCACAAATCACATCCGCTACATTCTCGGCGACCTGGCCATGCGGCTTTCGACCGACGCCCCGGTTGGCTACATTGCCGAAGGGCTGGCATACAGGGTCGAGAGCGACCAGCATTTCTTCCTCGGGCCGGATGAGCATTTCTCGGGCAACATGCGTACCGAGGTGCGCCACATGGAGGCGCAGACCCGCAAATACTGGCAGCTGTGGGTTCGCGGCCTCGCCACGCCGCTCGAATGGCAGGACGAGGTCATTCGCTGCGCGATTACGCTGAAGCTGTGCCAGCATGAAGAGACGGGTGCGATCGTAGCCGCCCTGACGACCTCGGTCCCCGAAGCACCCGGATCCTCGCGCAATTGGGATTATCGCTACTGCTGGATCCGCGATTCCTACTACACGGTGCAGGCGCTAAACCAGCTTGGCGCGCTCGACGTGCTTGAGAAATATCTCGCCTATCTGCGCAACATCGTCGACGCAGCTAAGGGCGGACAGATCCAGCCGCTCTATTCTGTCATGGGTAATGCCCACCTCCACGAAAGCATGGCCGAGGGGCTGGCGGGCTATCGCGGCATGGGACCGGTGCGGATCGGCAACGCCGCCTACAGCCAAGTCCAATACGACTGCTATGGTCAGATCGTGCTGCCTACTGCGCAGGCATTCTTCGACCGCCGCCTCCTACGCATGGCCGACGAGCGCGATTTCGAGAATCTCGAGCAAGTCGGCGAAATGGCCTGGGCAAAGCACGATCAACCCGATGCCGGCCTATGGGAATTCCGTACCCGGCGGGAGGTTCACACGTATTCGGCGGTGATGTGCTGGGCTGCTTGCGATCGACTCGCCAAGGTTGCTGACCGTATCGGAAAGCCCGACCGGGAGTGCTTTTGGGCGGAGCGAGCCGCGGCGATCCGCTCGCGCATCGATCAGGAGACTTGGGTATCGGAACGGGCGGGCGGGGGTCACTACGGCGCGAGCTTCGAAAGCGACTATCTCGACGCGAGCCTGCTCCAGCTCGCGGAGCTACGCTACCTCGCCCCCGACGACCCAAAGTTCTTGACCACCTTCGCCGCAGTCGAGCGCGAGCTCCGTCGCGGCGATCATATGCTCCGCTACGCCAAGGAAGACGATTTCGGAGCGCCCGAAACCGCCTTCAACATATGCACTTTCTGGCTGATTGACGCGCTGGCGCGCACTGGACGCCATGACGACGCGCGCGAACTGTTTTCAATCATGTTGGGACACATGACCCGATCGGGTCTGTTGTCCGAGGACATGGATCTGGAGACAGGTGAACTGTGGGGCAACTTTCCGCAAACCTATTCGCTGGTGGGCGTGATCAACTGCGCCGGATTACTCTCCAAGAGCTGGAGCACCGTCCGGTGAGCGCGACATGAGCCGCCTTGTCGTCGTATCCAACCGCGTCGCGGTACCGAGCGCGCGCGGCAAGATAGGCGCGCAGGGCGGCCTGGCAGGGGCGCTCACAGCCGCGCTCAAAAGCACCCGAGGGCTGTGGTTTGGCTGGTCGGGAGAAGAAGCAAGCGATCCCTCGGATACACCGCACGTGCAGACCCGCGGCGGGGTAACCACGGCGACAATCGACCTCTCGCCGCAGGACCTAGAGGATTATTACAATGGCTACGCCAATTCCACCTTGTGGCCCCTGTTCCATTACCGCATCGATCTGACCGAGTTCGAGCGCAAGACGGGGCGGGGCTATGAACGGGTCAATTTGCGTTTTTCCCAATCCTTGGCGCCCCTCATCGAGAGTGACGACCTTATTTGGGTCCACGACTATCATCTTATTCCGCTAGGCGAGGACCTGCGCCGACGCGGGATTACCAACAAGGTCGGCTTTTTCCTGCACATCCCCTGGCCGCCAACCCGGCTGCTGGTTTCGTTGCCGTATCATGAGCGCCTGGTCCGATCGATGCTCGCGTATGATGTCGTCGGGTTTCAGTGCGACGAGTGGCTGACGAGCTTCCTGCATTATTGCCGTACCGAACTCGGCGCCGAGGTGCATGAAGCGACCGGAACTGTTGCGCTGGGAGGGCGGACGACCACCGCTCGGTCCTATCCGATCGGGATCGATTTCGAACATTTCAGCGCTCTGGGCGGTACCGGCGAGGCGCGTCAGGCGGCCCAGCGCGTGCTGTCCAGTACACGCCACCGCACAGCGATGGTGGGGGTCGACCGGTTGGACTATTCGAAAGGCTTGCCGGAGCGACTGGACGGGATCAGCCGCTTTTTCGACCGCTACCCCGACCGGGTTCACGATCTCGTCTTCATCCAGATCGCCCCGCCGAGCCGCGCCGATATCGGCTCTTATCAGAAGATACGCGCCGAGCTGGAGCAGAAGACAGGGCAGATCAACGGCGCCCGCAGCCGGATCGATCTCGTGCCGATCCGCTACGTCAACCAAGGGCACTCCGCCGCCGAACTGTTCGGTATCTTCAGCGCCTGCAAGATCGGTCTCGTCACGCCGTTGCGCGATGGAATGAATCTCGTTGCCAAGGAATATGTCGCGGCCCAGGATTCGGACGATCCTGGCGTGCTGATCCTGAGCCGCTTCGCTGGAGCGGCGCAGCAACTGACTGGCGCGCTGCTGGTAAACCCGCACAGCCCCGACGATTTTGCGTCGGCCATCAGGGATGCACTCGACATGCCGCTCGAGGAGCGGAAGGCGCGGTGGGAGCCGATGCGGGACTGCGTTCGGGACGAAAGCGT
>CBDUBW010000218.1:0-3695 GCA_965365485.1 uncultured Aquisediminimonas sp.
GCGCGGCTCATCAGGTCGAGCCCCAATTGCTCGACCCGTTCGCGGGTCAGCGTCAGGCAGATCAGCCCGCGGCCATGCGTCGCCATGAAGTTGATCGCATCGGGCGTCGCCATCTGCGCGGGAATGATGAGGTCGCCCTCATTCTCGCGATCCTCGTCATCGACGAGAATATACATCCGGCCATTGCGCGCCTCCTCGATAATCTCCTCGATCGGCACCAGCGCGGGCGTATCGTCATTGGCGAAGAGGTAGCTTTCGAGCTTCCGCAGCGTATCGGCGGTCGGGTTCCAGTCCGCCCGGTCGAGATCGCGCAGTGTGTTGGCATGAAGCCCCGCGGCGCGTGCCAGACCGGACCGGGAAAGACCGCCGTCCGTGACGAGGCCGCGAAGTTTGTCGATAAGCTGCGTGGACATGGGTCGCACCCTTTCACATCGTGGTGTGAAGCGCAACTATCTAATTCACATTGCGGTCATTCGATCTTTCATGCGCGCCAGATATCGTGCCAGCACGTCAATCTCGAGATTGACCGCCTGTCCTTCACGCAGGTCGGCGAAGTTGGTAACTTCCCAGGTGTGTGGGATGATGTTGAGCCCGAATTCGACGCCTTCTGCGTCGTCCGACACTTCGTTGACCGTCAGCGAAACACCATCGACGGTGATCGAGCCTTTCGGCGCGATGTACGGCGCGATTTCGCTGCCGGCGCGGATGGTGACGCGGTGCGACCCGCCTTCCTCGACGACGCGGACGACTTCGCCGACACCGTCAACATGGCCGGTGACGATGTGGCCGCCCAACTCGTCGCCTAACTTGAGCGCGCGTTCGAGATTCAGACGGCGGCCCGCGTTCCACGCGCCTTGCGCAGTCTTTGAAATCGTTTCAGCCGAGGCATCGACCGCGAACCAGTCCGACCCCTTGTCGACCACGGTCAGGCAGCAGCCGTTGCACGCGATCGATGCGCCCAGCGCGACGCCGTCCATTTCATAACCGCAGCCGATCACCAGCCGCAGGTCGCCGCGCTGCTCCGCCTCGCGAATTGTGCCGAGATCAGTGACGATGCCGGTGAACATCAGGCGCGCTCGTAGATTTCGAGGGTGTCGATGCCCAGTGGATGGCGATCGACATGCTTCCACTGTCCATGAGCATCGGACAGTTGCGCAAGCCCGATATCGCCGATCCCGGCACGGCCTTCGCCGAGCACGATCGGCGCGCGGTAGAAGAGCAGGCGATCGACCATATCGGCCTTGATAAACGCCGCTGCCGCGCCCGCGCCACCCTCGACGAAAATCGATTGTACGCCGGTCAACGACCCGATCGAAAGCGCGCTGGGCAAGGCCTCCCAATCGAGCGGCGGGGCACCATGCGTCAGCACCGCACGGCGCGGACTGCGATATTCAAGCCCCGGCAGACGGACGTCGAGCCGCGGACGATCCTGCGTCAGCGTGCCGCGCCCGACCACGACCATATCGGCCCGCGCGCGCTCGATATGGCAATGCGCGCGCGCAGCGACGCCCGTGATCCACTTGCTCTCACCATCGGCGCGCGCGATCTTGCCGTCGAGCGAGACCGCAAGCTTCAGGGTCACATGCGGGCGGCCTTTCAAATGCAGCGTCAGATAACCTGCCATCGCCGCGCGCGCCTCGTTCGCCATCATTCCGGTATCGGCCTCGATCCCGGCTTCCGACAAACGCGAGATACCGCGGCCGTGGGTGCGACTGTCAGGATCGACGAGCGCCGAAAACACGCGCGCCACGCCCGCCTGGACGAGCAATTCGCTGCACATCGGCCCGCGTTCGCTCCTGTGCGCGCAGGGTTCGAGTGTGACATAAACGTCGGCGCCGCGCGTCTTATCGCCCGCCTGGCCCAGCGCCACGCTTTCGGCATGCGGCCGCCCGCCGGCGCGAGTCCAGCCGCGCCCGACCAGCTTGCCGTCCTTCACGATCACACAACCGACATTGGGATTGGGCGTGGTCAGCCCTCGCGCGCGATGCGACAGCGCAATCGCTGCCGACATCCAGCGCGGATCACCTGTCGACATCGACGCCCATGCGCTCGGCGATCGCGCGATATTGCGCGCGCTTCTTGGCCTCGAGCTCGGCGAGCGCCTTCTTCTCGGCGCGCTCCTTGGGCGCGTCGATCGCCTGCTGTGCGGCCGCTTCGGCATCGGTTCGCCCGGCGCGCCAATCCTTGAAAAAGATGACTTCGGGGGGCTTATATTCGGGCGCACGATCATATTGGATCGCGAAGGCAACCAGCAGCGACGCCGGAATTGCGATTGCGAGCGTGGCGAAAATCCAGCGATGCTCGATTTTCTCGCGGAAGACCCCGATCAGGTCCGACCAGGCCGATTGCGTGTGCTCGCTCTGGCGCACGAGCGGTGTGAAGGGACGCAGCTTCTCCATCGCGCTGACTTAGGGAGTCGACGCCCTAGGGGCAATGGGGAAGCCCCTCCGCATCTCGATGGGGAGGGGCGGCGATCAATACCGCGGCAGCTTGAACCGCACCGTCATCTCGCGCCAGCTTTCGAACGGCATGCCGTCACGCGTGGCGGGCAGGAAGCGCCATTTCTTCAACGCCTGGCGCTCGGTTGCCTCGGCGAACTCGGGCGATTCCGCCGAGACGATCGAAACCTGGCGGACGCGGCCGTCGGTGCCGATCAGCACGCGCACCGTGACCACGCCCTCGCGCTCGTCGCGGATCATCCCTGGCGGATAGGTCGGCTGGAGTTGATTGGCATAGCCGGGATGCGGCTTGGCGCTGATGATTGTCGGCGCGGGTGGAGGCGGGGTCGAAATAAACGGTTTGGGATCGATCGTCGGGCCGGGTGGTAGGACAATATCCGGACCGCGCGGCATTATAAATTCAGTGCCCGGTGGAGTTTTGGTGTCAATGGGCTTGGGCGCGACGAAAGGTCTAGGTTCAGGCTTTGCCTCAGTCGTCTCCTTGATCTCGACCGGTTTGTCAGGCGGCGGATCGGCCACCGGCGTGAAGATCTCGGTAATGACGGGCGAGACCGAGTCTTCGAGATTCGGTGCGGCAAATATAATCGCAGTGATCAGCGCCGTGTTGACGCCCAGCGAGACAAGCAGGCTCGTGGTGTCGGGTCGGGTGTTCGTGTCAGCATAAGCCATAACATCCTCCGTGCGCGCGGGGATTACGAACCCCGCCGCGACTCAGATGTTATACTGTAACCATGAATGACACAACATATCATTCGCAGTTGGGCTTGGGCTGACTTTTACTGACTTTCAGCGGGAAAGCCCAAGCGCGCGATACGCCGCCGACAGCGTCGGCGCGGCCAGCTTCGCCGCTTTCTCAGCGCCCGCAACAAGCGCGGCGTCGATTGCTTCGCGATCCTGGTTGAGATGGCGAAAGCGCTCGCCGATCGGGGCCAGCGTCTCGATCAGCAAGTCGCCCAGCTTTGGCTTGAACGCGCCGAACCCCTGTCCGCCGAACTGAGCCAGCACCGCGTCGACGCTCTCGTTCGCCAGCGCCGCGTAGATGCCGACCAAGTTAAGCGCCTCGGGCCGCCCTTCGAGCCCTGCGGCCTCGCTCGGCAACGGCTCAGGGTCGGTCTTGGCCTTTTTGATTTTACCCATGATCGCGTCGGGTTCGTCCGAAAGCGCGATCCGGCTCATTTCACTGGGGTCGGACTTGGACATCTTCGCGCTGCCGTCGCGCAAGCTCATGATCCGCGC
>CBDUBW010000219.1:0-3686 GCA_965365485.1 uncultured Aquisediminimonas sp.
GCGCTCAACAAGGACGATTACCTCGTCACCACCTATCGCGGCCAACATGATCAGATCGCCAAGGGTGTGCCATTGGGGCCGCTCATCGCCGAGATCGCGGGCCGCACCACCGGCACCTGCAAGGGCAAGGGCGGATCGATGCACATCACTCACCCGGACAGTGGGGTGATGGTCACGACCGGCGTGGTCGGATCGGGCCTGCCGATCGCCAACGGCCTCGCGCTTTCGTCGCAGAACCGCAAGGACGGTCGCGTCACCATCGTCTGCTTCGGCGATGGCGCTTCCAACATCGGCGCTTTTCATGAAGCGATGAACATGGCGGAGCTGTTCAAGCTGCCCGTCATCTTCCTATGCCAGAATAATCATTATGGCGAGCACACCGCCTTTGCCGATCACACCAAGGGGGAGAATATCGTCTGCCGCGCGCAATCCTACGGGATGAAGGGCGTGCGCATCGACGGCAATGACAGCGAAGTCATGTACAACACTGTCAAGGAAGCGGCCGATCGCGCCCGCGCGGGCGAAGGGCCGACGCTCATCGAAGCCATGTGCTACCGGATGATGGGCCACTTCTTCGGGGCCGATTTCTCCTACATGCCCAAGGAGCATATCGAGGAGATGAAGGCCGCTGATCCCCTGCCCCGCGTCCGTCAGGCGATGCTCGATCACCAGTATAGCGAAGCCGAACTCGAAGAGATCGTTGCTCAGGTCGATGCCGAAATCGACGAGGCGGTGAAGTTCGCGCTCGAAAGCCCGCTGGCTGACCCTAAGGAAATCAAAATCGACGTCTTCGAAGAGGAGATCGCCTGATGGCCAAGCTGACCATGGGCGCCGCGCTCAACCGCGCGATCGACGAGTGCATGGCCGCCGATGAGGGCGTCATCCTGCTGGGCGAGGATGTTGCCGCGAAGCAAGGCGGCGGCGTCTTCAAGATCAGCGCGGGACTGACCGAAAAATATGGCGAGCATCGCATTCGCGCCACGCCGATCGCCGAGCAGGCGATCATGGGGGCGTGCGTCGGCGCGGCGCTCACCGGCATGCGCCCCATCGCCGAAATCATGCTGATGAATTTCGTGACCGTTTGCATGGATCAGATCGTCAATCATGCCGCCAAGCTGCGCTTCATGAGCGGCGGGCAAACCAACGTCCCGCTCGTCATCCGCACCACGACGGGCGTCGGGGTCGGTTTTGGTGGCCAGCATTCGGACATGCTCGAAGCCTGGTTCGCCCATGTCCCCGGTCTCAAGATCGTGACGCCCTCCAATCCGGCGGATGCTTACGGCCTCATGAAATCGGCGATCGCGTGCAACGATCCGGTCATTTTCATCGAGAATATCCTTTCCTACGGAATGCAGGCCGAAATTCCCGATGGCCACAGCGTCCCGCTCGGCAAGGCAGCCATCGCGCGCGAGGGCAGCGACGTGACCGTCATCAGCTATGGCCGTTGCGTCAACGATGCACTCGAAATGGCAGGCCAGCTAGAGGGCGAAGGCGTGTCCGTGGAGGTAATCGATCTGCGCACCATCGCCCCCTATGACGAGCAAACCGTCACCGCCTCGGTTCGCAAGACCGGACGCGCGGTGGTGCTTCATGAGGCAGTGAAGGCATATGGCACCGGCGCCGAGATTGCGGCCCGCTTGAACGAAACCTTGTTCGGCCAGCTCAAGGCACCCGTGCAGCGGCTTGGCGGGGCCTTCTCGGCGGTGCCGATGGCGAACAGCCTCGAACAGGCTTGGATCCCCGGCAAGCAGGCGATCAAGGACGCGGTCCACGCGACAATGAACTGGGGCAAATAAATGGCGACCGAAATCCGCATCCCCAAGATCGGCATGTCGGCCACGGAAATGACGCTTGCCGAATGGATGTTTGCCGATGGCGAGCAGGTCCAGGCCGGCGAGACGATCTACACTGTGGAGACCGACAAGACGACGCAGGAGATCGAAGCCCAGGCATCGGGGACGCTTCGCGTCACCGGCGTCGAGGGTGAGACTTATCCGGTAGGGACGCTGATCGGCACGATCGAGTGACCCCACTCGAGGCCTCGCGCGCGATGTATGACGCCGTTCGCCGCGGCGATTGGAACGAGGTCGAGGGCTACTTCGCCGACGATTTCGTGATCTACGAGCCGCCCTCGCTCCCCTACGGCGGCGAATGGCGCGGCAAGGACGCGCTTAGGCGGCTCTACGCGGAAGTCATGGGCTATTGGCGCAACCCCAGCGTCGCCTGGCGTGAGCTTGTCGGCGGTGAGAATTACGCGGTGGCGCTGCTATCGCTATCGGTCGACAAGCCGGGAGCGGACGAACGCATCACCTTCGAGATCGCGGAGGTGACGCAGTTCGTAGGCGGCAAGATGGCGTCGATGCGCATCCATTATTTCGACACTGGCGCGATGCGCGACCTGCTTGGCGGTTGATCGTGCGCGTGCTTGTTCTTGGCCCGTCGTCGGATCAAGGGCTGCCGCTGCTCGCAACGCTGCAGGCAGAGGGTCACGAGGCGATCGCGGGCGTCCGCCGCACCGACGCGATGGCGGGAACGCCTTTCGAGTCTCTTGAACAGCGCGAGGCCGATCTCGATCGTCCGACAACATTGTCAGCCGCCTTCGCAGGGGTCGATGCCCTCGCGTTTAGCCTGCCCTTCACGTTCGACCGCGCGCTGGCGACGCGCTGGGGAACGGCGATCGCCGACGCCGCGCGCGATGCCCGCGTGAAGCGAATCGTCTTCAACACCGCCTGCGTCGTCGCTTCCGGCGATATCGGCGTATCGGGCCATGACGCGCGGCGCGACATCGAAGCCGCGCTCGAGACCAGCGGTGCGCGCTGCACCTTCATCGAGCCCACCGTCTTCATGGACAACATCGTCCGGCCCTGGGCCAAGCCCTCGATCGCGCGCGGCGTCTTCGCCTATCCCGCCGCGCCGACGCTCAGGATCAGCTGGGTCAGCCTCGAAGACGTCGCCGCCGCGACCGTCGCGGCGTTGCCGCTCGACGACTTACCCTTGCATTTGCCGCTAGGCGGCCCCGAAGCGTTGACCGGCGGCGAAATCGCTGAGCGCTTGAGCAGCGTGATCGGCAAGCCGGTCCGCTTTCAAAGTCTCGACCCGCACGACTTCGCGGCCAATATGAGTGAGCTCGTCACCGGCTCGCGCGATGTTCCGCCGCACTCGATCTATGATGGAATGGCGCGCTTCTATCGCTGGTATAACGAGCAGCCGGTCTCGCCGCTGATCGTCGATCCGGCGCGAACGCGAGATCTGCTGGGGATTGCGCTAACCCCCTTCGAAGCCTGGGCATCACGACAAGATTGGCGCGGTTAAGCACCGATTATCTCAAGTCGTCGTCCGTTCCAAACCTTTCGTCGTAGATTGGCGCATTAATCTGCATCAGTTGCGGGCGCTTGTCGGTTGCGACCGCGCTATGACAAACAAACCCCTCACCGCTCGCCCCACCGCGCTGGCGCTGCTTCTCGCCGCCACCGCGCTCCCATTCACCCCCGGTTTCGCGCAGGAAACGCCGCCGGTCACCACGACGGTCGCCGCACCGGCGGCGCCCGCGCCCACGGCTCAAGCGCCCGTCTTCGCGCCCTCGGCTCCGGTCGTGCAGGCGACCCCGCCTCGGCCGGAAATCGAGGCTGCGGTAGCGGCGGCCACCGCCGAACGCCATCGCGCGCGGCAGCTGCCCCGCGTCGGCC
>CBDUBW010000220.1:0-3684 GCA_965365485.1 uncultured Aquisediminimonas sp.
CGCTCTGGATCGCCATGGTGATCGCCGGCGGCGTGTCGATCACCGCGAGCTTGAACCCCTGCTGACGCAGCACCTCGAGATCGGATCCGAGACGCGCGACGGTGGTCTGGGCGAAAGCGGGAAGTTCTGTCTGGCGCTCATTCCACCAATCGGAAAGCGAGCCTTGCGGATCGATATCGATTAGCACCACGGGACCCGCCCCGGCGCGCTGCGCCTGCACGGCGAGATGGCCAGACAATGTCGTCTTGCCCGATCCGCCCTTTTGCGATGCCATCGCCAGAACGCGCATGGATGTTCCTTGGTTGATTGCCCTGTTCGGCAGCGGCATTGGCATGACGTCAGCTAAGATAAGGTTAATGACGGCTCGCTTTGGCTCCGACTTTGCGTCGCGAAATTACAATATGCAGGTAAGAGCTTGTTAACGGCCCATGGTTAACGAAACGCTGAGACGGCCTTGCGAACAGGGGATTTTAGGATGCGTTTCGCCAAGACACTCTATGCCCTGCCGCTGCTGCTCGCGGCACCCGCTCTTGCCGACATCAAACTCGGCGTCGATGCGTGGAGCCGGGGCGATTATGCTCGCGCGTTGAAGGAATGGCGTCAACCCGCCATCAATGGTGACGCCGACGCTCAGTTCAACATGGGCCAGGCCTATAAACTCGGGCGCGGCGTCAGCACTGATATGAAAGCCGCCGAGGAGTGGTATCGCAAGGCCGCGCTCCAGGGCCACGTCCAGGCCGAGGATAATTACGGCCTTATCCTCTTCCAGAACGGCGATCGCCAAAAGGCGATGCCGGTCATCGAAAAATCGGCGATGCGCGGAGAACCGCGCGCGCAGTACATCCTGGGAACGGCAATGTTCAATGGCGACGGGGTCAAGAAGGATTGGCCGCGTGCTTATGCGCTGATGACCCGCGCGAGCGCCGCGGGCATCGCTCCCGCTTCGGCGAGCCTTGCGCAGATGGATCGCTACATCCCGCTCGATCAGCGCCAGAAGGGGCTGGCACTGGCGCGTGACTATGAAGGCAAGATGGGCAAGCCTTTCTTGACTGCCGCGATCGGCAGCGACGCGCCCAAGCCCGCGCGCCGTCCGATCAAGCAGACTGAAGTTCCGCCGTCGCAGGTGGCGATCGCGACGCCTGCACCCAAGGCGCAAACATCCAAGCCCGTTATGGCCGCCGCGAAACCGACGCCGAAACCTGCTGCCGTCGCGGCCGCCCCTGGCGGCAAATGGCGCGTTCAACTCGGCGCATTCGGCGATCCCGCCAAGGCCAAGGCGCTATGGAACAGCCTCGAAAATCGCGTTGGCGCCTTGGGCGCGATGCAGCCCTATTTGGTCAAAGCCGGGCCGGTCACGCGGTTGCAAGCAGGGCCGATCGCTTCAAAATCCGCCGCCGAACAAGTCTGCGCCAATGTGCGCGCTTCGGGCAATGCCTGCCTGGTGGCGGGCGGATAGCTACTTCATCAACACCAGCTCTTCAGACATCGTCGGATGCAGCGCGACCGTCGCGTCGAACTGCGCCTTGGTCAGCCCGGCTTTCACTGCGATTGCCGCTGCCTGGAGAATCTCCGGCGCGTCGGGCCCGATCATATGCAGCCCGACCACACGATCGTCGGCGGCATCGACGATCATCTTATAGAGCGCGCGTTCGTTCCGCCCCGCCAGCACGTTCTTCATCGGACGAAAGTCCGACGTGTAGGTCTTGATCGAGCCGAGCGTGTTGCGCGCTTTGCTTTCGGTCAGGCCGACCGCGCCGATCGGCGGGTGACTGAACACGGCGTTTGGAACGTTTTCATAATCGACCCGCGTGGGCGCATTGCCGAAGACGGTATCGGCGAAGGCCTGTCCCTCGCGTATCGCCACCGGCGTCAGCTGGATGCGGTCGGTAACGTCGCCGACCGCATAGATGCTGTCGATGCTCGTGCGGTTGTCATCATCGACTTTGATTGCGCCCTTCTCGTTGAGCGCGACGCCTGCGGTTTCCAACCCAAGCCCAGCGACATTGGGCCGCCGACCGGTCGCGAAGAGAACGAGATCGGCGGGAATCGGGTCGCAATTCTTGCAATGCACGTCGAGGCTGCCATCCTCATGCTTCTCGATCGCTTCGAACGGCGCGTTGAAGCGGAAATTGATGCCCTTGGTCATCGAGATCTGCAGCAGCCGGTCGCGGATTTGTTCGTCATAGCCGCGTAATATCTGGTCGCCGCGGTTGACGATCGTCACGGTCGCGCCGAACTCGTTGAAAATCCCTGCGAACTCGTTGGCGATATAGCCTCCGCCCGCGATCACGACGCGCTTGGGCAAGCTCTCGAGATGGAAGACCTCGTTCGAGGTGATGCCATGCTCGCTGCCGGGAAATTCCGGGACCGACGGCCAGCCGCCGGTGGCAAGAAGGATGATCTTGGCGGTGACTTCGCGGCCGCTTGCAAGCTTGACCGAGTGCGGCCCCGTCAGCACCGCGCGCTCGCGAACGATCTCGACCTTATGATTGCCGAGCGTTTCCGCGTACAAACCTTCGAGGCGATCGACCTCCGCCAGCACATTGTCGCGCAAAGTCGGCCAATCGAAACTGCACTTCGGTACATCCCAGCCGAAGCGACGGGCATCGTGCAGATCCTCGGCGAAATGCGCGCCATAGACGAGCAGCTTCTTGGGAACGCACCCGCGGATCACGCAGGTGCCGCCAACGCGATGCTCCTCAGCGATTGCGACCTTCGCCCCGTGCGCGGCTGAGACGCGGGCGGCGCGGACGCCGCCCGAACCGGCGCCGATGACGAAAAGATCGTAATCGTAGGTCAATTGGAAACCTCCGCCGCGCACCGCTTGTATCCCGGGCCTCGCACCACGCGGCCCGGCTTGGCCCCGGTGTGCGCGCCGTCCTTGAGCACCTGCACGCCGTTGACGAAGACATGCCGCATCCCCACCGCATATTGCTGCGGCTTGGCGAAGGTCGCGCGATCGCCGATCGTTGCCGGATCGAAGATGGCGATGTCGGCGAACATGCCGGGCTTCAGCGATCCGCGATCCTTGATGCCGAGATTGCTCGCAGGAAAGCTGGTCAGGCGCCGTACCGCATCGGCCAAGGTCGTTCGCTTCTCTTCGCGGACATATTTGCCGAGCAGTCGCGAGAAATTGCCGTACGCGCGCGGGTGTGTCGCCGATTGCAGGAACACGCCTTCGGGGGCCTGGCTTTCGGCGTCGGAGCCGAAGCTCATCCACGGCAGCGCGGTCTGCTTGGCGACATTCTCCTCGTCCATCAGGAAGTAAGCGGTGCCAACGCGGGTGCCGTCCTCGACCACCAAGTCGATCGCGGTATCTTCGGGGGACTTGCCGCGCATCGCCGCGACCTCTCCAAGCGTCTTGCCCGTCAGCGGCTTTAGCTTGGGGTTCTTGAACGCGAGCAGCAACAGCTTGTCCGCCCCGCCCGCCTGGAGCATCAGATTCTCCCAGTCCTTCCCCGGTTGCTTCATCTCCGCGACCACTTTCGCGCGGGTGGCGGGGTCCCTGAGCCGCTCGATCCACTTCTCGACCCCACCCGCCTGCACCCAGATCGGCATCGACGCATCAAGCCCGGTCGCGCCGGCGGTGTAGTTGTACATGTTCGCGGTGATGCGTGTGCCAGAAGCACGCGCCGCTTCGATCTTGGCGATGACGGCGGGCAGCTTGCCCCAATTCTCCTTACC
>CBDUBW010000221.1:0-3578 GCA_965365485.1 uncultured Aquisediminimonas sp.
CGATTGGCGTGACGTTCGAGCCCGACGACATGATCGAGCACGAACTTGGTATCGCGCACCGGCGCGGCATATTGCGGCATTGTCAGTCTCCCCTCAGGCCTTGGCCTGATCCGCTTCCTTCACGACATCGATAAAGCGCGAAAGCTCATCGATATAGGCATCGATGTCGATGCGCTGGCGCTTGAGCAGGTCGATCCGAGATTGGCATTTATCGATCGTCACCATGCGCTGGGCGTGGCGGTTGTCGCCGAGATCATAAAGGTCGATCATTTCACGAATGTCGGACAGGCTGAAGCCCACCCGCTTGGCGCGCAGGATCCACGCGAGCCGAGCGCGATCGCGCTTGGTATAAACACGCGTCAGCCCCCGCCGCACCGGCGAGATCAGGCCTTCATCTTCGTAGAACCGAAGCGCCCGTGCGGTAACCTTGAATTCTTCGGAAAGGTCGGAGATCGAATATTGGTGCTTGTCGCGCGGATCAGCGATGTCGACGGTTGCAGAGCTCATAATGTTTATTAGTTGACGTAAACGTAAGGGTCAATCGGCGACCAGCTCTCCATCTTCGATGCGACGGTAGAAGCAACTCGGCGCGCCGGTGTGGCAGGCAGGGCCACGTGGAATGCAGCGGAGCCAAACGGCATCCTGATCGCAATCGATACGCGCTTCGACAACATCGAGGACATTGCCTGAGCTTTCGCCTTTTTGCCACAGCTGGGCGCGGCTCCGCGACCAGAACCAGGCGGTGCGGCTGTCCAGGGTCTTCACCAACGCATCGGCGTTCATATGCGCGACCATCAACACGTCCCCGCTTTTCGCATCGGTGCATACCGCTGTGATGAGGCCGTCCGCGCCGTAGCGCGGCGTCAAATCCGAACCGGTTTCGAGCGTCGAAGTCATGCGGCCGCTTAACCCATTACAATATTGCGACAAGCCACCTATATGGCCGCGCAAGCGCAACCGCCGGCGATTCTCGACATGCTTACCACCGATCCGTTCGACGACGATAAGTTGCGCGAAGAGTGCGGGATATTCGGCGTCTGGGGCGCCGACAAGGCTGCCGCCATGGTTGCGCTCGGGCTACATGCGCTTCAGCACCGTGGGCAGGAAGCCGCGGGCATCACCAGCTGGGACGGTCAGAATTTCCATTCGCACCGGGCGATGGGCCATGTCGCCGGCAATTTCGACCGCGACGACGTCATCAACGGGCTGCCAGGCGACGTCGCTTGCGGTCATGTGCGCTATGCGACCACCGGCGAAACGTCGCTGCGCAACGTTCAGCCGCTTTATGCCGAGCTCGCTTCGGGCGGGTTCGCGGTCGCGCACAACGGCAATATTTCGAACGCGATGACGGTGCGGCGCGATCTCGTCCGCAAGGGTGCGATCTTTCAATCGACCAGCGATACCGAAGTCATCATCCACCTGCTCGCGACGAGCACCTACCGGACGCTGCTCGACAAGTTCATCGATGCCTTGAAGCAGGTCGAGGGCGCCTATTCGCTGATCTGCATGACGAGCGAAGGCATGATCGCATGTCGCGATCCGCTGGGGATCCGACCGCTAATAATGGGCCGGCTGGGAGAAGCGGTTATCTTCGCATCGGAGACGGTCGCGCTCGATGTCGTCGGGGCGGCGTACGAACGTAGCATTGAACCCGGCGAGATCGTCATCGTTTCGCGCGGCGAAGTCCGCTCGCTGAAGCCGTTCGCGCCTACCCATGCGCGACCGTGCGTGTTCGAGCATGTCTATTTTTCGCGCCCCGATTCGATCGTCGACGGCTCGTCGGTTTACTCGGTGCGCAAGGCGATCGGTGCCGAGCTTGCGAAAGAAAGCCCGGTCAAAGCCGATTATGTCATCCCCGTGCCCGACAGCGGCACGCCAGCGGCGATCGGCTTCGCGCAGCAATCGGGCATCCCGTTCGAGTTGGGGATCATTCGCTCACACTATGTCGGCCGCACCTTCATCCAGCCGAGCGACGGCGTCCGCCATCTCGGCGTCAAGCTTAAGCACAATGCCAATCGCGCGCTGGTCGAAGGCAAGTCGATCGTGCTGATCGATGACAGCATCGTTCGCGGCACCACCAGCCTAAAGATCGTCCAGATGATGCGCGATGCGGGCGCCGCCGAAGTCCATATGCGGATCGCCAGCCCGCCGACCCGGCACAGTTGCTTCTATGGGGTCGATACGCCTGAGCGGTCGAAGCTGCTCGCGGCCAAGCACAATATCGAAGAGATGAAGGCCTATATCCACGCCGACAGCCTGGCCTTTATTTCGATCGATGGGCTCTATCGAGCACTCGGCGAAGAGCAACGGGCGCACATTCGGCCGCAATATTGCGATGCCTGCTTCTCAGGCGATTACCCGACCCGCCTGACCGATCAGGATGAGATCGCGCCCGAAGCGCAGCTCTTTCGTCTCGACGAACGCGTCGCATGACCAAGCCTTTGGACGGCCGGATCGCGCTCGTCACGGGGGCATCGCGCGGGATCGGGGCAGCGACCGCCGAGGCATTGTCGGCGGCCGGAGCACATGTCATCATCACCGCCCGCAAGGATGGCGATCTCGAGGCCGTCGAAGATCGTATCCATGCGAATGGCGGTTCAGCGACGATCGCGCCGATGGATTTGACCGAGGCCGACAGCATCGCTCGCCTGGCGGCGGCGGTCTCGCAGCGCTGGCAGAAGCTCGATATCCTGATCCTCAACGCAGCCATGCTCGGCACATTGGGCCCGGTGCAATATATCGACGCTAAGGAACTGACGCAGATCTTCACGCTCAATGTCGGCGCGCAGGCGGCGCTGATCGCAGCGTTCGATCCATTGCTGCGCCAGAGCGACGATGCCAGGCTGATCGCGCTGACATCGAGCGTCGCCGCAAGACCGCGCGCCTTTTGGGGCGGCTACGGTGCCAGCAAGGCCGCGCTCGAGGCGCTGGTCACTTCCTATAGCGAGGAAAACCGCGCGACCGGCCGGATCAAGACGGCGATCGTCGATCCCGGGGCGACGCGGACCAGCATGCGCGCTCGCGCTTATCCCGGCGAAGACCCGCAATCGGTCAAGGACCCGACGGTAGTCGCCGACTTCATCGTTGGCCTGCTGGTCGATGGTTTCGACACCGGGCTGCGAGCGGCCGTTAACCAGAATCGTTAAGCGCACTCGAAGCGTTTACGCCGTAACCCCCTGCCCGTTCGTTACCGGAACGGGGAGGGAAGCATGAATCTGTTCGCAGATCCGCGGACTGCCTATTCAGAATATGGTCATGAAGATCGCTGCGCCGAACGGGTCACGATTTCGATCCCCGCCGCGCTGCGGCCCTCGGGCGGCCCGAAGATCCACGCCATCGTACGAGACTTATCGATTGCCGGTTTTTCGTGCGAAGTGGTGACGAGCATGCGCCCCGGCGCGCTGTGCTGGCTGACGCTGCCGGGGCTTGCCAGCCAGCAGGCGGAAGTGGTCTGGAATAACGGACAGATGGCAGGTTGCGCCTTCGCCAACCTGCTCCACCCGTCCGTGCTCGATAGGCTTATCGCGCTGCACCGCTGACTTCGCGATCGATCGCCGCCTGGACCTGACGATAGAAGG
>CBDUBW010000222.1:0-3572 GCA_965365485.1 uncultured Aquisediminimonas sp.
TCACCGCCAAATGCTACGGCGGCGACATCAGCCGCAAAAAGAAGCTGCTCGACAAACAGAAGGAGGGCAAAAAACGCATGCGCGAGTATGGCTCCGTTGCCATACCGCAGGAGGCGTTCATCGCGGCGCTCAGGATGGGGGAGGAGTAGAGAGGGCAGCCCTCATCTTCGTGCGTTGCCGAAGCGTGAACGGCGCATTAACTTGACTTGAGCTCATTCGAGCTCAGGAGCCTCGTTGAAATGGGTTGCCCGCTCAAGCGCCTCACCGCTCCACAACGTGAGTGTCTTCGCCTCGTTGCCGAGCTGAAATCATCGAAAGAGATAGCGATCGAGCTTGGGCTATCGAGTCACGCGATCGACGCGCGCTTGAAACGTACCTTGGCAACGCTGGGCGTTTCCACCCGGCAGGAGGCGGCGCGTCTTTATCTCGATAGCCAAAGCCGCACATACCAACCGTTGGTATGCCCATCATCGGACGTGTTCGATGCTGCTTTGCTCGGCGATGAAGGGGCGTCACCGGAGAAATTGATCTCCGATGACCGACCGATCGGGGTTTTGCACGCACCAGCGTTTGCTGGGGGTCAGCATTCGCCGGTCTGGTCGATCGCCCTGCCGTTTCGGACCAATGAAAGGCCAGTCAACGAATTATCGTGGAGCGCTCGTTTGGCTTGGATGTCATTAATCCTGGTTGCCACCGTGTTCGCGGTAACGCTGCTGATTAGCACTGTCGAAGGTCTCTCTCGGCTTCTGTAGCTGCCAACCGGTGCGACGCCGCGCTGGTCTGACGAGGGACAATTTACATGTTGAATGATCGTTTGCCCGCTGCGCGGGATGTTGCCGCACATCTCTTCGATCTCGAGTCCTCGATGGATGAAACGATCGCCAAGGCCGCTGCAATGCTGGCAGTTCTGCCCAAGGCGCGCAAAGCGGCCAAGCTTTCCGCCACGGTTGGGCAGGACGCTTTCGAAGGCGCGGCAGTGACGCTGAGCCGGCTGGTTGAAGCTCGCCGCGATCTCGTGTCCATGCATGGGCAGCTGGGCCAGCTGCAGACCGACATCGGCTTGGGCGCGCGCGCGATGGGCGACAGCTGGAAGGTCGTGCCGAAGGCGGGGCTCGCGATAGTTCAGGACGAGGCCGCGTAGTTCGTCTCTCCTACTCCTGAAAATGGGGGTATGGCGACGATGCCATGGGTTACATCTACATTCTGCTTACGATCGTCGTCGCCATCGTTGGATGGCGCAGTCGTGACGCCGAGTTTCGAACAGTGGCTTGGACATTGTTCGTGGGATCTCACCTAACGGCCCTGCTCTACAGCGTAGCCAGCAGGGACTGGATCGAGATGAACCATGGTGTCGTCGCCATAGACGCACTCGCTACCCTGATTTTCGGATACATCGCTTTCACGAGCCGAAAGTTCTGGCCGCTATGGATTTTGCCGCTGCAGTTTGGCGCATTGTTAAGTCATCTCTCATCGAATTTGGCATCGGAAGTGGTCTCCTACGCAGCGGGAATGATGCAAGGCTTCTGGGCGTGGATTCAGCTGGCAATCCTGTTGATCGTCGCTGTCCAATCCGACGCTGGACGCAATTCTCGGCTCAATTAGGCGAGGAGCTTGGACGTGTCTGCAAACGCATCGGCGACCTGCCTGTCGAGCATTTGCAGGTGGTGTTCGTCGGCGGCGCGTACGAGGTAATTGCAAGCGAGCTTGTTTCAACAGGCGATGAAACAAGCACAACATGCGATGCGCGTGAAATTGTCGCTCGCGCTCGGGCGCTCGGCGCCCGCCAGTTGATCATGATGCATAACCACCCGACCGGTAGCGTGATGCCGAGCGAAGAAGATGTCACGCAGACGAACATCGTCGCGCGTCTCGCCGCTGACGCGGGTATATATCTGGTCGATCATATCATCTGCACCGCGTCTCAACGACTGAGCCTGATGCAGGCCCGCCTGGCCACACCGATGCCGACCCACCCCCTGGCATTGAGCCATGCCAGCATTGCGCGCGCGGTAACCCGTATGCATGCCCGGTGCCAGCGCACCGCACGGCTCGATCATCGCGCCGCTTTGCTCCTTGGTGACGGCCTTGTCCTTGCCTGCGCGCTCTATTCGGAAGGTCGGCCCGCAAGCGTCTCGGAACTTGCCGCGTTGCTCGACATGCCGCCGTCCGTCGTGGCTCTTCAGCTGATCGCCATGCGTGAGGCTGGCCTCGTCAAAGTCCAACCGTTCGACGACGAGCAGGGATATCTTGCAGCAGTAACAAGCGCTGGTCTCGATCTGCTTGACGCCGTGATCAGCTCGGCGTTCCAAACCAGTCGCGACCCAAGGACACTTCGATCCTTTCGAAGCGCTGTGGAGGGATCAGCACGTCGCAATCCTCATACACCTGACAGATGAGGCTTTCGGCCTTGGCGGCTGCGCGCAGCCAGCCACGGGCTTCCAACTCGCCAATCAAGCTGTCGAGCTGTTGCACAATGGTTTCAACGTCCGGTTCCAAATGCGCGTTTGGCATGACGCTGTTCCACTTCGAATCGTACGGTCATGCGAACGGTTGGCGTGCGGTACATAACAATAGTTTCGTTCGCATCAACGGCATATAGCGCAACATCCGTACTCTGCGCGCCCCCATGATTTGTAGCGAATGGTCGGCCGCTGACACGATCGCACGGTGGGCCGCTGGCGTGGCGCTGCTGTATACAATGCCGGTTGCTGGCGTTGTTCGTTGAACGAGTTTCGGACAGCGGTATGCGTAGTGCTGCCGGCTAGACAGCATCATCGGTTGCTGCGCGCATCGCCGCCACCACCGCCTCCTTACGCGCCGCCCTGCGCGCAAGGCGGCGGGATTTGTTTTCTTTGGCGACTTGATGGGCCTCGAACGCTTCGATGCTGGCGCGTACCTTGGCAATGAGGTGGGCGTGGTCATACTGGCTGGCTTCTCGGGCCCGGCGGTCCTGATATTCACCCTCCAGCATCGCACGGGCGGCTTCGAGCATGCGGGTCTGCTCTTTTTGCAGCGCGGCCCTGTCCGTGGCTGGAGCGCCGCGTGCCACCATGCGGTCGGCGAAGCTGAGCGGCGTTTTCTCACGGTTGCCGTACCGCTCGTGCCGGCGGCTGCGCAGGATGAACATCAGCAGCCGGTCGTTGAACACGCGCCGGCTGCCGATCAGCTTGCCATAGCTGTACATCGGCACCTCCACCCCGTTGATCGCGCGGTCGATGGCGAGGTCCTCCAGCCGGGTGACGCCCGCGTCCAGTGCCTCTGCCCAAGCGACGCGGAAGCTGTCGGACCCAGGCGCGCGACGCAACATGTAGGCGCCCTCAGTCGTCATGCCGACGCGCTTCGCCGCGGCGTGCACGCTCCCCGTCAGAGCGAGCCCCTCGATGAAGGCGGCCTGGCGCTCGGGCGTCCAGCCGTCGTGGCGGTTGCACTTGCGCGGCACGGGGGTGAAGGCGGAGAGGGGCACGTGCGGCTGGGTCACGGTTCGATGCTCGCGATTGTTCCTATATGGTTTGAGGCTGGTATCATGGGCGGGCGGATGTAGGACAGGGGGTGCTTGCAACCGCACGCGGGGA
>CBDUBW010000223.1:0-3562 GCA_965365485.1 uncultured Aquisediminimonas sp.
TTGCAGGTTGCGGAGGACGTGCGGCGTCGGTGACTGTCCGGATACGACCCGCCCAGCCGGGAGATGCCGGGCCCGTTCGCGACATTTACGCGCATCACGTCGCGCATGGCCGTGCGAGCTTCGACACCATCGGGCCGGACGTGTCGGCGATCACTGAGAAGATCGCAGGGTCGGTCGAGGCGGGTTGGCCGTTTCTTATCGCCGACGATGGCGGCGTTGCCGGCTACGCCTATGCCGCCCCGTTTCGTGAGCGCCCGGCCTATGCGGCGACATGCGAAGACAGCATCTATATTCACCCCGATCATATGCGGCGCGGCATTGGAGCAATGCTCATGTCGGCGCTGATCGAGGCGGCGGAAGGCGCAGGCTTCCGCCAGATGATCGCGGTGATCGGTGGCGGTGAACCGGCATCGGTCGCCTTGCACGAAGGTGCGGGGTTCACCCACGCCGGTCGAATGCGCGCGGTTGGCTACAAGCACGGTCGATGGCTCGACACCGTCTATATGCAGCGCGCACTGGGCGAAGGCAATTCGACCCCGCCCGGGACGATCGCGGCGTGAACGGGGTTTCGCGCTGTGCCGAAGCGTGGAATGGTCGCGCGCGGGAGGTCGGGCGAAATGGCGAAGCAGCAGAGCGCGGTGATTGCGGTCTACTCGCTCAAGGGCGGGGTCGGAAAGACGAGCTTCGCTGTCAATCTCGCCTGGGAAGCCGCCTGCCAATCTTCGCGGCGGACCTTACTCTGGGATCTCGATCCGCAGGCGGCGGCATCGTGGCTGATGGGGGCGGATGCCAAAGCGCGCGGCGCGGCGCAAGCGGTGTTCGCCAAGGATATCGATGCCAGCCGGCTGATCCGCAGCACCCGGATCGATCGGCTCGACCTGATCGCCGCCGACGCCTCTTTGCGCGGGCTCGACCGCATGCTGTTCTCACTCGGCAAGCGCAAACGGCTGGCCCGACTGATCGAAGGACTGACCGATTATGACCGCATCATTCTCGATTGCCCGCCGGGGCTTGCCGAAACCGCAGAGCAGGCGATGCGCGCGGCCGATCTCATCATCGTCCCCGTCATCCCCTCGCCGCTTTCGCAGCGCGCAATGGCCGAAGTGATGACGCATCTCGATCGCGAGCATAAGGGTCATGGCCCGGTGTTGCCCGTTTTTTCGATGGTCGACCGGCGGCGCGCGCTGCACAAGGCGGCGCTCGATGCCGAGCCCAAATGGCCATCGATCCCGATGGCGAGCGCGGTCGAGCAGATGGCGGTCCACCGCGCGCCGATCGGCAGCTTTGCCGGGCCATCCCCCGCGGGCCATGCCTTCGCGTCGCTCTGGCGCGGCATCGAAAAAAAGCTGGCGTCACGCGCATGACAGCGTTCAGCGAAGTCCTGGCGAGCATCACCGCCGATGGCGATGGCAGCTTCCGCGTCGACCCGAGCGACGACTGGCGGCAGGGCCGGACGTTGTTCGGCGGCCTCTCCGCCGCGTTATGCTATGCGGCGTGCGAGCGCATCGCGCCCCGGCTGCCCCCGCTGCGATCGGCGCAGATCGCCTATATTGGACCGTCGGCGGGCGAGGCTTTGCTGAGACCAGTAGTTTTGCGAAAGGGCAAATCGGTCACCTTCATGGCGTGCGACCTGATCGCCGATGGTGCGATCGCGACACGGGCGCTGTTCGTGTTCGGCGGCGCGCGGCCATCGACGCTCGGCCTCGCCGCCTCACCGCCGCCCGAACTCCCCGGCCCCGACGATTGCATGCCGTTGTTCGAACGCGGCGGACCGACCTTCGCGCAGCATCTCGACCAGCGGCTCGCCGCCGGCGCGCGACCGGTGAGCGGTGCGGCAAAAGGTGAGATGCTCGTCTGGGTGCGGCATCGCGACGAGAGCGCGCCTTCCTCGCTCGCCTCGCTGGTCGCACTGGGAGACGCGTTGCCGCCCGCGACCATGCCACGGCTCACCGCACCCGCCGCGATCAGCACGATCACCTGGCAGTTCGATATCATCGATGCGTCCGGTTTCGACGGGGCGGGCTGGCACCTCATCGAGACGCGAGAGGAGGCAGTAGGCGAAGGCTATTCGGCGCAGCAAATGGCGCTGTGGGACGCCGACGGAACTCCGCTGCTTCGTGCGCGCCAGAATGTGGCGGTGTTCGCCTGATCTTGTGCCGGGCCGCGAAACTTCCTACAGCGTTTGCACTGGTGCGGTAAGGCCAGCGGCTGCCGGTCAACGGAAACCGGCTTGGGGCGTAAATTCATATGGCGGACTCTTCGTCGGCATCGACCGATGCGCTCGTGAGCGCGGAGCGTGTGCGCGCGCTCACCGACATGCTTCCTCACATGGTCTGGACGACGCTGCCCGACGGCTTTCACGATTATTACAACGCGCGCTGGTACGAATTCACCGGCATGCCCGTCGGCTCGACTGACGGCGCGGCATGGAACGGCATGTTCCATCCCGACGATCAGGAGCGCGCCTGGGAGCGCTGGCGCAAGAGTCTCGAAACCGGCGAGCCCTATGAGATCGAATACCGCCTGCGCCATCACAGCGGCGAGTATCGGTGGGTACTCGGCCGGGCGATGCCGGTGCGCAACAAGGATGGAGCGATAACCCGCTGGGTCGGCACCTGCACCGATATCGACGAGTTCAAGCGCGCGACCGAGCAAGTCACCCTGCTCAGCCGTGAGCTCAGCCACCGCATCAAGAATATCTTCGCGGTGATTGCGGGGCTGATCGGGCTTTCCGCCATCCGCGATCCCGCGAATAAGGAATTCTCACGTCGCCTGGGCGACCGCATCGCCGCGCTCGGTCGTGCGCACGATTACGCGAGGCCGCATAGCGAACTCTCGCGCCCCGCGGGCGTTGCGGTGACGCTGCACGGCCTGCTCGCCGAAATCATGAAGCCGTACCGCGATGAAGGCGATGAACGCGTCAGCATCGATGGGTGCGACGTGCCCGTCGACGATCGCGGCGCTACGCCCATCGCGCTCGTCGTCCATGAGCTCGCGACCAACGCCGTCAAATATGGCGCGCTCTCGACGCAGTCGGGAAAGGTCGACATTTCGTGCGAGATGGCCGACGGCTATGTGACGCTGCACTGGCGCGAATCTGGCGGTCCCGTCGCGTCGCTGCCTCCGGGGCAGCAAGGGTTCGGGACGCTGCTTTCAGAAGCGAGCATCGAAGGCCAGTTGGGCGGGACGATCACGCGCGACTGGCGACCCGAGGGCCTCCAGGTTGAAATCCGCGTCGAGCAGTCGCGGCTTTCGCGGACTTAGGCGAAGACGCGAACCGCCGGCGGTGGTGTCGGGCAGGCCCCGGCGCGATGGCTGAGGATGTACTCGAGCACCGAATCGATAGTCTCGTCGTCGCACGGCTTGCTGACAACGCCGAGCGCGCCCGTGACGCCCTGCCCGAGCATCGATGGGTTCGCGGTCATGAACAGCACCGAGGTTCCGCAATCGGCCAGCGCCTCGCCGATGCCAGGCCCGGTCACACCGTCGCGAAGGTTGACATCGACAAGCGCGATATCGGGATCGGCCTTGCTCAGCCGGTGCGCGGTCTCGGCGTCGGGCG
>CBDUBW010000224.1:0-3553 GCA_965365485.1 uncultured Aquisediminimonas sp.
TCCGCTCGCGCCAGGCGGCTCTTCGGGCGGTTCTTCGGCTGCCATAGCCGCGCGCGTCGTCCCCGGCGCGACCGGGACGGATACGGGCGGCTCGATCCGGCAGCCCGCAGCCTTTACCGGCATATGCGGGATCAAGCCAACCTATGGCCGCTGCTCGCGCTGGGGGATCGTCGCGTTCTCGTCGTCGCTCGATCAGGCCGGGCCGATGGCGCGGAGCGTTCAAGATTGCGCGATCCTGCTCGAGGCGATGTCGGGCTTCGATGCGAAGGACGCGACCAGCCTCGACCTGCCGGTGCCGCAGTGGGAAGCGGGGCTGAACGCCGATCTGCGCGGCAAGCGCATCGGCATTCCCAAGGAATATCGCGTCGACAATATGCCGCCCGAAATTGATGCGCTTTGGGAGCAGGGTATCGGCTGGGCGAAGGATGCCGGCGCGGAGATTGTCGAAGTCAGCCTGCCGCACACCAAATACGCGCTTCCCGCTTATTACATCATTGCACCTGCCGAGGCCTCATCGAACCTCGCGCGCTATGACGGCGTTCGCTATGGCTTGCGCGACTTGCCCGAAGGAGCCGGGCTGCAGGATATGTATGCCGCGACCCGCGCCGCGGGGTTTGGGCCCGAAGTCAAGCGCCGCATCATGATCGGCACCTATGTGCTGAGCGCTGGCTTCTACGACGCCTATTTCACCCAGGCGAGCAAGGTGCGCAGTCTGATCGCGCGCGATTTCGACCGCGCTTGGGAGCACTGCGATCTGCTCCTCACCCCCACCGCTCCGAGTGCTGCGTTCGCGCTCGGTGAGAAAAGCGCCGATCCGCTGGCGATGTATCTGAACGATGTCTTCACCGTGCCGAGTTCGCTTGCCGGCCTGCCCGCGATGTCGGTGCCCGCCGGAATCGACGGGCAGGGTTTGCCGCTCGGGCTTCAGATTATCGGCAAGGCGCTCGACGAGCAGGGCGTGCTCGATGCGGGGCTGGCTTTGGAGCAGCGCGCCGGGTTTACGGCGCGGCCCGAGCCTTGGTGGTAGTTTAGCCTGATTTCAACCAAATGCCCCTAGCTCCGTCATCGATGGAGCTAGGCGAACCCCCTCGGAGATATGAAGCGCTCGATAGCCTGCGCGGCATCTGCGCGTGCATGGTCGTGCTATATCACCTCCATCCCGATGGTTGGCTGACCAGCCTCGCCATCGCCCGCAACGGCTGGATGTTCGTCGATTTTTTCTTCGTACTCAGCGGCTTCGTCATCGCCGCAAGCTATGGTGAAAAATTGGCAGCGGGTTATCCGATCACTCGTTTCATGGGGCTGCGATTAGGTCGGATATATCCGCTTCATCTCTTCGCGATTGTTGTGATCGCGGCGCTCAATTTCATCGTTACTGAATCCCCGATCACGCCGGTCGACACCTTGACATCGCTTTTCGCAAATCTGCTCATGTTGCAAAGCTTCGGCGTTACCGAGCATCCGACCTGGAACGGCTTGTCATGGAGCATCGCGGCAGAGATCTGGACCTATTTTTCGTTTGCACTGATCGTGGCTTCGACAAAGCGGATCGACTGGCGCATATTCGCAGGATCCGCTTTTGCGGCGTGGATCGTTTTGATCGCGGTATCTGACAACTATCTTGCGACGACATGGCGGTTTGGCTTCGTGCGCTGCGTTTTGGGCTTCTCGCTCGGAGTATTGGTGTGGCTGGCACATCGAAGATGGTCGCAGCGTAGCTCGACAAGCGTGGAGGTCGCAGCGGTCCTGCTTACGGTCGTTCACGTCACAATGGTGGGAACGAACGGCCTCACATTCCTGGCTCCAGCAGTTTTCGCGATTCTCGTATTTGTGATGGCAGGCGAGGGGGGTGGCATCTCTCGAACACTGCATGCGCGGCCTTTGAAATTCCTTGGTTTACTGAGCTACTCAATATATTTGCTGCATTCGATCGCGTTGGCGCGATACTTCGATCTGCTGAGCGCCGTTGAGAGCTTCACTGGCTTTCGGCTGATCACGGGAGCCAACCATCATATCGCCGCCGGCGCTTTAATTACTGAATTGCTCACGATTGGAGCCTTGGCCTTCGTCATATGGATGGCCTGGTTTGCATGGCGATACGTCGAGAACCCGGCGCGGCTCTGGTCGCGGCAGGTCTTCACGCAATCGCGGACTGCCTTGCCAATCGCCGCGAAATGAGGCTTTGGCTCGGAAATGAGCACAGGCGAATATCGAATTCACGGCGCGACCGGTGAATGGGAAGTGGTGATTGGTCTCGAGGTCCACGCCCAGATCACCTCGCAGGCCAAACTCTTCTCGGGCGCGGCGACCGCGTTCGGGGCCGAGCCCAACACTCAGGTCAGCTTGGTCGATGCGGCGATGCCGGGGATGCTGCCCGTGCCCAACCGAGAGTGCATCCGCCAGGCGGTCCGCACCGGCATGGCGATCGATGCTCAGATCAACAAATGGTCGCGATTCGATCGCAAGAATTATTTCTATGCCGATCTGCCGCAGGGTTATCAGATTTCGCAGCTTTACCACCCGCTGGTGGGGGAGGGGCGGATCGAAATCAGCCTCGATGAAAAAGACCCGGACGCGGCGGGCAAGACGATCGGCATCGAGCGCATCCATGTTGAGCAGGATGCGGGCAAGCTGATGCACGATCAGCATCCAACGCAGAGTTATGTCGATCTCAACCGATCGGGCGTGGCTTTGATGGAGATCGTTTCGCGCCCGGATATGAGTTCACCCGCCGAGGCTGGCGCTTATGTCAAGAAGCTCCGCTCGATCCTGCGCTATGTCGGCAGCTGCGACGGCAATATGGAAGAGGGCTCGATGCGCGCCGACGTCAACGTCAGCGTACGCAAGCCGGGAGGCGAGTTCGGCACACGGACCGAAACCAAGAACGTCAACTCGGTGCGTTTCATTCAGCAGGTCGTTGAATATGAGGCGGCGCGCCAGGTCGATGTCATCGAGTCCGGGGGCAGGGTCGTGCAGGAAACCCGTTTGTTCGATCCCGACAAGGGTGAGACGCGGTCGATGCGGTCGAAGGAGGATGCGCATGATTATCGCTACTTCCCCGATCCTGACCTGCTCCCGCTCGAACTCGACGAGGCGTTTCTCGACGAGTGCAAGGAATCGCTGCCCGAACTCCCCGATGCCAAGCGCGCCCGCTATACCGGGGAGCTAGACATAAGCGCCTATGCGGCCGCGGTTCTGACTGCCGATGTCGAAACAGCTCGATGGTTCGACAATTTGCTAGACGGCATGCAGCGCTCAGACCTGGCCGCTGATGCGGCAAATTGGGTCGTTAGCGAACTGTTTGGCATGCTGAACCGAACGGGCCGGACAATTGCTGAAAGTCCAATTTCAGTGCGTCAGGCAATTGAGCTCTTGTCCCTGATTGCGAATGGCACAATCTCAAAGACGATCGCAAAGCAAGTTTCCGAGCTGATGCTTGATCAGAGCGCTGGTTACTTCGGAGCCGACCCGTCGCTCATCGTCGAGGAAAAAGGGCTAAAGCAGACCAGCGACACCGGCGCGATCGACGCCGCGATTGCCGATATCCTCGCTG
>CBDUBW010000225.1:0-3529 GCA_965365485.1 uncultured Aquisediminimonas sp.
CGATGAACCCTTCGATGTAAGTCATACAATCTCTCCCTCAAAGCTCGACGACCGGTCGGAAGCCGCCCCAGATCATGCGCTGGCCGTCGAACGGCATCTCGCCGTCGAAATCCTGCTCCATCATCTTCTTCTGCCCCGCGTCGCGCGTCGCCTTGTCGGGCCATTCGAGGAAGGAGAAGACGACCTGCTCACCGTCTTTCGCTTTCACCGCGCGACGGAAATCGGTGACCTTGCCGTCGGGCACGTCGTCGGCCCAGGCCTCGACATGGCGGTAGGCGCCATACTCCTTGAACAATTCCCAGCCCTTGGCCGCCATTTCGCGATAGGCATCCTTTTTATCTTCGGGCACCGCCAGCACGAAGCCGTCGACGTAGCTGCCATCGCGGCTCTCGCCTGCGTCGAAGAGCGTTTCGAAGCCGCCATAGATCATCCGTTTGCCGTCGAACGGCATCGGATTTTTTTCGGGGCTCATGCGATCGTCGGTCTTCATCAGCTCTTCCATCTTCGCTCCGACTGCCTGGCGCGTGTCACGATCAGGCCATTCGATCCACGAGAACACCACCGTCTCGTCGTCCTCTGCCTGGACCGCGCCCTGAAAGTCGGTGACCTTGCCCTTGGGGACGTCGTCCGCCCAGGCTTCGACGATGCGGATCGCGCCTTGCTCCTTGAACACCGCGTCGGCGGTGTTGGCGTGATCGATGAACTTCTGCTTGTCGGCCGTCGGCACCGCGAGGACGAATCCTTCGAAATAAGACATCGTCATTCTCCTTGTCTCGCCGGCTTTTGGTTTCCGGCCGGCGGTTGATCGAGAAACGCCCATTGCGCGGGCGCTTTCCCGGTGAAGTCTGCCATTTGCGCGTCGAGCGCGCGCTGGAAGGCGGGGCGAGCGGTTCCCCTTTCGACATAATCGACAAGGCGCGGATGCTCGGCGAGCAAGGGATCGTCTTCAATGATCCGCAGCACCGCGATCATCATCAGATCGCCCGCTGTGAAGTCGCCATCGAACCAGTCATTCGCGCCCAGCCGGTCCGCGGTTTCCCTCAATCGTTCGCGAATGCGCTCTTCGACCGAGGGGCGCCGCGGCTTCGACCATGGCTTGTCGGCTTCGAAAATGTCGATGAAGCTCAGGTCCATGATCGGCGGCTCGACTGTGTTGAGCGCGGCGAACATCCATTCGGTCGCCCGCGCCCGCCCGGCCTGATCGTCCGGAAACAGCCCGGCCCGAGTGCTGGCGATATGGTGGACGATCGCGCCCGATTCGAACAGGGTTAGTCCGCCCTCCTCGAATGTCGGCACCTGGCCATAGGGCTGGAGGCACCGGTGGCCCTCTTCCTTCTGCGCGCCCTGTGAAAGGGTGCGGACATTATAGGTTTCGCCGACTTCCTCGAGCGCCCAGCGGACACGCAGATCGCGGACTTGGCCGCGCGCGAACCACGGCACCCAGTCGAACGCGGTGATGGTGATATCGGCGGCAGGATCAACGGGCATCGGCCATCTCCGCTTCGGGTTCGCCCGGGATCGCCGCCATATCCATCCAGTACGGCTCCCAGATATGGCCGTCGGGGTCGGCGAAATCGCGGCCGTACATGAAGCCGTGATCCTGCTTTGGATTGACGTCCGCCGTTCCGCCATGGGCGGCCGCGCGCGCGTTCCACACATCGACTTCCTCGCGGCTTTCGCACGAGATGGCGAGCAGGACCTGCGCCGATTTGGTCGCGTCAGGGATCTCTCGATCGGTGAAAGTGCGCCATTTGTCATGGGTGAGCACCATCACGTAGATGGTGTCGCTTAGGACCATGCACGATGCCGTATCGTCGCTAAACTGCGAGTTCTTGGTGAAGCCGAGCGCTTCATAGAACGACGTTGACGCGGCGAGATCCGCCACCGGCAAATTGACGAAGATCATTCGGGACATGGCTCGCTCCTCTTGTCGAATATCATCGTGACGTAGCGTTTCAGATGCGCGACACATTCGCGCGCGATGTCTGGACCGCCCCTTGCCTTGGCGAGCACGAACGCGCCCTGAAGCACGGCTTGCACATGCGCGGCGAGGCCGGTGGCGGTCACGCCTTCCGCGACCCCGTAGCGATCGATCGCGGCCTGAATGTCGATCGCGAGCGCATTGACATAAGCGGTGAAGCTGGCGTCGCTCGCGGCGCGGACGCCTTCGCTGGTGGCGTACATTTCCTGCACCATCGTCCCGACGAAACAGGTATAATCTTCGGCCCCGCCTTCGATCATCCCGGCGCGCAAGTCGACATGCGCCAGAACACGATCGAGCGGGTCTTCGAGCGCGACGATTTCGGGCACTTCGAACAGCGGCGCGGCGCGCGCCGTCCAATGCTCGGCGGCAGCGACCGCAAGGGCTTCCTTCGATGCGAAGTGATGGAAAAAGGCGCCCTTGCTTACGCCGGCCTCGCGGCAAAGATCATCGACCGATGTCGCAGCAAAACCTTTGCGTCTCACAAGCAAATGCGCAGCGTCAAGCAGCCGGGTGCGCGCATTGGGAGCGGAGGGATCGAGGCTGCGACTCGGGTTCATGGCAAAAACATACCAACCGGTCGGTATGTGTCAATGGCCGAAGTAGCTAACCTTACTAACCTTCCACCATTGCAATTTGTCGCTCAACTCATCACGGCGGTGCCCGTCATGAGCGATACTCCCAACACCCATCCCGGTGCCCACGGCTCGACGCTGCTCGACGCGCCCGACAAGACCGTCAGCGTCCGCGATCTGTTCGGCATCGATACCGACATGGAAGTGCCTGCCTTCAGCGAGGCCGACGAACGCGTTCCCGATCACGACGCAGCCTATGTCTTCGATCCAGACACCACGCTCGCCATCCTCGCCGGCTTCGCGCACAATCGCCGGGTGATGGTGCAGGGCTATCACGGCACGGGCAAATCGACGCATATCGAGCAGGTCGCGGCGCGGCTCAATTGGCCGTGCATCCGGATCAATCTCGACGCCCATATCAGCCGCATCGACCTGATCGGCCGCGACGCGATCGTGCTGCGCGACGGTCAGCAGGTCACCGAATTCCGCGAGGGTCTGCTTCCCTGGGCGCTGCAGACGCCGACCGCGCTTGTCTTCGACGAATATGACGCCGGACGCCCCGACGTGATGTTCGTCATTCAGCGCGTGCTCGAAACCGAAGGCAAGCTGACGCTTCTCGACCAGAACCGCGTGATCCGCCCCAACCCCTATTTCCGCATGTTCGCGACCGCGAACACGGTCGGCTTGGGTGACACCAGCGGGCTTTATCACGGCACCCAGCAGATCAACCAGGGCCAGATGGACCGCTGGAACATTGTCGTGGGGCTCAACTACCTCCCAGCGCAGGTCGAATCGGAAATCGTCCTCGCCAAGGCTTCAGGCACCGACGCCAAGGACGTCGCCAACATGGTCAAGGTCGCTGACCTTACCCGTCAGGGCTTCATCAACGGCGACATCTCCACGGTGATGAGTCCGCGCACCGTCATCACCTGGGCGCAGAACGCCGCGATCTTCAAGGATCTCGGTTTCGCCT
>CBDUBW010000226.1:0-3499 GCA_965365485.1 uncultured Aquisediminimonas sp.
CCCGGCCTCTATTTCCAGGCGAGTTGCGTCATCGCACCGTCGGGTGATGTCGTGCTGCGCTACCGCCGCCTCAATTCGATGTTCGCACCGACGCCGCACGATGTCTGGAGCAAGTATCTCGACGTTTATGGACTGGACGGTGTCTTTCCGATCGCGCGAACCGAAATCGGCAATCTCGCCGCGATCGCCTCAGAAGAGATTCTCTACCCAGAAATCGCCCGCGCCCATGCGCTGCGCGGTGCCGAAGTCTTCGTTCATTCATCGTCCGAAATCGGCTCGCCGCTCGACACGCCCAAGATGATCGCCAAACAGGCGCGTGCGTTCGAGAACATGGCCTATGTCGTCTCCGCGAACACGGCCGGGATCGGCGGCACCGCGCTCCCCGCCGCCTCGGCCGACGGCAACTCGATGCTCGTCGATTATAAGGGCCGCGTCGTCGCCGAAAGCAATAGCGGCGAGACCTTCACGGCATTCGCCGATGTCGACCTCGCGGGACTGCGCGCACACCGCCGCAAGCCCGGGATGACCAACATGCTCGCGCGTCAGCGCAACGCCTTGTTCGCGGCCGCCTATACGTCCGACAGTCACCAGAAGGCGAACGGACTGATTGAAGGCGGCATCGTCAAAACCCCGAACCGTGACTATTTCCAGCGAACGATGGAGGAGACGATCCAACGCCTCGCCAAGGATGGCCTGATATGACCGACATTCCCCCGCCCTATACCGCCGTCACCCGCCACGCACTCTTCCCGGAACCGCGGCATGACGAGGCGGCGCGGTTCAACTTCCTCGCCAATTTCAACAAATATATGGCGAGTGCACTCGGGCCGGGAAATCGCCTCGCCTATGAAAAGCGCGTCCTGCCCGCCTTGCGAGAGGAACTGGGACGCGATCCGCAGGACCGCCACGAAATCCGCGCCGGTATGATTCGCGATTCTTGGCATCGCTTCTGGTCGGCAATGAAGCGCAATTCGATGGAGATGCGCCAGCAGAACGGTCGCGCGATGGTGCTGCGCCAACTCGACGAACTCGACGCCAAGGCCCGTCAGTTCAATGAAGACCGCGAAACGTTGAAGCTCGATCCTTCGGTGGCAGTGCCGCCCTATCAAGCCGCTATCGACATTCACTGTATGCCCGGCAGCTATCACGGCGAAGAGCGTCCAGGGGACGTCTCGGCGGGGGCCAATTATGATTGCGGCATCTTCGCGACGACCGGCGGCGGTCTGGGCGCGCTCAACGATGGCGGCGGTCAGGCGCTGGTTGAGTGGATCAGGCGTGAACGCCCCGGCTGGACGCCGCGCCGAATCCTCGATCTCGGCTGCACGATCGGCCACAATATTGTGCCGCTGGCACTGGCGTTTCCTGAGGCAGAGGTCATCGCAATCGACACCGCTGCACCGTCGCTGCGCTACGGCCATGCCCGCGCGCAGGCGCTCGGCGCCAAGAACCTGCAATTTGTACAGATGAACGCCGAAAATATGTCGGCCTTCCCCGATGAACATTTCGATTGGGTGCAGACGACGATGTATCTGCACGAGCTTTCGGGCAGTGCGCTGCCGCGGATCATCGCTGAAGCGGCGCGCGTGCTCGCATCCGGCGGGTTGATGCTTCACCTCGAGCAGCCTCAATATTCAGACGAGATGCCGCTATTCGAGCAGTTCCTGCGCGATTGGGATGCGTTCAACAATAACGAGCCGTTCTGGACCGCGATGCACGCGCTCGACTTGAAGCAAATCATGGCCGATGCCGGGCTGCCGCATGAATGCCAGTTCGTGACCGGCGTGCAGGCGGTGGTCGATCAAAGCGTCTTCCCCAAACAGGATCGCGGTGCGAGCGAAGATCATGGCCGCGCGGCGGCTTGGAACGCCTACGGCGCCTGGAAACCGTGAGCGACGAGATCGATTGGATCGCGCGCGCGGGAGCCAAGGCCAAAGGGCGTCGCCCGCGCTACTTCGACCAACCCGCGCAAGACCGGATGCTCTCGATGCTGATGGCGTTGATCGGAGAAGTCTCGGTGCTGCGTGAGCGGCTCGATACCGTCGAACGGCTGCTCGAAGCCAAAGGCAGCCTCGACCGCGCCGATATCGAGAGCTTCGCCCCCGACAAGGAAGCGGCGCGCGAACGCGGCATCTTGACGCGCGATTACATCCATCGTGTCATGCGCGCCGTCCAACAAGATATGGAGGCGATGGCGGCGCTGCCAGATCCGCCGATCGATCAGCTCGCTAAAACGCTCAGGGAGATGTGATGGAAATCGGGGGCAAGACCGCGTTGGTGACGGGGGGCACCGACGGCATTGGCCTTGAAATCACGCGACAGCTTCGTGCCAAGGGCGCACGGGTCATCGTCGCGGGGCGGCGCGCCGAAGGCGACGATGCGATTGCCGCCGATCTCTCGACCGCGCAAGGCTGCGCCGATCTGGTCGCGGCGCTCGGCGAGACTCCGCTCGACATCCTCGTCAACAATGCCGGGATGGCGGGCAATTTCGGCCCCGGCGAACCGATCGACCTCGCGCTCACCGACAAGGCGATCTTCCTCAATCTCAATGCGCCAATCCACTTGATCGGCCTGCTGCTTGAGCGGCTGAAAGCGCGGCCTAAGTCGGCGATCGTCAACGTCACCTCGGGCCTTGCGATTGCGCCGCGCGCAGGCGGGCCGGTCTATTGCGCGTCGAAGGCGGCGCTCAGAAGTTTCACCCAGGCACTGCGCTTCAACCTGAAGGGCAGCAACGTCAATGTCATCGAGGCACTGCCTCCAGTCGTCGACACTGCGATGACCGCCGCGCGCACCGGCAGCAAGATGAGCGCCGCCGAATGCGCTCGGCAGATTGTCGCCGCGATCGAGAGCGACAGGGCCGAGGCCAATGTCGGCATGGTCAAGCTGCTTCAGCTTGTGAATTCGGTTTCGCCTGCGCTCGCCCGCCGCATCATGATCCGTTTTTGATGAGTGATGTCGCGGCGATGGAGGCGAGTCTTGCCGCCAGCGCCGAGAGCGGTGTCGACCTGCGAGGCCCACTCTTCGATCGTTATTTCGCCGCCTACCCGCACCGGCGCCCAATCTTTTACAATCCTGAAGTCTCTTCCCGACGGATGACCGACGAGACCATCGGCATGATGCTCGGCCTTGCCCAAGGCGAAGATTGGGTGACGCCGCTCGCCAACGAACTCATGTTCACGCACCGAAATTACGGTGCACTGCCGATGGCCGAATATGACGCCTTCATCGACATGACCGTCGAAACGATGGCCGAAGCCGCAGGCGGCGCCTGGAGCGACGAGGCCGACGCCGCTTGGCGCGCGCAGGCCGGGCAACTCAAATCGCTGATCCGCGAAGCGCGACAAGGCTGGACCCGTGCGATGCCGGGCGAAAAACAAATCGCCTAAATGCGCCTTGATGCGTTTGATCCGTTTCGGACAATCGCTGGCGATCGGCTAGCGGGCGTTCCCCGATATCCCCGTTACCCACAGGGCTGAGAGGGGTGAATCCGCTGGTGCGACTC
>CBDUBW010000227.1:0-3491 GCA_965365485.1 uncultured Aquisediminimonas sp.
CCGAACGACGTCCACCGGGTGCAGCCCGCGGCAATCTCGATCACCAACGCCACCGAATATGGCCAGTCCTATCGGCCCGACGAGATCGCGGCGATCGGCGATATTGCGAAAGCGCGCGACCTGCGGCTGCACATGGATGGGGCGCGCTTCGCCAACGCGGTCGTTCATACCGGTGCATCGCCCGCGGATCTGACGTGGCGCGGCGGGGTCGATGTGCTGAGCTTCGGTTTCGTCAAGAATGGCGGGCTTTCGGCGGAGGCATTGGTCTTCTTCGACAAGGCGCTCGCCGCCGAGACGCTGATCCGCCAGAAGCGCGCGGGGCATCTGCTCTCCAAGGGCCGCTATCTGGCCGCGCAGATATTGGCGCTGCTCGCGGACGATCTTTGGCTGGCCAATGCCCGCGCTTCGAACGGCGGCGCGACGCGCATTGCCGAGGCTGCGGGCAACCGCTTGCTTCACCCGGTTGAGGCGAACGAGGTTTTTCTCTGCGCCACGGCAGCCGAAGCTGCGGTGCTGCGAAGCAAAGGGTTTGCATTCTACGACTGGGCCAAGGGCGAGATCCGGCTCGTCGTTTCTTGGGACCAGCCCGAAGCCGAGATCGCAGCGCTTTGCGAAGCCCTGGCAGGCTTGTGAGCCAGCGCCATCCCCTGCTGGAGCTGCGCGTCCAGCTTCCCTTTTGGACGTGCACGATCATCTGGGGGACGACCTGGATCGTCATCCGCGATCAGCTCGGCGCAGTGCCGCCAAGCTGGTCGATCGCCTACCGTTTCGCGGCCGCCGCCGCGGCGATGTTCGCCTGGGTGGCCTTTACCCGCCAGAGCCTCAAAATCGGGCGCTCTGGCCATGTCATCGCATTGGTGATGGCCGGGGGAATCTTCTTTGCGAACTTCAACTTCGTCTATCGATCCGAAGCGTACATCACTTCGGGGCTGGTCGCGCTGATCTTCGCGCTGCTGATCGTGCCCAACACCATTCTCTCGCGCATCTTCCTCGGCCAGCGCTCGACGCTGCGCTTCTTCTTGGGCGCGGGCGTGGCGATGGCAGGGATCGCGATGCTGTTGATCGAGGAATATCGCGCCGCGCCGCCGGGCGGCAATGTCGGGCTCGGCATCGTGCTGGTGCTCATGGGGGTGTTCTGCGCCTCAGTGGGCAACGTCATCCAGGCGAGCGAGCGCGCCAAGGCGCTGCCCGTGGCGAGCCTGCTGGCGTGGGGGATGCTGTGGGGTACGCTGATCAATACTGCCTGGGCGGCGGCGACGGCAGGGCCGCCGGTGATCTACACGCGCCCGGGCTATATCGCGGGGGTGCTCTATCTGGGTGTGTTCGCCTCGGCGATTGCCTTCCTGACCTATTTCAGCGTCATCCGGCAGGTCGGTCCGGCCAACGCAGCCTATTCGGGGATCCTGACGCCGGTGATCGCGATGATCCTGTCGACGATTTATGAGGGCTATCACTGGACACTGCTCGCCGCCGCCGGATCGGTGCTCGCGCTCGCCGGGCTGGCGATTGCGCTGAGTGCGCGCAAACCTTCGACATAGTTTGGGTAACGCGGCGTCCAGCCGAGCAGCCGCTTGGCCTTGCCGTTGGCGACACGACGATTTTCCGCGTAGAAGGCCAACGCCATCGCGCTCAGATTTGCCTCGTCGAGCGATCCGAGCGGCGGATATGGCGTGCCGAGCAGATCGCACGCTTGCTCGATTACAGCATTTTGTGAGGCGGGCGCGTCATCGGCTAGATTATACGCCCCCGGCGGCGCGTCGAAGCCCGCGATGACGCCGCTGGCGATATCGTCGACATGGATGCGGCTGAAGACCTGATCGGGCAGGTCGATGCGGTGCGCCTTGCCTTCCGCAACGCGATCGAGCGCCGAGCGGCCGGGGCCGTAGATGCCCGGCAGGCGGAAGGCCCGCGCGCCCATCGCCAGCCAGTCGCGATCGGCAGCGTTGCGCGATTCGCGCCGCCCGGCGATTGGGGCGCTTTCGTCCACCCATGCGCCCCCACTATCGCCATAAACCCCGGTCGAAGAGAGGTAGCCGAGCCACGCCCCGCTCGATCGCAGCGCGTCGCCATAGTTGAGCAAGACCGGGTCACCATCGGCGGCGGGCGGGACCGAGGACAGGATATGCGTCGCCTGCGCGATCGCGATACGGACGCTGCCCGCATCGTCGAACGCGAGATTTCCCGCAGCGCCGGTGGCGTGTATCTCCCAGCCCAGGGCCCGGACTTCGCGAGCGATGACCTCGGCGCTGTAGCCGAGGCCGAAGATGAGCAGCCGCGCCACGATCCGTCAGGGGGCGGCGTCGCGGTAGAGCGCTTCGAGCCGCGAGAGCTGCGCGTCGCACCCTGCCGAATCGAAAGCGAGTGCGAGCGCTCTGATCGAATCGAGCTCGGTCTCGATGCGATGAACCGTCAGCTGATAGCTTTGCTCAGGCGTCGTGCCGCTTGCGTCGCGCCAGCCAATCCGGAGCGCGGCTTGCGTTCCGCTCACGACATTGGGCAGGCGGAGCAGCGTTTCCCCAGCCGGCCAGGCGGCCGTTGCGGGTCCTTGCGCGCCGGCAACCGACAGGCTGAGCGTGCGGGTGGCGACGGGGCGGAACAGCGCGACGTCTCCCGACGGCTCGACGCACCAGGCGCTCCCTGCAGAGGGATCGATATCCCATAGCCCGGGCTCGGGCCGTGCGGCGGGGCGGCTGGCCACTCCCGGCCTCGGCCTGGGCGCTGCGGCAGCCGCGACAGAAGGCCTGCGCGCTGCAGGCGCCGCCTTGCGTCCGAGGCTGAAGCCCTTGACCTCACCAGCGCTCGCAGCGTTATCCGTCGGGAGTGTTGGTTCGTCGAGATTGAAGCTGACGCCTGCCGCGCGCACAACCTTGGGCCGCGCCTGGGTGAGCGCGCTGACGAAAGCATAGTCCTGCACCGAAAGCGGCACCGAGACCTTGCCCCGGATCGTCGTGGGGCCTTTGAGCACGGTCGTGCCGCGTCCGTCGAGAAGCGTCAGTGTGTCACCCTGTCTCAGCGTGACGCTGAACGGCTCAGAAAGTGTCTTGCCGGCCGGATACGCCGATGCAGACGGGCCGCGAGCGTTGAGGATGATCGTCCGCGCCGCAAGCGGCCCCGACCCCGCTAATGCGGCGAGGCACAGTATAAGCGTAACCACCACGCGCGAGACGACCAAACTGGCCCAAAGTTGACGAACTTGACGGCTACGTCCCGATGAAAATGCATTGCGCGCAAGAACTTGCGGGCTGGTACGTGAGAAACAGTTGGGACGGTAAGCGTGGGATGGGTCGATCACGGACATATTCTAGCAAGAATATTCCTATCTTGTCAATCGCTCGTTCGCCTGACCCAGCCCCATTGCGCCCGCCCCGCCCCGCGCCTAGCGTTCACGCCATGCTCGACGTTCAGACCGCGCCCGCCCTGCCCTCCGTCATTCATCGCGGGGATTATCAGCCGCCCGATTGGCTGGTGCCGGACGTGCGGATGGATTTCGA
>CBDUBW010000228.1:0-3486 GCA_965365485.1 uncultured Aquisediminimonas sp.
AAGAAATCGGTCGAGGCGGAGCAGCATTTCACCCAACCGCCGCCGCGCTATTCCGAAGCCAGCCTCGTCAAGAAGATGGAGGAACTGGGGATCGGCCGCCCTTCGACCTATGCCTCGATCCTGCAGGTCCTGAAGGATCGCGACTATGTGCGTGTCGAGAAGAACCGCTTCATTCCGAATGAAAGCGGGCGCTTGCTGACGGCGTTCCTCGAACGCTTCTTCGAACGCTATGTGAGCTTCGATTTCACCGCGGGACTCGAAGAACAGCTCGACGACGTCTCGGGCGGGCGCGCGCAATGGCAGGCCGTGCTCGACGCGTTCTGGCGGGATTTCAAACCCAAGACCGCCGAGGTGATGGAACAGAAGCCGTCCGAAGTGACGGCGGAGATCGACACCTTCCTTGCCCCCTATCTCTTCCCCGAGCGCGAGGACGGCGGCGATCCGCGGCTTTGCCCCAATTGCGGCAACGGGCGGCTGGCGCTGCGCGGCGGAAAATTCGGCGCCTTCGTTGCCTGCTCCAACTATCCCGAGTGCAAATATACCCGCCAATTCGGGCAGAGCGGCGGTGCGAGCGAAGTGTCGACCGGGCCGGAAGTGCTTGGGCAACATCCGGAGACCGGCGCGGAGATCACCCGAAAGTCGGGTCGCTTCGGCCCTTACGTCGAGATGCCCCGCGGTGAAGGGGAGAAGCCCAAAATGGCCTCCATCCCCAAGGACATCCCGGACGACGAATTCGGGCTCGAATGGGCGGTCAAGCTGCTCGATCTGCCGCGCGAAGTCGGTATTCATCCCGAAAGCGGCAAGCCGATCAATGCAAGCATCGGGCGCTATGGCCCCTATCTCGTCCACGAAGGCAAATATGCCCGGCTGCAATCGACCCGCGACGTCTTCGAAACTGGCATGAACGCCGCTGTCGTCAAGCTCGCTGAGGCAGCCGCGGGTGGCAATCGCCGTGGCGCGGCGCGCGAACCGCTTAAGGTGCTGGGCGCCCACCCGACCACAGGCGCCGAACTCAAGATCATGGAGGGTCGTTTCGGCCCCTACATCACCGACGGCACCACCCACGCCACGCTGCCCAAATCGGCTGCCCCGGACACTGTGACGCTTGAAGACGCCGCGCGGCTGATCGACGAGAAGGCGGCGAAGGGACCGGTCAAGGGCAAGAAGCCAGTCAAAAAGAAGGCGCCAGTGAAAAAGAAGGCCACGGCCAAGCCCAAGGCAACCAAAAAGTGATGCTTTCGCGCTAGGGCGGGTCGATGCCCCAGACCGTCCACCTGCTTGCTGCCGCGCGGCCGAATTTCATGAAGGTCGCGCCGCTTTGGCACGCGTTGAGCGCGGCGCCCGATTTCATGCCGGTGCTGATTCACACCGGCCAGCATTACGATGCCAACATGTCCGACGCGATTTTCGCGGACTTGCGGTTGCCGCAGCCCGATCATCATCTCGGCGTCGGATCGGGGAGCCATGCCGAACAGACCGGCAATGTCATGATCGCCTACGAAAGGATCGCGATGGCGGAGCGGCCCGACTGGCTGGTGGTTGTGGGAGATGTCAACTCGACGGTGGCAGCGGCGATGGTCGCGGCGAAGCTTCACATACGCTGCGTCCATTTGGAAGCAGGGCTGCGCAGCCGCGACCGGCGGATGCCCGAGGAGATCAACCGACTCGTCACCGATGCGATCGCCGATGTGCTGTGGACGCCCTCCCCTGACGGCGACGCCAATCTGATCGCGGAAGGCATCGATCCTGCGCGCATCACCCGTGTTGGCAACATGATGCTTGATAGCTTCGAGCTGGTACGATTGCAGATCGAAGCTGCCGACATGGCGGGCGAACTGGGGTTGGCAAAGGATGGCTATGGCGTCGTCACGCTGCACCGTCCGAGCAATGTCGACCAGGATGCGTCACTATCCGCACTGGTTGCTGCCTTGATCGACGTTCAGGCGCGGCTGCCGCTGGTCTGGCCGGTTCACCCACGTTCGGCCAAGCGGCTGGCCGAGACCGGACTCGGCGCGACGCTCGAAGCCGCAGGGGTACGGCTGATCGAGCCGCTGCCCTATGTTCGCTTCATGAGCCTGGTGACGGGGGCGGCCGCAGCGATCACCGACTCAGGAGGCATCCAGGAAGAAACCACCTACCTCGGCATCCCCTGCCTGACGCTACGTGAGAACACCGAGCGGCCGATTACGATCAGCGAGGGCACCAACCGGCTGACCACTGCGCAAGCACTGTCCGGCGATCTGATCGCGGCGTTGGCACAGCCCGTGAGCCAGCGCCCGCGTCCCGAATATTGGGACGGCAAGACCGCAGCGCGCTGCGTCAGCGATTTGCGGATGCGAAAGTCAGCGTAGGATTTTTCTCGACAATATCGGAAATATCCTATAGACTGGCCGGATGATTTTATTCTGCTATTTTTGCTTAGTCTTTTCGCGCTTGAGGACGCTTCGTCTCAAGGACACGGCTGATTTGCGAGGGGGGCGTACCCGTCAACTTCGTCAACTTTGGGCTTCCCTGCGGGTTGCGAATCGCTCAGGCAAGCGCGCGTTGCAGCGCGTCTTGCCAACCCGTGATCCGATTCTTTCTGGCCTCTACATTCATGGCCGGTTCGAAGCGGGAACCGCAGCGCCAGTTGGCAGCGGCGCTGTCCAGATCGGGGATGGCGCCGGTGGTCAGTCCGGCGAGCAAGGCCGCGCCCCAGGCGGTCGTCTCATGGCTTTCGGGCCGCTCGACCGGGCAATCAAGAATGTCTGCAAGATATTGCGCGAACCAGCTGTTCTGGCTCATCCCGCCGTCGATGCGCAGCGCAGCGGCACTGCGGCCCATCGCCTCGGTCAGGTCGCGGGTCGAAAGCGCGATGCCTTCGAGCGTTGCGCGAACGAGGTCGGCGGCGGAGGTATCGAGCGTCAGCCCGCTGATCAGCCCGCGCGCGTCCGGGCGCCAATGCGGCGCGCCAAGGCCGGTGAACCCGGGGACGACGGTAACGCCGTGATCGGGGTTGGCAGCGCGCGCCAATCGCTCGCTATCGTGAGACGCGCCGAGAATGCCGATCTTGTCGCGCAGCCACTTGATGGCGGCCCCCGCGACGAAGATCGAACCTTCGAGCGCAAACGCTTTCCTGTCGCCGATGTGATACGCGGGCGTGGTTAGCAGCCGGTTGGGGCTGGAAACCGCCTCGCCTGTGTTCATCAACAGGAAGCAGCCGGTGCCGTAGGTCGATTTGACCATGCCGGGGCTGAAGCAGGCCTGGCCGATGAGCGCCGATTGCTGATCTCCGGCGATCCCCGCGATAGGGATCGCGCGACCGAACAGCGCAGGATCGGTCTCGCCGAACAGGTGCGTATTGGGGCGTATCTCAGGCAGAATGCAGCGCGGAATATCGAACAGGCGGAGCAGTTCCTCGTCCCAGTCGCCCGCGTGAATATCGCAGAGCATGGTTCGGCCAGCATTGGTGATGTCGGTCGCGTGGATGCGCCCGCCGGTCAGCCG
>CBDUBW010000229.1:0-3438 GCA_965365485.1 uncultured Aquisediminimonas sp.
GGTTAGAGCGCCGGTTTGTGGTACCGGAGGTCGCGGGTTCGGATCCCGTCGATCGCCCCATCTCACCACAAAAATTTATGCACCGGAGACGGTTAGTGACTGCGCCTTGGGACTTGCCCGATTTCGATGATCATGAAGGGCTGCACCTGTTTCGCGATGCCCCCGCGGGGCTGACCGCGGTTATCGCCATTCACTCGACGCACCTCGGTCCTGCCGGGGGCGGCGCGCGTTTCTGGCATTACTCGGATCGCACCGCCGCGATTACCGATGCGCTGCGGCTTTCGCGCGGCATGTCTTACAAGAATGCGATGGCCGGCCTTGCCATGGGCGGCGGCAAGGGCGTGATCCTCGCCGACGAAGGCCGCGCCAAGCCCGCCTTACTCATTGCGGCCTTTGCCAACGCCGTCGAGACACTTGGCGGGCGTTACGTCACCGCGCAGGATGTCGGTATGAGCGCGGCCGATATGGTCGCGATCGGCGGCATCACCCGACATGTTTCGGGCCTGCCGCCGCGCCCAGGCGGAGCGGGCGGCGATCCCGGGCCATCGACCGCACTCGGCGTATTCCTGGGCGTGAAGGCGGCGGCGAAGCGCGCGCTGGGCGCGGACAGCCTGGACGGCGTCCATGTCGCGATCCAGGGCGTCGGCAGCGTCGGCGGCGGGCTTGCGCGGCATCTGGCTGAAGCGGGCGCAAAACTGACCGTTGCCGATGCCGATGAGGAAGCGGCCGCAGCGATCGCGGCGGAGCTCGGCGCGACGCACGTCCCCGCGGACGGCATCTTGCGCATCGAAGCCGATATCCTCAGCCCCTGCGCGCTGGGAGCGATCCTTGATGACCGCACCATCCCATCATTGCGCGTGAAAGCCGTCGCGGGCGGCGCCAACAACCAGCTTGCCAAACCCGAACACGGCAATCAGCTAATGGCCCGCGGCATCCTCTACGCGCCCGATTATGTCATCAACGCCGGTGGCATCATCAATGTCGGGCTGCAATATCTCGAAGACGCCGACAAGGCGGCGGTCGAAGCCAAGATCGCCGAAATCCCGGCGCGGCTCGAGACGATCTGGCGCGACAGCGAGGCGAGCGGCACAACCCCTGCCGAAGTCGCCGATACGATGGCGCAGAAGCTGATCGGGCGCGGATAGCGGGCCGGAACCGCGCGCACGCTCGGTGGTTTGACATGGGTTCATTCCCATGGAGCCCCAACCATGACCGACGAATATGAGAATCGTGAGATAAATGAGGCGACCGCCGCCGCGCAGGCGGTAAACCCGAGCACCGGTATTCCTGAATCGGGAATGCCCGCAGGCGGCCCCGACGATCTCGGCGACCGTGCCAATGACGAGGCAGCCGAAAAGCGTGAGGAACCGCAGGATCCCTTTGGGGCGGGCATAGATGCGCGGGCGAACGGCGCGACCATCGATGACTGCCCCTATCCTTCTGACAGCGAGGAAGGGCGCAACTGGCAGGATGGCTGGAATCATCGGTCGACGATTGAGTCGGACATCTGATCGCGGTGATTGAACGGCGTGGGCGGCGGGCGTAAACCTTCGGCCCATGACTGCTTCTATGCCTGCCCCCGTCATCTCCGCGACGGGGCTGTTCACTCCGCCCGACAGCATTTCGAACGCTGAGCTTGTCGAAAGCTTCAACACCTATGTCGCTGCGGAAAACGCCGCTCATGCGGACGCGATATCGAGCGGTGCCCGCGAAGCGTTGTTGCCGAGTTCGGTCGAATTCATCGAGAAAGCGAGCGGAATCAAGGCGCGACATGTGCTTGCCAAGGCGCCGATCCTCGATCCCAAGATCATGGCGCCGCGATGGGCGGAACGCGGCAACGATCAACTGTCGGTGCTCGCGGAAATCGGCGTTGCAGCGGCGCAGGATGCTCTGGCGCGCGCGGGCCGCGATACAGCGGACGTCGACGCCGTGCTCTGCGCCTGTTCGAACCTCGAACGGCCCTATCCCGCCATCGCGGTCGAGATACAGGATGCGCTCGGGATAGACGGCTTCGGCTTCGACATGAACGTCGCTTGTTCGTCGGCGACCTTCGGCATCCAGACCGCGGCGGGGTTCATCCGGAGTGGCGATGCGAAGTCGGTGCTGGTGGTCAATCCGGAGATTTGTTCGGGCCATCTCAACTGGCGCGATCGCGACAGCCATTTCATCTTCGGCGACGTTGCGACCGCGATCCTCGTCGAGAGCGCGGACATCGCACCGCCCGCGCGCTGGGACATCCTCGGCACGCGGCTGATGACCAAATTCTCGAACAATATCCGCAACAATTTCGGCTTCCTCAACCGTGCGTCGCCAGAGGGTCAGGGCGCGGCCGACAAGCTGTTCGTCCAGGAAGGCCGCAAGGTCTTCAAGGAAGTCGTGCCGATGGTCGCCGACCTCATCAATCGCGAACTCGATGTGCTCGGTATCGCCAATACCGATCTGCGACGGATGTGGCTGCACCAGGCCAACGCCGGCATGAACCGCCTGATCGCGCAGCGCGTGCTCGGCCATGAGGCCAGCGAGGATAAGAGCCCGACCGTGCTCGATACGTACGCCAACACCTCCTCGGCCGGGTCGATCATCGCCTTTCACCTGCGTAGCGACGATCTCGCAGCGGGCGATATCGGCGTGATCTGCTCGTTCGGCGCGGGCTATTCGGCCGGGACGGTCTTCGTATGCAAGGCGGGGTGATTGCAATTTCGGTCGATCGCGCCTAGATAAGCCGGGCTATCGTCGCATGAGACGGAATTTGAGGCTCCGCGACGGGGCACGCCTTCCCTGACACGACCCTGGCTTTGCGGCTGGCATTCTGCACGGCCGCTATCGTTTCGTGAAAGGAACGCTCAAATGACTATTGGAACCGTAAAATTTTTCAACGCCGATAAGGGCTATGGCTTCATCGCGCCGGAGACCGGCGGCAAGGACGCCTTCGTGCATATCTCGGCGGTCGAGCGCGCCGGCATGCGCACGCTCGATAAGGATCAGCGCGTAAGCTATGACGTCGAACAAGGCCGTGACGGCAAAGAATCGGCCGTCAACCTGCAGTCGGCCTGATTTTCGTAACGCAGACGCCCGGCGGTTTGGTCGACACGATCTTTCTTGCCGGGCGCTTCGGCGTGAGCTTTTGGACCCCGCTTATGAGAAGCAGCGACGGAGGAAAGACCGTGTCGACACTCGAATTCTATATGGAACGCGCCGAACAGGCCGCGCGCGACGCCGAGGCGGCAACGCTTGCCAATGTTCGCGAACGCCATCTTGCGTCGCGTCTGGTCTGGCTGGACATGGCCGACAAGCTTGAACGCACCACCCAGGCGCGCGCGGAGAATGAGGCGAGCAAGCTCGCCGCGCTCTCGCGCTGACGCCTCCGCCACATTTCCAGGCTTGCGGCATTCGGCATATCTGCTGAATATGCTCGCAAAAGACCGGGAGAGAGACGTG
>CBDUBW010000230.1:0-3426 GCA_965365485.1 uncultured Aquisediminimonas sp.
GCGGCCGGGCATTTCGGCGTGAGCATCGCAGGCGGAATCGGGCGCGGTGGCGATCCCATTGCGCTTGCCAAAACCGCCGATGTGCTGATCGACTTTTCCGCGCCTTCTGCTTTGGTCGCCAATGTCGGCGCGGCGGTGGCGGCGGGCAAGCCGATCCTTGTCGGCACCACGGGGCTCGAGGAGCAGCATCGCCAGGCGCTCGACGACGCCGCGCATCATGTCGCGGTGCTTCAGACCGGCAACACTTCGCTGGGCGTAACACTGCTCTCACGGTTGGTGCGCGAAGCCGCGGCGCGGCTCGACAAGGATTGGGACGTCGAGATCGTCGAGCTTCACCACCGTGACAAGAAGGATGCGCCATCGGGCACCGCGCTCCAGCTCGGTAAGGCCGCGGCGCGCGGGCGTGGCGTCCATCTCGACATCAACCGCACCGGCCACGAAGGCGGGCGCAAGGCAGGCGAGATCGGTTTCGCTTCGTTGCGCGGGGGCAGCGCGGCGGGCGATCACAGCGTCATCTTCGCGGGCAACGGCGAACGCATCGAGCTGACCCATCGCGCCGAAAGCCGTTCGCTCTTCGCCACCGGCGCGATCCGCGCGGCACTCTGGCTGCTCGAACAACCGCCTGGGCGCTACGAAATGGATCAGGTTCTGGGCATGTGACTCGCGCGCAGATTTTCGAATTCTACCGCCGCCTCGCCGAAGCCAATCCCGCACCAGAGACCGAGCTGGCCTTCGGCAACGTCTATCAACTTCTGGTCGCGGTCGTGCTTTCGGCGCAATCGACCGATGTTGGCGTCAACAAGGCGACGTCCAAGCTGTTCGCGATCGTCGAAACGCCCGCTCAGATGGTGGCGCTCGGCGAGGATGAGGTGAAGGCGCACATCAAGTCGCTGGGGCTGTTCAACGCCAAGGCCAAGAACGTGATTGCCCTTTCGGAGCAACTTATCGCCCAACATGGCGGCGAGGTCCCGGCCGATCGCGATGCGCTCGAAAACTTGCCCGGCGTCGGTCGCAAGACCGCCAATGTCGTTATGAACACGGCGTTCGGGGCGGAGACCTTCGCCGTCGATACGCACATCTTCCGCGTCGGCAATCGCACCGGGCTTGCACGCGGCAAGACTCCGCTGGCGGTAGAGGCGCTGCTCGACAGGCGCACGCCGCAGCCTTTCAGGCTGGGCGCGCATCATTGGCTAATCCTCCACGGCCGCTATGTCTGCAAGGCGCGCACCCCAGAATGCTGGCGCTGCGTGGTGCGCGATCTGTGCGCATTCAGGCCCAAGTCAGATATGCCGGTGCAAAGGAAGCCTCGACCATCTCAAGGATAGGATCATGCGCGCAATCGCTTTAGCCGCCGCCGCTTCCGTCGCCCTCGCCAGCAGCCTCGCATTGGCCAAATCGGGCCGGGACATCCCCGTCGCGACGCCGACCGGGGAAGAAGCGCAGAGCTGCATCCCTTTGACCAGTATCCGCGAGAGCCGCGTCCGAAGCAACAACGTCATCGATTTTCGCGCAACCGGCAGCAAATGGTATCGCAACACGCTGCCCAATGATTGTCCCTCGCTGGGGTTCGAGCAGCGTTTTGCCTACAAGACCTCGCTGAGTCAGCTTTGTTCGACCGACATCATCACCGTCCTCTATTCGGGTGGGTCCGGCCTCCAGCGCGGCGCGAGCTGCGGTCTCGGCAAGTTCGAACCGGTGACGATCGAGCGTAAGCCCAAGCGCTGATTGCGCCGAGCCCCGGCGCTTGCTAACGGCGCGCAGGTCCGCACCCGTAGCTCAGCTGGATAGAGCGCTGCCCTCCGAAGGCAGAGGCCAGAGGTTCGAATCCTCTCGGGTGCGCCAGACGGGCCGTTACTGGCTTTACTTGCCGAAGCCATAGACGTCCTGATGATAGCGTCCGGCGTCGATCAGGCCTTCGAGCCATGCCGAGGCCGCGTCGCGATCGACGCCGGTTTGCGCTTCGCACAGGTCGATCAGTGCTTCGCGGACGGCGGGGGCCATTTGCTTGCCATCACCACAGACGAAGACTTGCGCGTCGGCTTCTAGCAGCGGCCATAGTCGATCGCTCGCGGCGAGAATCGCGTGCTGGACATAGCGGTACGGATAACCCTCCACGGCCGACTGCGCGAGGTGAAGCGTGACCAGTCCCTCTGCCGACCAGCGGTCCATCTCCTCGCGGCAAAGCCAGTCGTGATCGGGATGTTTGAGTCCGTAGAAGAGGTGGATCGGGCCGCCACCGCGCTTTGCCTCTCGCTCCTGCAGAAAGCCGCGGAAAGGTGCAAAACCGGTGCCGGGTCCGATCAGGATCATCGGCACGCTGCCGTCCGCGGGCGGGGCGAAGGGCGGGTTGGGCGCGCGGACATAGCCGAACACGCTTTCCCCCGCTTCGAGATCGCGCATATGGCCCGAGGCGAAGCCCTGATGCTCGCCGACGCCCGACCAGGCGGGGGCGCGGATCGTGCCGACGATGAGGTCGGCCACTCCAGGCTCGAGCGATGGCGACGAGGCGATCGAATAGAAGCGCGGCTGGATCGCGGCGGAGAGCTCCACAAACTGTTCGAGCTCCATTTCGATCGCCGGATATTTGACGAGCAGGCCGAGCAGCGAAATGCGCGAGGCCTGCACCTTGTCCCAATCGAGCGCCTTCATTTTGGCAAGCGTGTCGGGGCAACGTGTCGAGGCGATGGCGGCGTCGAGGGCGCGCCTGGGCAGCGGGTCTTGGATCTCGACGAAATCGGTGAGCAATTGCCGCACCGTCACCGTCCGGCCGAGCGGCAAATGGCGAAAGCGCCCGCTCGCGCCGGAGAGCACCAGCTGCATCGCGCCGGGCACCCCGAGCCGCTCGATCGCGAGATCGACCTGGGCCTTCGGGTTGCGCGCGTAAATGGCGAGGTGATCGCCAGTCCGGTACGTGATGCCTTCGGGAAGCCGCACGCGGATCAGCCGCGTCGAGGCGCGCGGCCGCTCAAGCTCCATCGGCGTGATCAGTTCTTCGTTCGAGACAATCTCGAGCGGCACCGCCTGATCGGGCAGCACTGCCGCGCGGGCGTCTCGCGTGTCGACCCGGGTAAGCGATAGACCCGAAGCCTTTGCCGCCTGCCCCGATGCCCCCAACGCGCTCCACAGCCCGCCAAGGAAGGCCGAGACCTGCGCGTCGAAATCGCCTTCGGTATCCGCCTGGCCGAGCGGCACCAGCCGCTGCGCGCCCGTTGCCTCGAACGCTGCATCGATGCGCTTGGGGAAGGCCTGGTAGTTGGGCCAGTTCGAGCTGCCGATGCCGAGCACCGCGAATTTGCTCTCGGGCCAGCGCATGTCGGCGAAGAAGCCTTGGTCGAGCGCCTTTTCGGTTTCGACGCTGCTGTCAGGGGCCTTGCCGTTATAGGTGGCGGTGACGACGACGACGATCTTGTCCTCGGGCATCGTCCC
>CBDUBW010000231.1:0-3402 GCA_965365485.1 uncultured Aquisediminimonas sp.
AATATGGGAGGCCCGCCTGCGCCCCTCGCCTCCCCCACCGCCGTCAGCAATTCCGCCAGCGCGTTCACATCCTGAAGCGCGCGCAATCCCGGCGTATTGGGCGATGAAACGTTGACGGTCAGGTAATCGGCGACGGGTGCGAAGCTCCGCACGCCTGCCGCATAGTCAGCGATGCGATCCGCCGAATCCTTGTTGGCGCCGATATTGACTCCCACAATACCCTGCCTCTGCCTCGCTTCGAGACGCGCCAATGCCGAAGCGGCGCCGCGGTTGTTGAAGCCCATGCGGTTGATGACTCCCTCATCCTCGCTCAACCTAAACAAGCGCGGGCGCGGATTGCCGACCTGCGGAAGCGGTGTGATGCTCCCGAGCTCGACGAAACCGAAGCCGAGCGCGAGCATCTCGTTAGGGACTTCACCATCCTTGTCGAACCCGGCGGCGAGGCCGATCGGCGATGGGAAACGCAATCCAGCGACTTGGCTCGCAAGGATCGGATCATGGACGGGCTGGCGCACGGGCATCAGCTTCAAGCCGGCGATCGTTGCGCGATGCGCGGTTTCGGCATCGAGGCTGTGGACGAGCGGCCTCACAGCCCGAAAAAAATTCACGGCCGTACCCCATAAAGTGGCGATCTCATGACCCGAAAACCGCGCATTTCTGTCGATTCCATCCAATACGGCGCTCGGCGGGATGCCTAGCCGACTCATGCGACCCGAGGGGCTCCCGAAGAGATTCGGGGAACCTTTACCTCAATAGCCCGGCAGTTCACTCGGCCGGGCTATTTTTTTGCGCAAAGCAAAGTTCACTGCCTAGTCGATCGGGATCGTTTTTGCCGCTGGCTGACGATTCTGTTCAATTCGCGCCGTTCCGTGCAATCCCGCCAGCGCCGAATCGCCTATCGCCTGACTGCGACCCGAAGGGTTCTCCTCTCGCGAGACCCTTGACTTAGGCCCGGCGGATTAATCCGCCGGGCCGCCTTTTCAGCCGGGTCGCCACATGGTAGACCCGCGCTTGCCGAGGGGTAAGGCGGCAATGCCCCCGTTCGGCCTGTTGCGTTCAATTAAAAAACGACACGGGTCCAGGCATTGATACAGCTCGATTACGAGGCTCCACCTCCCGATCTGACGCCGTATGTTTCGGCCTATTATCATTTTCGCACCGATGAAACGTCGATGGAGGATCTCGAACGCGCCGATATCGCGCAGTTCCGGGTGATTCTCGGCGGTAGCGGCAGCGTCGTTTTCGGTGATGGCCATTGCGACACATTCCACCGCGTATCGATCACCGGACCGCGTACCAAGGCCTCGCGCATTCGTGTCAACGGCCCGGGGAGCGTTTTCGGCGTGGGCCTTCTCCCCGCCGGCTGGGCGGCGCTGACCAAGCGCCATGCTGACGCACACATCAACCGCATCATCGACGGCCGCGACATAATGGGCGAGAAAGCCGACCAGCTCGCCGACGCCTTGACCGTGATGGACGACTTCAAGGAAATGGTCGGCTATATGAATGAGGTCTCGCGCAGTTATTATGAAAGCGCGCAGGCTGTACCGCATTGGTTCATTCGCGCGGTGGATGAATGGCTCGAAGCGCGGCTTTCGCCCGATATTGCCGATCTCGAAGCTGCGACCGGTCTTTCCCGCCGCCAGATCGAGCGACTGTCGAAGCAGCTTTACGGCTCTCCGCCCAAGCTGCTGTGCCGGAAGTATCGCGCGCTCCGGACGGCAAATGCCATCGCATCGGGCCGCGGCGAGTGGCAAGATTTTATCGATGAGGGCTATTACGATCAATCGCACTGCATCCGCGAAGTGAAAGAGTTCATCGGCATCACGCCGAGCGCGATCCGGGGTCACGCCTCTAGGCTGACGGCGATGACTTTCGACAGATCGATGCTGATGGGGCAGATCGCGCCGCTTTCAGCCGTGACGTGACCTAGGTGCAACTCACCTTCGCTGAGCCCGACGCGCGGCTTTCGGCCTATGTTTCGGCTTATTACCATGTTCGCGTCGATTACCCCTTGATCGAAGATTATGAGCGCGCCGACGTCGGCTATCTGCGCTTCATGTTCGAAGGCCATGGCGCCTATCGCTATCCCGATCATGAGGATCCCGACCGTCCGGTGATGTTGCTTGGCCCGGCAACAGGAACCGCGAGCTTCACGGTAACGGGTCCGCTCGATAGCTTCGGCTGCGTGTTGCTGCCGCATTTCTGGGGCGGAATCGCGCCTGCCGGGGCCGACGAGTACGCCAATCGCGCGCGCGATGCGGTGCCGCTTTTCGGCGATGCGGTCATGCGCCTACACCAGGACTTGGCGGGGCAGCCTGATGTCGAAGCCATGGGCCAGCTGATGGATGCCTTCCTAATCGCCCGCATCAAGCCGCTCCCCGACGAGCATCTGCGTGTCATCGCTAAGATCGGCGACTGGCTGTCCGCCTTCCCCATCCCCTCGCCAGACGCGCTTTACGCCGCCTGCGATGTTTCGGGGCGGACGGTGATGCGAATCGCCAATCGCTATTTCGGGGCGGCGCCGAAACTGCTCGCGCGCAAATTTCGTGCATTGCGAACTGCGTCGCGGTTGCTTGGCAGCAAGGGGCCGGTGCCGGATGAGTTGGTCGCCGAATATGCCGATCGCGCGCACCTCACACGCGAGGTCAAGCATTTCACCGGGATGACGCCGCGCAGCCTCCAGATCGCTTCGCACCCGATCATGCAAGTGACGCTGCACCCCGATAATTTTCGGATGGACGCGCCCTGGACTTGATAATCGGACTGATCTTGTCCAATTAGGCGAGGTGAGATTGTCCAGCCTTGCCGATTATGCTGTCGTCATGATGTCCGCCTGCGCGCGGCACTGCGGCTGCTCGCGGCTGAATGCGGGGCAGCTTTCGGGTGAAACGGGGCTGCCGTTGCCGACAGTCCAGAAACTGGTCAGCCGGCTTTCGACCGCAGGGTTGCTGCGATCGTCGCGTGGGATGGGCGGCGGGTTCACCCTCGCCCGCCCGCCCGCCTCGATCAGCCTCGCCGAGATTATTGAAGCGGTCGAAGGTCCAATAGCGATGACGACCTGCGTCGATCACAGCCGCGACGAATGCGCGCTCGATCACCATTGCGCGGTCAAGCCGCATTGGCCGGTGGTGAACGAAGCGGTGCGCGGGGCTTTGGCGGCGGTCTCTCTGTCCGCGCTCGTCATTCCCGCGAAGACGGGAGCCGATGAACACCGGGCGTCCAGGGCTGGCGGTGATCTGGCAACGACTGCGCTAATGGGTTCCCGCCTTCGCAGGAATGACGAAGCTGCGGTGGCGGCATGACCGACCAGGTCGAACTCAAGGATCAGGCTGCGCGCGAGGCCGCCGCGAAGGTGGCGGACTATGAGCATGGCTGGTCATCGGACATCGAGACCGATTT
>CBDUBW010000232.1:0-3361 GCA_965365485.1 uncultured Aquisediminimonas sp.
GGATTGCCCATGCCGAGATCGATAATGTCCTCTCCGCCCGCGCGCGCCTGCGCCCGCATCGCATTGACTTCGGCGATGACGTAAGGCGGCAGGCGCTTGATGCGGTAGAATTCTTCGGACATGGCCTCGCTAATTCCGATTTGCAGTGAACTGACGCCATGGCCGATTTCGTACGCCTTGGCCATCGCCGATGCGAGGAAGGTTAGTGACGCTCGCGATCGACCAGCACTTCGGTCGCAGGCTTGCGCCGCAACGCAACGATCAGCACACCGCCCAGCGCGAGCGCAGTGCCGATCGCCATGCGGCCATCGAACACGTCGTTGGTGATGAGGACGCCCAACGCAATCGTCGCGATCGGCGTCATCAGCGTCAGCGGCGCGAGCAAGTTCGCCTCATATTTGCCGATCAGATAATAATAGGTCGAATGCGCGCCGATCGAGACGATCAGCGCCGTCCCCATCACTGCGGCGACGAGCGGCCAGCCGGTCGCGATCGCGATCTGCCATTGCCGTTCCTCGATCAGCGCTGAGCAGATCGTCAATGCGATCGTCGAGACGAAGCCGACCCATGCCTGAAAGCGAAAAGGTGAGACATCATCGACCTTCTTCATCAGAACCGCGCCGAGCGATCCGGCGAAGGCAGCCGCGACGACAAACCACAGCCCCGTCGAAAGCGCCCCGCCCCCCGGTCGCCAGCTGACGATCAGGACGCCCGCCAGCGTCAGCGCAATTCCCAATCCGCGCCGCCAGTGAATGCGCTCGTCGAGCATCAGCACCGAAAGCATGATCGTGAAAGGAACGCCCAGCTGGACGACAATCGCCACCGACGAGGGCGAAGCGGTCTGCAGTCCGATGAAGAGCAGTGCGAAATTGCCGCCGCCGAGCAGCAGTCCGATTGCGACGATTCGCCAGGCCGGGCGCGGCATCGGCAGCAGCCAGGGCAGCATCACCACCCCAACCACCGCAAAGCGCAACCCTGCATAGAAGAGTGGCGGCACCGCCCAATTATCGACGACGATCTTGCTCAGGACATTGTTCGCCGCCCAGATCAGGCAAATCAAGGTGAGAAGAAAGAAGTCGCGCGCGCGCACCAGCTTTTCCTGCAATCAGCCGGTTGGGCGGGCGCCGGGCCGACTTATTCGGCGGCAATCGCCATTTCGGGCTGTTCGCGTGATCGCGCCGGCGCCGACCATGCGCCCGCTTTGTAGAAATGCAGCGCGCCATCTTCGAGCTTGCCGTATTTCATCAGCTTCTTGTCCGCGGGATAATCGTGATGAACGATCCACGGATCGATGTCGCCCTGCTTGGGGACCAGCCCCTTGGCGCGCTGGACGTAACCCGAACTCAGATTCATCAGCCCCGCATCGGCCTCGTTCACCCCGACCGGCTCGGCGACGACGATATCGGTGCGGCTATCGCGCATGTGGTTGAGCAGGCGGCAGACATAGGCGCTGATCAGATCTGCCTTCAGCGTCCATGACGCGTTCGAATAACCGAAGGACGACGCCAGATTGGGGACGTTCGAATACATGCAGCCTTTATAGCTGAAGGTCTCACCCACCCGCGTCGCTACGCCGTCGATGGTAATCGCCACGCCGCTCATGATCTCCATCTTCAGGCCCGTGGCGGTGATGATGATGTCGGCATCGATACGCTCACCCGATTTGAGGACGATGCCGCTTTCGTCGAAGCAGTCGATATGGTCGGTCACGACGTCTGCCTTGCCCGCTTTGATCGCCGTGAAGAAGTCGGCGTCGGGCACCAGACACAGCCGCTGCTCCCACGGGTTGTAGCGCGGCGTGAAATGAGTGGCGACATCATAGCCCTGCGGCAGTTCCTTGGTCGTCAATTCGAGCAATTTATCGCGGACTTTCTGGGGCTTACGCTGCGTCAGATTGTAGAAATACTGCTGCATGTTGATGTTCTTGAAGCGCGTGATGTTGTAGGCGAGCTTGCCCGGCAACAGTTTGCGCAGCGTATTGGCGAACTTGTCCTTGGCGGGCCGGGCGGTGAACCAGGTCGGCGATCGCTGGAGCATGGTAACGTGCCCCGCGCCGTTTTCCGCCATAGCCGGCACAATCGTCACCGCGGTTGCGCCGCTGCCGATGACGACGACGCGCTTGCCTCGGTAGTCGAGATCTTCGGGCCAGAATTGCGGGTGAAAGACAGGGCCCTTGAAGGTCTCACGACCCTTGAATTCGGGCTGATACGGGTCAGAATAGCTGTAATAGCCGGTCGCCATGTGGAGAAAGCGGCAGCGCATCCGCACGCTTTCGCCGTCGCCACGAGCGATGGTCAGCGTCCAGCGTGCTTCGTCGCTATCCCAGTCGATCGCGGTGACGCGGTGATTGAAGCGGATCTTCTGCTCGATACCATATTCGGCGACCGTTTCGCGAAGATAGTCTAGGATCGCAGGCGCGTCGGCGATCGATTTTTCATGCGTCCAGGGTTTGAACGCGAAGCCGAGCGTGTGCATGTCCGAGTCGGAGCGAATTCCGGGATAGCGAAACAGATCCCATGTCCCGCCCAGCGCCGCGCGGCCTTCCAGAATTGCAAAGCTGCGATCGGACGAATCCATCGTAAGGTGACACGCGGCGCTGACGCCGGAAATGCCCGCGCCGACGATGATGACATCATATTCTTCCATGGTCGATCCTCGCCTCGATCTTTGCGCCAGTCTCACTCTTGCGTTGGCGCGTTGTCAATTGAAACCGGCTTTGCACGCTTCACCTTGGCGCGGGCGAGGGGTAAGGCAACGCCATGAGTGAAGTCACCAGCACGGCTGCTCCGGAAGCGCCCGCTAATCCGCTGACCTTGTGGAAGACCAGCTTGGACGGCTGGGGACAGGTGCTCGCCCCGCTCGCCAAAGCGGGACGGGAGCGCGTCGATAGCGCCGACAAGCGTTTCGCCGGGGCCGAGTGGGAGCATCCCGTCTTCGATCTGATGCGGCAGGGCTATAGCCTGATGGCCGACACGATGATGAATTCGGTCGCCGCGCTCGATGTGCCCGACGCTGAAAAGGCGAAAATGGCGTTCGCGATGAAGATGATGGTCGATGCGATGAGCCCGGCCAACTCTCCCTTCACCAATCCGGTGGCGTTGCAAAAGGCGCTCGAGACCAACGGCCAGAGCCTGATGTCGGGCATGCAGCACATGATGGCCGATCTTCAGCGCGGCCAGCTGACGCATACCGATCCCGAGGCTTTCCGCTTGGGCGAGAATATCGCCGCGACACCGGGCAAGGTGGTCTACCAGACAGACCTCTTCCAGCTTGTCCAATACACCCCTTCGACGCCTGACGTGCTTGCGGTGCCGCTGGTCATCTTCCCGCCCTGGATCAACCGTTTCTACATCCTCGACCT
>CBDUBW010000233.1:0-3358 GCA_965365485.1 uncultured Aquisediminimonas sp.
TTGGGTCGTATTCCCCGTCATCCCCATCGACACTGATCTGAAGCGCTTCATGAGCGGCGGCCCGATGACCGCGTGGGTCAATAACCGCCCGACCAAGTTCGGCGTGATGCCGCGCACCGGGACCGCTTCGGACATCAAATGGTTCGAGTTCGACCCGCGTCACATGTTCCACGAACTCAACGCCTGGGAGGAAGACGGCAAGATCATCGCCGACGTCGCCGCCGCGAACGGCACCGCGCTCTTCCCCGATGAGACCGGCGCGCGCGGCACCCACAAGGACGCGCAGCAAAGCCTGCGCCGCTGGACGATCGACCCGCATGCCGCGACGATGAAGGAGGATACCCTTAACGGCCGCGATATCCAGTTCCCCCGCCCCGACGACCGCATGATGACCCGCGCGACGCGGCAGAGCTTCGCCAACATCAACCTCAACTCGCGCGATGGCCGGGTCGAAGGGATGGATGCCGTGCTGCGCTACGATACTTCCAAGGCGATCGAGGATTATTATCATTTCGGCAATGGCGCGGCCGCGGGCGAGCTGGTCTTCGCCCCGCGGATCGGCGCTACCGGAGAGGCTGACGGCTACGCCATGACCATTGTCCACCGCGCCAATGCACCGACGAGCGAACTTGCGATCTTCGCGGCGAATGACATTGCCGCAGGGCCGCTCGCCACCGTGCGCATCCCATTCCGCGTGCCCTCGGGCTTTCACTGCAACTATTATTCGGCGGACAGCAATCTTTATCGCGAGGCGATGGCAGCATGACGCGAACCCGGCAGTGGCTGCTCAACGATCACCCCCGCGGTCGCCCGATCGCGGACAATGATCTGAAACTGGTCGAGGCAGACCTGCCCGCCCTCGTGCCCGGGGAGATGTTGCTCGAAACACGCTATCTCGGCTTCGATCCCGCGCAAAAGGGCTGGATGGAAAACGTCGCCGATTATGTCGCGCCGATGCATATCGGCGATGTCATGCGCGGCTCGGCAATTCTCGAAGTCGTCGAAAGCAATGGCGGCAAATTTCCGGTTGGGACGCTGCTTGCAGGGTCGTCGGTATGGTCCGAACGCGTCGTCCATAATGGCGAGGGGCTGAACCCCTGCGAGCCGAGCCTGCCGCCGACCGCAATGCTCTCGGTGCTGGGCGTGACGGGAATGACGGCCTATTGCGGGCTCTTCAAGGTCGGTGCGCCCATCGCCGGCGATGTCGTTCTGGTTTCAGGCGCGGCGGGCGCAACGGGATCGATCGTCGGCCAGCTCGCGAAGATCGCCGGCTGCACCGCGATCGGTATTGCGGGTGGGGCGGAGAAATGCGCGTGGCTTGTCGAGGAAGCGGGTTACGATCACGCCATCGATTACAAGGCGGGGCCAATCCGCGACCAGGTCAAGGCGCTCGCGCCGAACGGCGTCGATGTGATTTTCGACAATGTCGGCGGCAAGATCCTCAACGACATGCTCTCGCAGATCGCGACCGCAGCGCGCGTCGTCATCTGCGGCGGCATTAGCCGCTACGAAACCGGGCAGATGCCCGCGGGGCCGGAAAATTATTTCAATCTCGTCTTCCGCCGGGCGCGGATGCAGGGCTTCATCGTCACCGATTGGATGAGCGAGTTTCCGGCAGTCCGCGCCAGGCTCGCCGCTCTCGTGGCCGAAGGCCGCTTGCACTACCGCGAGGATGTCCAGCACGGCTTCGAGAACGCGCCGCAGACGCTCCAGCGTCTGTTTTCAGGCGCGAACAAGGGCAAGCAACTGCTGAAGCTTTAGGCTCGTTCTGCGTCACCTCAGCGCAAGCTGGGGCCTCCGTCCGCAGGCGCGCCGAACTCTCGACGCGGCCCCGGCTTTCGCTGGGGCGACGGCCCCTGCGGTGATCGGTGACCATCTTCCCCTCTAATTTGGCAATGTCCCCTGCGCTCACACTCGGGCATGATACGCGCGAATAAAGGAGAGGCGCGATGGATCTGGGGCTCAAGGGCAAAAAGGTAATCATGAATGGCGGCGCGCATGGGCTCGGGCTCGCCTCCGCCAAGCTGTTCGCGGCTGAGGGCGCGGACGTTGCCTTCTTCTCGCGCGACGAGGCCAAGGTCACGGCCGCAGTCTCGGCGATCGACGCCGCCGGCGATGGCAAGGTCTTTGGCGAGGTGTTCGACATCAACAGCGGCGCCGAGGGCTACAAGGCGTGGCTGAGCAAGGCCGCCGACACGCTCGGCGGTTGCGACATATTCGTCCATATGGCGAGCACATCGGGCATGGGCGCGACTGGCGATTGGCAGCGCGGGCTCGATGTCGATATATTGGGCGCGGTCCATGCGGTCGAAACGCTCACTCCCGCACTCGAAGCCTCGGGCAGCGGCTCGATCGTGCTGATGTCGTCGACCGCCGCGCTCGAAACCTTCATCGCGCCTCAGGCCTTCAACGCGCTTAAGGCCGCGCTGATCACCTACGGCTCGCAGCTCAGCCAGGCGCTCGCCGCGCAGAAGATCCGCGTCAACATCGTCTCTCCCGGCGCGATCTATTATCCCGGTGGAAACTGGGAAGCGATCAAGGGTGCCGTGCCGGCACTGCACGACAGCGTCCTCGCGCAGATGCCGACCGGCCGCTTCGGCGAACCCGAGGAAGTCGCCAAGGCTGTCGTCTTCGTCGCATCCCCCGCCTGCCCCTATATGACCGGCGCGAACATCGTCGTCGATGGCGGCTTCACCAAGCGGGTGCAGTTCTGATGCTAAGGCGTCATTCCCGCGAAGGCGGGAACCCATTGCCTCCACTGCTTCCATGGATCCCCGCCTACGCGGGGATGACGAAAGGTCGAAAATGAAGCTCTATCAATCGGTAGGTCCAAATCCGCGCGTCGTGACTATGTTCGTCGCGGAAAAAGGCATCACCCTCCAGCGCGAGTTCGTCGACATCATGTCGGGGGCGAACCGGCGGCCCGATTATCTCGCAAAGAACGCCTATGGCCACACGCCTTTGCTCGAGCTCGACGACGGGCGAACCATCGCCGAGAGCACCGCGATCTGCGAATATCTCGAAGAGCGCCATCCCACGCCGCCGCTGATCGGCACCAACGCCGAGCAGCGCGCCGAAACGCGGATGAAGCTGCGCCAGATCGATTACACCGTGGTCATGCCGATGGTCGTCGGCTTCCGTGGCGCCGAAGGACTGCCACTATTCAAGGATCGGATGCGCTGCCTCCCCGAAGCCGCCGAAGGCAGCAAGGCGATGGGCCGCGACGGACTGGAAGCGATCGATCGCGCGCTCACGGGTGAATGGATTTGCGGCACACGCTTCACCCTCGCCGATATCCTCCTCTTCTGCCTCACCGAGTTCGGCGGACAGGTCGGCCAGCCTATCCCCGAGGGCCTCA
>CBDUBW010000234.1:0-3338 GCA_965365485.1 uncultured Aquisediminimonas sp.
AGGACCCGCTGATTAAGAGTCAGCTGCTCTACCAACTGAGCTATGCGTCCGTCCCTGACATGGGAAGCGGCCCGCTAACAGTTCGGGCGCGCGAGAGCAACAGGCATCAGCGCATCCCGCGGCGCTGTCGGTTTTCGCGGTCGATCGCCATGAGCACGCCGATGCACATCATCACCGTCATCATTGCGGTGCCGCCGTGCGAGACCATCGGGAGGGGAATGCCGACGACCGGGGCAAGCCCCATCACCATCGACAGGTTGATCGCGACGTAGAAGAAAATCGTTGCCGATAGCCCCGCCGCCGTAAGCTTGGCGAAGCGCGTCGTGGCGCGCTCGGAAACCCGCATGCCCCAACGTATCACGAGCAGAAACAGCGCGATGATGACGATGCCGCCGATCAGCCCGAATTCTTCCGCCATCGTCGCAAACACGAAGTCGGTATGGCCCTCGGGCAGATAATCGAGGTGGCTCTGGCTTCCGTTCAGAAAACCCTTGCCGAAGATGCCGCCCGATCCGATCGCGATCTTGGATTGGGTGATGTGATAGCCCGCGCCCAGCGGATCGCTTTCCGGGTCGAGAAACGTCAGCACGCGCTTGCGCTGATAATCGTGGAGCAGGAAGAAATAGGCGAGCGGGGCGATCACCGCCGCGGCGGCGCCACCGGCGATAAAAAGGCGCAGCGGCAGGCCGGCGAGGAACATGATGGTGATGCCGCCTGCGGTGATCATCAGCGCTGTGCCGAGATCGGGCTGAAGCATGACCAGGCCGGCAGGCAGGCCGATCATCGTTGCGCCAGGCCATATCGCATTCCAGCGGCGGATCTCGCCTGCTGGAAGCAAGTCGTAAAATCGCGCTACGGCGAGCACGATGAACAATTTCATCACTTCGGATGGCTGAAGCCGGATAACGCCGAGATCGAGCCAACGTTGGCTTCCGCCGCTGATGCCACCCACGACCTCGACGCCGATGAGCGCGACCAGGACGATAACATAGCCCGGGAATGCGATCATTTTCCACTGCGCAACCGATATGCGCGACAGCACGATCGCCATCACCATGAAAACGCTGAATCGCACGGCGTGCGACATCGCCCATGGCGACAGGCTGCCGCCCGCGGCCGAATAGAGGACGATGAACCCGAAGCCGGCAATTGCGACGAGCAGGGTGATGAGCCTCCACGGCAGCTGCGCGAGCGGAGCGGGAACAAGCGAGAATTGGCTCATCGCGGCTCGTCTTCGAAAGGCGCGGCGGCATTGGCCGGTGGCGGGGCGGGAGGCGGGTCTACAGGTGCGGTCGGTGCAGGAGCGACAGCATTGCCGACAGGCGCGCTGCCGTTTTCGGCGTCGGCAGATGGCAGGGTAGGCGCGATCCCCGCAGCCTCGAGCTTCAAGCGCTCGCGCCGCGCAGCGCTGCGCGTCTTGACGTCACCGCCCCATCCCGCCTCGAGCGCGGTCAGCGCTTCCATCGCCTTGGCCGGATCGAACATATATGTCATCATGTCCTTGGCGACGGGCGCCGCCGCGCGGGCACCGCCAAGTCCATGCTCGATCACCACCGCACCGGCATAACGCGGTGCCTCGACGGGCGCGAAAAAAACGAACAGCCCGTGATCTCGATATTTCCATTCGCCCGATTGGCCGCGCTGCCCCCCGGCAATCTTGCGGACCTGGGCGGTGCCGGTCTTGCCTGCCATCGTGATCCCGTCGAGCGGCAAGCGGCTGCGCGCGCCGGTGCCACCGGCATTGACGACCATATCCATCCCCTCACGCGCGGTGGCGAGGTGTTCGGGCGGCGATGACATCGGCGGAAAGGCGCGTCTTTTGCCCGCGATCAGGCTTGGCTCGAGCCGCAGCCCCGACGCGATCCGCGCCGACATGACCGCAAGCTGGAGCGGGCTGGCAATGATGTACCCCTGGCCGATGACGGCGTTAAGCGAGTCCGAGCGTGTCCATTCCTGATCGTATTTGCGTCGTTTCCAGGCGCTGTCGGGCACGGTGCCGTAGCGCTGCGATGGCACCGGCAGGTCGAATTCCTGCCCCAGCCCGCACTCGCGCGCGACTTCGGCGATCTTGTCGTAGCCGATGCGGTTGGCCATCGCGTAGAAATAGGTGTTGCAGCTTTTCATGATCGCGCTGCGCATGTTCATCGGGCCGTGACGTCCCAGGCATCGGAAAACGCGATTGCCGAGCCGATAGCCGCCCCCGCACGATACGGTTTCCTCGGGATCGATGCCGTGGCGTTGCAGCGCCAGCGCCGCCATCGGCTTGAGCGTCGAACCGGGAGGATAGAGCCCCTGCAGTGACTTGTTGAGCAGCGGCAGGTGATCGTCCTCGCTGAGTGAAGACCATTCGCGCCGTCCGATCCCGTCCGAGAATTCGTTGGGATCGAAGGAGGGCATCGATGTCATCGCCAGGATTCCGCCGGTCTGCGTATCGATTACCACTGCCGAGCCCGATTCGAGCCCCAGTCGCCGGGCGGCATAGGCCTGCAATCCCGCATCGATCGTCAGCCTGGTCGTCTGCCCCGAAACATCCGGACGGGTTTCGAGATCGCGCACCAGCTTGCCGCGGGCAGTCACTTCGGACCTCCGCGCACCGGGTTTGCCCTGAAGACGGTCTTCCAGCGTCTTTTCAAGCCCTTCCTTGCCGACCTTATAGCCGGGCGTGATCAGGATCGGGTCCTTTTTCTCCTCATATTGCTTGGCCGATGCCGCACCGACATAACCGATCAAATGCCCGACCGAAGCCCCCTCGGGATAATGGCGCGCGAAGGATTGCGCTGGCGCCACTCCCGGCATGTCGTGCGCGCGGATGCTGATCGCGGCGAAGCGATCCCAATCGAGATTCTCGATGACCTGCACCGGCTGAAATCCAGCCGCAGTCTTCAAATCATCACGAATATCCGCGACCGCCTCGTCGGACAGCCCGATCAGCTTCTGCAATTCGGCCAGCACGGCATCTTCGTCGATCAGGCGGTCGGGAATGAGATCTACCCGGAAAGCGGTGCGGTTGAGTGCTAGCGGATAACCGTTGCGATCGACGATCCAGCCCCGGCGCGGCGGGATGAGCGTCAAGTTGACGCGATTGCTTTCGGCAAGCAGCGCATATTTTTCGTTCTGCGCGATCGAGATGTATGCCATGCGCGCCGCCAGCAGCCCGCCGAGCGCGAGTTGAGCGCCACCCAGCACCATCGATCGCCGGGTGAAGCTGAATGCCTGTTGGGCCTCGGTGACAATTTTGCGCGGTCGCTTCATATCCTCAATCGCCATCGGTCCAGCCGGTCGCAGATACGCATCGCCAGCGGGAAAGACAGCATCGTCAGGACCATTTGCGGCACAAG
>CBDUBW010000235.1:0-3336 GCA_965365485.1 uncultured Aquisediminimonas sp.
AACGCCTCGCCATACCTCTCTAGCTTGGCGCTGCCCACGCCGCTGACCAGCGCCATGTCGCGCGAGGATTTGGGGCGGATGCGTGCCATGTCGCGAAGGGTGGAATCGTGGAAGATCACGTAGGGCGGCACCGAATCATTGGCGGCGATCTCTCGACGCTTGGCCTTCAGCGCCTCGAACAGCGGATCTCCGATCGGGTTGGCCTTGCCGCTATTGCGTCGGGTGCGAGGCGCCTTGGGCTGGACCGCGATCTCGACCCTCGTCTCGCCTTTCAGGATCTCACGCGATGCGCCGCCGAGCTTCAATCCGCCATGTTCGTTCGCGATCAGATCCCCGCGCGCCTGCAACGCTCGAGCCACCGGCTTGATCAGGTGCGCCTCATCGGTGCCCGCGATCCCGAACACGCTCAACCGGTCATGCCCGCGACTGAGGATGCGTTCGTCCGCTGCGCCGGTCAGGACTTTCTCGAGATGGCCAACGCCGAAGCTTTGCCCGGTGCGATAGGCTGCAGAGAGCAGCTTGCGCGCGATCTCGGTCGCGTCGATCGCCCCCGGCGCGTTGAGGCAATTGTCGCAATTGCCGCAATTGGGCGGCGGCGTTTCGCCGAAATGACTCAGCAGGATCGCTCGCCTGCACCCTGTGCTTTCGACCAGCCGCGCCAGCGCATCGATCCGCCCGCGCTCGGCGGCGCGGCGCTCGGGCGGCACTTCATCGAGCCGCGCCCGTGCCTTTGTGAAATCGCTCGCGCCCCAGAACAAATGCGCGACCGCCGGATCGCCGTCGCGCCCCGCACGGCCGCTTTCCTGATAATAGGCCTCGATCGATTTGGGCAGCCCGGCATGCGCGACGAAGCGGACGTCGGGCTTGTCGATGCCCATGCCGAAAGCAACCGTCGCGACCATCACCATGTCTTCGGAGGCGACAAACTCTGCCTGCGCCCGCGCGCGCTGCTGCGGCTCCATCCCCGCATGATAGAAGCGCGTGGGCCGCCCCGTCTTGGCGAGCAGTGCGGCAAGCTTTTCGCATTTGTCGCGCGTCTGCGCATAGACGATGCCCGCACCCGGGTTGCTCCGCATCAGCCCGGCGATCGCGGAGCCCGAATTGGGCGCGTTGGTCACGGCATAGCGGATGTTGGGCCGGTCGAACCCGGCGACGATCTCTCCGTCCTGCGGGATGCCGAGCTGGGCGAGGATATCGGCGCGGGTATGCGCGTCGGCAGTCGCAGTCAGCGCGAGGCGGGGGACGCTCGGGTGATCGTCCATCATCCCCTTGAGCAGCCGGTAATCGGGCCGGAAATCATGCCCCCATTCGGAAACGCAATGCGCCTCGTCGATCGCGAACAGGCTCAAGGGGCTTTCGCGGAGGAGCCCGCGAAACTCCGGCTGCGACGCGCGTTCGGGCGCGACATAAAGCAGGTCGAGCTCGCCACGCCTGAAACGTGCCACCGTTTCTGCGCGGTTGGCATCGGCAGAGGTCAGCGTCGCCGCCCTGATCCCCGCTGCATCCGCGGCGCGCATCTGATCGTGCATGAGCGCAATCAGCGGTGATACGACAATGCACGTCCCCGGCAGCATGACGGCGGGGAGCTGATAACAAAGCGACTTTCCCGCGCCGGTTGGCATGACGGCAAGTGTGCTCTTCCCCGCCAGCACCCGCGCGACGACATCGCCCTGGACCCCGCGAAATTCGCTGAAGCCGAAGGTGGAATGGAGCGCGGCGAGGGGGGTCATCGGCGATCGTTGAACCCAAGAAGCTTCAGCAGCGCCACTTCGACCCGAGCCATGATCTGCGGCTCAAGCACACCGCAGAACTCGCCGAACTGGTCCCAACGGATCGTCATCAGAATATCGGGCTGGACTTCGGACGCCTTGCGCAAACCATTCGTTTCGCTCGGATCAACCGGAATCCGATACGATGGCGGATCGTCAGAACGCGATCCGATCAGAGCAATCGTCGTTTTCGGCAGCTGTCCATAAGCATCGCTTTGCAGGACAAGCACGGGGCGCGGCTTGCTGCCGAAACCGCCGCCCGTCGCTGCCGTATGGATTTCGCCACGATGCCGCTGCATCAATCGGGCAGATCGCGCAGCACTTCTTCGTTCATCGCGTCGACCCAAGCCATCGTCTGTTCTTCATCGCTGACAAGCGCCCAAGCCTTCTCCGCATCAGCCTTCGCTTCCGCCGCAAAATCTTGGCTAGATGCAGCAGGAAGCCAGAAAGTGCGCGGTCGCAACCCCTGCGCGCGAAGCGCTGCGCGGTGGCGAGCGGTGCGCTGGGCACCGGTGAGAGGCTTTTCGAAACCCATATCGCTGCGTTACTGGTAACGATGAGGCTTATCAACGCTATTCGGCGGCGACGGGTTCGTCTTCGACCTCCGCTGCCTGCCTGGCCCACATCTCGGCGTAGAGTCCGCCTTCCCGCAGCAATGCGTCGTGCGTCCCGCGTTCGGCCACCCGGCCATGATCGAGCACGATGATCTTATCGGCATCGACGATCGTCGACAGGCGGTGGGCGATGATTAAAGTCGTCCTCCGCGCGGCTACCGCGTCGAGAGTCGCCTGGATGTCGGCCTCGGTGCGGCTGTCGAGCGCGCTGGTCGCTTCGTCGAGGATCAGGATCGGCGGATTCTTTAGCAAAGTGCGGGCGATGGCGACCCGCTGCTTCTCTCCGCCCGACAGCTTAAGCCCGCGCTCGCCCACCTGCGTCGCATATTGATCGGGCTGGGCGGCGATAAAGCCGTGGATCGCGGCACCTTTCGCCGCGGCTTCGATCTCGGCCTGGACCGCCCCGTCGCGGCCATAGCCGATATTGTAGCCGATGCTCTCGTTGAACAGCACCGTATCCTGCGGGACGATGCCGATCGCCGCGCGCAGGCTCGATTGCGTGACTTCGCGCAGATCCTGCCCATCGATCGTGATGCGCCCGCCCGTCACGTCGTAGAAACGATAGAGCAGCCGCGCGAGGGTCGATTTGCCGGCACCCGATGGCCCGACAATCGCGAGCGTGCTCCCGGCGGGGACAGTGAAGCTCAAGCCCGAAAGGATCGGCCGGTCTGCCTCGTAGGAGAAGGAAACATTCTCGAACGCGATCGCGCCCCCGTTTACCCGCAGCGCGTGCGCACCGGGCGCGTCCTCGATTTCCGAAGGCGTGTCGATCAGCCGGAACATCGCTTCCATGTCGATCAGCCCCTGGCGGATCATGCGATAGACCATGCCGAGCATGTCGAGCGGCCTGAACAGCTGCGCGAGCAGCGTGTTGACCAGCACCACGTCGCCAGTCGAAAACTGCCCGCGGCTCCAACCCCAAACGGTGTAGCCCATCGCGCCCGCCATCATCA